>JALZBR010000272.1 GCA_030863485.1 Actinomycetota bacterium
GGTTCAGATCGATCCCGAGACGCTCCGGGTACGAGACCGGGCGAAGGTCGGATTCAGTCCCACGACGCTGGCGGTCGGTGAAGGCTCGGTCTGGGTCGTGAACTTCGACAAGACGATCACCCGGGTCGCCGCAGGCGACCTCGGATCCTCGAAGACGGTGACGCTGCAACAACAGGCGAGCGCCATAACGGTCGGCGACGGCTTCGTCTGGGCGACTCTTCCCGAGGCCGACGCGGTCGTCAGGATCGATCCATCGTCGAACGAGCCGGTGGGCGCGCCTCTGCCCGTCGGAGACGACCCGCAGGGGATCGCCTATGGAGAAGGAAAGCTCTGGGTCGCAAACCAGGGCGACGACACGATCACCGAGATCGATCTCCATCCCGACCCGACCGGCGGATAGTCTCGTTTCATGGCAATTGACGATCTAAACGAGCGGTTCGGGACCGTCCGAGCGAAGCTCCATCAGATAAAGGACTACCTTTGACGTCGACCGGAGACGCGCCCGCCTCGACGAGCTGAAAGACCTCAGCGCGCAACCGGATTTCTGGGACGACCCCGCCGGCGCGCAAAAGGTGATGTCCGAGCTCTCTCGTCTCTCCGAAGACGTGACGACTTACGACCGGATCGCCCAGAGGCTCTCCGACGCAAGCGTCCTATGGGAGCTGGCCTCCGCAGAGGGGGATGAGGATTCCGCGGTCGAAGCAGAGGGCGAGCTGTCTGTGCTCGAGCAAGAGCTCTCGTCTCTCGAGGTCGTGGCTCTCTTGAGCGGTGATTTCGACGACCACCCGGCCATCCTCGAAGTCCACGCGGGCGAGGGCGGGACGGACTCTCAGGATTGGGCCGAGATGTTGCTGCGCATGTATCTGCGCTGGGCCGAGCGCCGCTCGTTCAAAGCTGAGATCGTGGCCCTGACGCCGGGTGAGGAAGCCGGGGTCAAGAGTGCAACGGTCACCATCGAAGGCCGCTTTGCATACGGGCTACTTGCAACGGAGCGCGGCGTCCACCGGCTGGTTCGTATCTCTCCTTTCGATTCTGCAAAACGTCGTCACACGTCGTTCTCGTCGGTCGACGTCACGCCCGAGATCGAGGAGGACGTGGATGTCGAGATCAATGCCGACGACCTGCGTGTCGACACCTACCGCTCTTCGGGGGCCGGTGGACAGCATGTCAACGTCACTGACTCCGCCGTGCGCATAACGCATCTTCCGACCGGCATCGTGGTGTCGTGTCAGAACGAGAGGTCACAGATGCAGAACCGCGCCGTTGCCATGCGGATCCTGAAATCACGGCTCGTCGCGCGCGCTCAGGAAGAGCGGGAGGCGGAGCTGCGCGCCCTATCCGGCGAAAAGAGAGACATCGGCTTCGGATCGCAGATCAGGTCGTACGTCCTTCATCCTTATCAGATGGTCAAAGACCACCGGACGGCGGCGGAGGCCGGCAACGTCCAGGCCGTGCTCGACGGGGACATCGGAAAGTTCATCGAGGCCGAGCTGCGACGCAAGGCCAGCGGCGCCAGGGAAGAGGCATCGCAGAGCTCACCTTGATGCGGCAATGCCTTCCCGATCCGACTTAAAGGTGGGATTATCTGAGCATGCCTGATACAAGACCCGAAGTCGTTCGAAAGGTCGAAGGAGCCGACCTCGACGAGATGCGTGATGTAGACATCGATGATGTCTACGAGCAGATGGAGTGGCTTCTCAACTCGAGGCCGACGCCGATGGATCTCTACCATCGCTGGGAGCGACAGAACTGGTCCACGGAGGATCTCGACTTCGAGCTCGACGCCGTCCAATGGAAGGACTTGTTCGAGGGCTTTCGTATCGAGCTGCAGCGAACCTTCACCCTCTTCTTCGTCGGTGAGCAAGCGGTAACCGACACGCTGTCGCCACTGGTTCACGCGGCCCCCGACGAACCCTCCCGCATCTTTCTGTCTACCCAGCTCGTGGACGAGGCCCGCCACACGGTGTTCTTCTCGCGGTTCTTCGAAACCGTCGTGGGGATCTCCGGCGGTCTCACGCCCGTCTTGCAACAACTGCGAGATCGCACCGTTGGCGGTTTCCGCGAGGTGTTCGACCGCGACCTCGTGCAGGCGACGGAGGCCGTTCGGATCGACCCTTCCGACTATGGGTCCTGGGTCGAGGCGGTCACCATCTATCACCTGGTCGTCGAGGGCATGCTGGCGCTCACGGGCCAGAAGTACTTGCTCGGGTTCCTGCGCGAGCTGCAGATCCTCCCGGGTTTCTATGCGGGATTCACGGCGGTGGCGCGAGACGAATCGCGACACGTGAACTTCGGCGTGCGCGCACTGATGGAGGCCGGCGTCCGGGATCGCTCGTTGTTGGAGCGGGTCGAGGCCACGGTCTTCCGCCTCCTCGAGCCCTCCTGCAGGACGGTGGCATCACCCGACCGTCGCTTTGCGATCTCCCCGGAGTCGACTCCTCCGAACCTCCTCATCAACCCCTACGAGGTCGCCGCTTTCTCCCTGAACTCCCTGGTCAAGCGCCTCCGGGTGGTAGGGATTTCCAAGGAGAGTTGCGAAGAGATCATCAGACGCGGCGACAGCTATTACCATGGAGCGTGGTCCGACTACGAGTCGATCCACGGCGAGGAGCACCCGTACCGCTTCTTCGACCGAATGGCGGCCGCACCTGGATAGCGCCGAGCCGCCCGGGGCCACACCGGCCTTCCATCGAGAGACGAGGTTGAGCTTCGCATGATCAAGACGGTTGACGTCAAGAAGGAGTACAAGGGCGGCATCCACGCGCTCGATGGCGTCTCCATCGACATCGAGAAGGGTGAGTTCGTCTTCATCGTGGGTCCGTCGGGGTCCGGTAAATCCACCTTCTTGAAGCTGATGACGAAAGAAGAGGAGCCCACGGCGGGCGACATCTTCGTAGCGGGTAAGGACCTCGCGAGCCTTCCCCGTTGGCGCGTCCCCTATCTCCGTCGCAACGTGGGCTGTGTCTTCCAGGACTTCAAGTTGCTTCCTAACAAGACCGTCTTCGAAAACGTGTCGTTCGCTCTCGACGTGATCGGACGCCCCCGCAACGTCGTGCGGCGTCAGGTCCCCCAGATCCTGGAGCTCGTCGGACTGGGCGAGAAGCTCGATCGTTTTCCCGACGAGCTGTCCGGTGGTGAGCAGCAGCGTGTCTCGATTGCCCGGGCTTTCGTCAATCGTCCACTTATCCTGATCGCCGACGAGCCGACGGGGAACCTCGACCCCGCTACCTCCGTGGGGATCATGCGCCTACTCGATCGCATCAATCGCATCGGCACGACGGTCGTCATGGCGACGCACGACCACGCCATCGTGGACTCGATGCGTCGCCGAGTGATCGAGCTCGAGGACGGCCTCGTCGTGCGAGACCAGTCCCGGGGCATCTACGGAGTCGGTACATGAAGATCAGCTACTTCTTTTCGGAGACCGCCACGAATCTTCGCCGCAACCTGCTGATGACGGTTGCGGCCATCTCGACGGTTGCCATCTCGTTGTTGCTGCTCGGCGGCGTCGCCATCCTCCACATGGCTGTTCGCAACATGACTTACAGCTGGGAGGCCAAGGTCGAGGTCTCGGCCTATCTCAGCAACGACATCACCGAGGGGGAGCAGCAGGCCCTTCAGACCGAGATCACCGAGTTGCCTCAGGTCCAGGAGGTGACTTACGTCTCGCAGGAGGAAGCCCTCGAGGAGTTCAAAGAGATCTTCCGCGGACAACCCGAGCTCTATGAAACGCTCACCGAAGACTCGCTGCCCGCGTCGCTACGGATCAAGCTCCACGACGCAGAGGACACCGAGACGGTCGCGGCTTTGATCCGTAATCGGCCGGGAGTCGATGACGTCCGCTACGGCGGGTCCATCATCAAGACGCTTCTGAGGGTGAACTCTCTTCTGCGAACGATCACCCTCGTCTTGGCGATCATCCTCATGGCAGCTGCGGCAGCCCTCATCGCCAACACCATCCGCCTCGGGATCTTTGCCCGCCGCGAGGAGATCGGGATCATGAAGCTCGTAGGGGCCACGAAGTGGTTCATCAGGATCCCCTTCATGCTCGAAGGGGTGTTCGCGGCCCTGGTCGGGGCGTTGATCGCCGGCTCCATCGTCCTGATGGCCAACGTCTTCTTGTTCCCCAAGATGGGCGAGGCCTTCCAGTTCCTGCAGCAGGTCTTCACCTTCACCGGGACCGAGATCCTCCAGGTCCTCCTGGCGCTTGCGACTGGCGGTGTGGTCGTGGGCCTCCTCGGCTCGGGCATGGCCCTTCGCCGCTTCCTCGACGTCTAGGGCTCGCCCCCTCAAAACCGACCCCCGGGCGCCGATAAATAGGGCAGGGCGGCCGAAAGCGCATCTTTAACGGAGCGATCTCCGCCGCCTGCTGCTGTTGCTGATGTTGCTCATGTTGAAGTTGATCTCTAGGATGGGGCAGATGGGCTGGTATTCCGCGCACCGCCGCCGCGGCACGTTCCTTCTTCTCGTGCTCGGCTTCGCCGCGCTCTCGGTTCCGGCGACAGCGGGTCCCGAGGAGCGGCTCGAATCGATCGAAGAGAAGCAGGAGCGGGCCGAGGAGAAGCTCGCCGCCGCTGAAGACGAGCAACACGACCTCGAGGCCGATATCGAGGGCCTCGACGAGGCCCGGGAGAGCATCGAGGCCAGGATCGAGACACTCGACTACGAGCTCGCGGGGCTCGACTCGGAGATCGCAGAGGTAAAAGACGATCTCGCCGTTGCGCAAACGAAGCTGACGGCTCTAAACGAGGAGCTCGACCGCCTGGGGGCCCGCCTCGAGAGGCGAACCGACTTGCTCGAAGCCAAGGCGGTGGAGGCGTACAAGTCCGGGCCCGCCGCCGCCATGGACAGTTTGCTGTCGGCGACCTCGATGGCGGATCTCGTCGACCGGGTCGAGTACTACGAGGCGAGCCTCGACGCCGAGGCGACCCTCATCGAAGAGATAGCGGCCCTCGAGGCTCAAACCGACGAAAAGCGCGACGAGGTCCAGAAGCGCAAAGACGCCATCGCGGCCCAGCAGCTGGAGCTGGAGGAGGACCGCGCCGAAGTCGCAGCCGTTCGTGAGGAACGTGCCGGCGTCCTCGAGGAAAAAGAGAGCGTGATCGCGGCCAAGGAGACCTTGCTCGCGGACGCCGAGCAGCGTGAGGTGCAGCTCCAGGAGTGGATCGAGCAACTCGAGGCGGATTCGCAGGAGATAGAGGCGATCCTGGCGGCCCAGGCCGCGGCCGCCGAAGCAGAAGCGGAAGCTCCTACCCATACCGGGGCCCCCCCGAGTGGCACACCTCCGGCGGGAGGCGGCGAGTTGAGCTGGCCCACCTCGGGACCGCTGACCTCGCCCTACGGCTACCGGGTCCATCCGATATTCGGCGACACCCGGCTGCATTCCGGGATAGACATCGGCGCCCCCTACGGAGCAGGTGTCTTTGCAGCAGGCGACGGACGAATTTCCTACGTAGGCGCCATGAGCGGATATGGAAACGTCATCGTCATCGACCATGGTGGCGGCATTGCCACCACCTACAACCACCTCTCTGCCTTCTACGTTTCGAGTGGTCAGGCCGTTTCCAGGGGAGCTCAGATCGGAGCCGTTGGTTGCTCGGGCTATTGCACGGGGCCTCACCTTCACTTCGAGGTTCGGGTCAACGGGGCGCCGGTCGACCCCATGCCTTATCTCCAATAGGTCTCACGGCCCCTTTACTCTGGGGATATGGAAAAGGGACTCAAAGCGATCGCCGTCGTTCTCGCCCTGATCGTCGTGGGTCTTGGCGGGTTCACGCTGGGGATGAACGCAACGAGGGTTTCTGGCGGGATAACGCTCTTCGGGTCCTCGTCTGACGACGGCCTTGGTGTGGTGCAGGACGCCTACAACAAGATCATGGACGAGTCCGCGAACCCGCCCAGCGAAGAGGAGCTGTCGCGCGCGGCGGTGAAGGCCATGCTCGAAGTCGTCAAAGAAGAGGATGACTACGCCCTTTATTACAGTCGCGAGGACTATCAGGACTTCCTCGACTACTCGACGGGGTCTTTCTCGGGCATCGGCGTCAATCTCAACCAGGACGGCAAGACCCTCGAGGTCCTCTCGGTGATCCCCGCGACCCCAGCGCAAGCGGAAGGTCTCAAGCGGGGTGACGTCATATACGCGGTCGAGGGGGAGCTCGTCGAGAAGATGTCGATCGAGGAGGCGATCTCGAAGGTCAAAGGCCCCCCCGGTACCGAGGTGTCGATAACGGTGGTTCGAGATGGTGAGAAGGTCGACTTCGACATCACCAGGGCCGAGATCGACTTCCCGAACCTGCGCGGCCGATTGACCGAAGACAACATCGGCTACATCCAGCTCTATGGGTTTGCCAAGGGAGCCGGCAAGGAGCTGAGGGCCGAGGTCGAGAAGCTGCGCGACAAGGGGGCTCGCGGGATCGCTCTGGACCTTCGAGACAACGGCGGGGGTCTCCTCTCCGAGGGGATCGCAGTCGCCTCGGTATTCATCGAAGAGGGCGAGATCGTCACTTATCGCGAGAAGTCGGAAGAGGACGTCGTCTACGAAGCCCGCGGGGACGCGTTCGAGGACATCCCATTGGTCGTCCTGGTCAACGGGGGGACCGCCAGCGCCTCGGAGATCGTTGCGAACGCCTTACAGGATCAGGGGCGCAGCAAGCTGGTGGGCTCGCAGACCTTCGGCAAGGGGTCCGTCCAGGAGATCATCGACCTCCCCGATCTCTCGGCCGTCAAGCTGACGACGGGAACGTACCTGTCGCCCAGTGGTGAGGACATCAACGGCGAGGGCATTCGCCCCGACATCGTCGTGGAGGACGACCGGCGGAATGCACAGAAGAAACGGGCGTTCGCAGTCCTCGAGCAGTTGGCGGCTTCTCAGGCTCAGGGCTAACGGTGGCGGGGTCGAAACAGGGACCACCTACGAAGCTGATCGCCCAGAACCGCAAGGCGCGCTACGACTACGCGATCGAGGACACGGTCGAGGCCGGCCTGGTGCTCGTGGGGACCGAGGTCAAAGCATGTCGTGAGGGAAAGGTCAGCCTCGCCGATGCGTATGCAACGGTGCGCGACGACGAGGCCTGGCTGATGCAGTGTCATATCAGCCCTTACTCGCATGGCAACAAGCAGAACCATGAGCCGATGCGGCCTCGCAAGCTTCTGCTCCACCGAGGCGAGATAGAGAGGTTGAAGGTCGCGTCCGCTCAGCAGGGACGAACCCTCGTTCCGATGAGGCTGTACTTCAAGCATGGGATCGCCAAGGCCGAGATCGCGATCGCCCGAGGGAAGAAGACCCATGATCGACGCCACGACATCGCCTCCAGGGACGCCGAGCGGCGCATGCGCCAGGAAGTCGGCCGCCGGCGCTGAGCGGATGGTGCTCTCGTTAGGTTCTCGTTCGCGTCACAATGGAGGTCGACACGGAGATGCGGAGGTACGAGTGAGCTATCAGATCGACAAGACAGAAGAAGAGTGGCTACAGGAGCTAGGTCCGGAGAAGTACGAGATCTTGCGAGGTAAGGGAACGGAACGGCCCTTCACCGGCAAGTACGTCAACACGAAAGACGACGGGACCTATTGCTGCGGCGCTTGCGGGGCCGAGCTATTCAGCTCCGATACCAAGTTCGATTCGGGATCCGGATGGCCCAGTTTCACGGAGCCGGCCAACGCGGAGAACGTCGAGCTCCGTCCCGACAACAGCCTGTTCATGCGGCGCACCGAGGTCGTCTGCGCGCGCTGCGGTGGTCACCTCGGCCACGTCTTCGACGACGGGCCGGGACCGACGGGTAAGCGTTACTGCATCAACTCGTGCTCTCTCGACCTCGAACCGAAAACCGACTAAGCGGTTCTGCCCAGGCACCTTCTCGAGAGGGATCAGGTCACCTCTTCGAGGCGACCGGTCCTCACGTCGAAGATGAACCCGCGCACCTCGTCGGTCGGCGACAGGAAGGGATGTGATGCAACCTGGGCGATCGTCGTGCGCATGTTGTCTTCGAGGTCGGAGAAGGCGTGAAAATCGAAACCGGGCCGTTCCCCGACCTCCTGCTCGATCTCGCTCTTGAGCTCGTCCTCGCTGAGGTCCAATAAGCCGCACTCCGTGTGGTGGACGAGGAAGACCTTGTCGGTGCCGAGCAATCTCTGAGAGATCACCAGCGAGCGGATGACGTCCTCGGTCAGGACCCCACCGGCGTTGCGGATGACGTGGGCATCTCCTTCTTGGAGGCCAAGGATCCTGTGCACGTCGATCCGGGCATCCATGCAGGCAACGACCGCGAGGCGGCGGGCCGGGGCTGCGGGGAGGTCGCCCTTCGCAAAGCTCTGGGCGTAGGAGGCGTTGTTCCGCAGCAAGTCATAGGTGTCTTGACCCAATGTCTGTCTCCCTGGAGATGGTGTCGTCTCAGAGCGGAACCTACAGGAGGACCCGGCCTGAGTCCCCTTCCCCGGCGAGTCGCCCGCCGCCCCCTAGTCGAATCGACGTACCTCATAGGTCCAACTAGTCATTCTGCGGGGTTACTATCGATTCCCTCAATACGGGTCTCAGAGGGGGAACCAATGAAAACAGGTCTTTTGCGTCGGCTCGGGATTCTCTTGCCGCTGGCGGCACTCGTCGTTGTCGGCCTTCCCGGAGCGCCAGTTGCTCACGAGCTGGACCACCCGGCTCCGGCACTGAGGGAAGATGCCCCGCTCTCGACAGAGTTCAACAGTGGGGGGCGGAACGCGGATTGGGAGCTGATCACGACGATCCCGACGGGGAACCCTCAGACAGACCTCGACTTCTTCACGAAGAAGGGCGAGATATACGCCTCGTTCGGGACGCTGGCCGCGGGACCCAACGGAGCAGGTCAGTCGATCGCCCGTCTCACGAAGAACGGAAAGGTCAGCCAGGAGTCGGTGCAGCTCATCGCGAACCATCCCTCCGCTGAGTGTCCCTCCAACCCGGCCGCCGCTTTGGGGCTCCAGCACGATGTCGAGGCAACTCCGAAGGGCGACGTTCTCTTTAACACCCGGGTGAAGGGGGCAGTCCGCAGGAAAGCACAGCTCTTGCTCGATGCAACGGACGCTGAAGGTAGGTGCCACGATAACGGTGAAGCAGGTCTGGTCGGCGCCCCCCAAGGCGGCATCGAGATCATCGACATCTCAAACATCCAAGACCCTGTAGAGATCGGGCTTACCAGCCACATCGGTGAGGCACACACGGTCAACGTCGATCCTCGCCGTCCGCACATCGTTTACGTCGTCAGCTCGGACGCGGTAAGCATCAACAACAACGACACGCCGAACAAGCTCAGCGACGACTATCGCGAGAACAGAGTCGAGGGCGACAACGACGCAGCCGACCTCGACGGATTCGAGATCATGGACATCTCGTCCTGCATGAACTTCCCCGACGGCACGACGGTTGAAGAGAAGCGTAAGCAATGCCGGCCAAAGGTCTTCCGCTACCGCTACCCGGGTCTGAAGATGGCGCTCGGGCACACAATCACCAGCAACATCTACGGCTGTCATGAGCTCGAGGTCTACCCGAACGACAAGCTGACCTGCGGAGGTGGCGCCGCGGCCATCTACTTCGACATCAACCGCATGTTCAAAGACAACGGGACCCCGAACAACCCTCGGGATGACAAGCTTCGGGGGACCCCACTGCCTTGCAAGAGGCGCGACACCTCGTCGCTCGTTCCCTTCGTGACGGGCGCAAAGGTCACCGATTGCGTGACCGGCAAGGAAGATGTAGACCTCCGTATCCCGAACTGGCTGAAGATCGGAGCGCCCTCCGTGGGGGGCGTCCGGCATATCGGCTCTGCACACCACGCGGGTCGCTCCGGAACGGGCCAGGTTCCGCCGTATGACTCGACCGAGGACATCGACTTCAACCACGAGGCGGAGTTGACGCACTCGGGCAAGTTCATCATCAGCACGGACGAGCGAGGCGGTGGTGTCGTTCCTCCGGGTGCATCGTGCGATCCTTTGGATGAAAACAAGTTCGGCAACGGCGGCCTTCACGCGTACTCGGTCAAACGGCTGGACAAGAGGTACCCCGATTCCGCCAAGGAGGCATGGCAGGCCTATGCCCGCACGCCGAAGGGCGAGAAGGCCATTCACCGGGTGCCTATCCACACGCAACCCGAGGGAAGCGTCTGCACCGCGCACGTCTTCCAGCAGATCCCGGGACAGAACCGGATCTTCATGGGCTGGTACTCACAGGGAACCCAGGTGATCGACTACCAGGAGTTGCCCAACGGCAAGTTCCGGTTCAAGCAGGCTGGCTACTTCATCCCGCAGAACGCCAACGAGTGGGTGTCGCATATCTTCAAGGTGCGAAAGAACCGCAACGGGACGTTCACCTATTGGGGCGCGGCGGCAGACTTCAACATCGGCTTCGCGGGACGGAACGCGATCGACATCTACAAGGTCACGCTTCCCCGTCCGCCGCTCACGCCGCAGCAGGCCTGTCAGAAGAGGCGAGCCATCACCGGCGGAAGCGGCACGGATGTCCTCAGAGGGACGAAGGGGCCGGACATCATCTGCGGCAGGGGCGGCAACGACCTGATCCGTGCGAAGGGCGGCGCCGACATCGTGATCGGGAACGCCGGCGCCGACATCATGAAGCTCGGTAGGGGCCTCGACGACGCATCCGGAGGAACGGGCGCGGACACCGTCTCTGGTGGTGGGGGCAAGGACAAGATCAAGGGTGGTGACGGCAACGACTCGATCGACGGAGGCGGCGGCAACGACCTCGCCGTCGGCGGGGCGGGCCGCGACTCGGTCCGGGGCAACCAGGGCTTCGACACCTTGAAGGGCTCTGGGGCGAACGACAACGTCCAGGGAGGCGCCGGGAACGACATCGTCCGGGGCAACGGAGGCGACGACGTCCTGAAGGGCTTCAGGGGTGACGACCTGCTGGACGGGGGGTCGGGACGAGACGTCTGTTCTTCGGGCGGAGGAGACGACCGCCAGAAGAGGTGCGAGAAGTAGTAATTCAAGAAAGGGCGCGTCGCTGCTGGTCTGGGCGGCGCGCCCTTCGTCTTGAGCTGTCACCTCCAGTAGCGGGCGAGATGTCGTCCCTTTGCTCCAGGCCCGACGGCTCTAGCCCGCACCCTCGACGGCGGTTCGAGGCGTGACCGGGGCTCGCTTCTAATCCCTCTCGAGGGGCGGGACTCCGACCCGTCTCACGCTCCATCTGTAAAGCCCCTAGTCGCCATCCCCTTTGATCGCTAGAGTTTCACGAGGTCACTACCTCATCGAAGGCGGATTCTCATGGGCGAGGCGAGGGCGATCTCATCCGGCCGGTCGGTCCGTCGTAGGCGCGCGGCGGGGGCCCTGATGGTCGCGACCGTCGCTTCCCTCTTGCTCTTCGTCGAGGCGCCGGTATATGCGCAGACCACGGTATGGGCCTCGCTCACCGCAAACCCGACGAGCGGCACGGCCCCGCTCGAAGTCAATTTCAGCACGTCGGGAACCGACGGGGCCATAAACACCTGGACCCTCGATTTCGGCGACGGTCAGTCCACGGGCGGGAACGGCATGCCTCCCGACAGCATTCTGCACACCTATCAGGAAGGTCGCTCGTCCCCGTACCAAGCGGTGCTGGTGGTCTATGGGGATCGAGGCGCAAGTGCCAAGGACGACGCCAGTGTGACCGTCTCCAAGCCGGAACCTTCACCCTCTCCCGAGCCGACGAAGACAAAGGAGCCGCCCGACGAGAAGGACCCGAACCCGGGCGGGGGCGGGGGCAACGGCGGCGGTGACGGTCCCAAGGGGGGCGGCGGCGGAGGTGGCCCCGGCAAAGGGGGCGAGGGCAATACGCCTCCTACCGCGGGTCCCACTCCGACCCCCAGCGTCGGGCCCACCCCGAGTCCCGATCCCGGCAAGGAAAAGAAGCGCAAGCGCGAGCGGCGCGACGATCGTCGGCGTAGGCCGGGATCCGAGGACACCGTTGCACCGGAGGAGACTTCGGAGCCGGAGGAGACCTCTGACTCAGAACCCCCCGCAGCCTCAAACGGCCCTCCACCTTCAGAGGACCAGCGTTCCGAGTTCGTCCGGTCCCTGGCCGATCCGAGCGAGGTCTCGCTGTCGTTCCGCACCTTGGCTGAGTCGATCCTGTTGGCCGCTCTTTTGATCCTGCTGGTCGGTTTTCCCGCCGACATGTTCAACGCCACTTTGCTGGCCCACTACGAAGAGGTAACCGGGTGGTTCTCGTGGGGCTGGCTCGATCGGTTCCGGGCATGGTTGAGCGGGCTTCCGTCGCCGGTCGTGCTGGTCAGTTTCGCGGCGGCGGGCGCCCTTTTGTACGCGCAGTTGTCACCGGACTTCGGTTTCAATCGCGGGTCATTGGCTTTGCTGGCCGGGATGTTCGTGTCCTTCCTGATCGTTTCCCTCACCTATGACGTCGCCCGTGCTCTCTACATACGTCGCCGCTTCAAGGTGTCGAGCAAGATCCGTGCGCAAGTCGCCGGAATCGTCGTCGGCACGATCCTCGTGATCTTCTCGCGCATAGCGGACTTCCAACCGGGCTACGTCTACGGCGTGTTCACGGCCCTCGTCTTCCGGGGGTCGGTGGATGAGAAGGACGATGGGAGGGCCCTCGGTTTTGCTTCGGTGTGGCTGGGTGTGGTCGCCGTGGGGTCATGGTTCGCCCAGATCCCGGTGAGTGACATGGCCGCCGAGGCAGGCGCTCCGCTGTGGGTGCTTGCGCTCGAGGCAGGACTTGCATCGTTGTGGGTAGCCGGGCTCGGCGCCATCGTGTTCGGATTAGTTCCGCTGCGCTTCTTCTACGGGGCCGCAGTCAGAGCGTGGAATCGCCGGGTGTGGCTCGCTATCTACGCGACCGGGATGTTGTTCTTCGCTCTTATCGTCCTTCACCCCGACCAGGCTCTGTACGGGAGCTCCGAAGAGGTGTCGCTCATGGCGGTCGTCTCGCTCTTCTTCGCTTTCAGCGCCTTTTCGCTGGCGTTCTGGGCATACTTCCGTTACCGGCACCTGTGGCGCCGCCAAAAGGCCGGCACGACCTAGCGAATCTCTTGACCGGCCGTCGAGCGCAGGGGCGGGACGCGAGCCCAGCATCTAGGGTTTTCTAAAGGGTCACTGAGCTCACGTATCCTGTGGGCAGGACGTTGAAAAGGTCGCCACGGGGCTCTGAAGCCGGAGGTAGGAGGCGATCACATATGGGGCTGAACTGGTATCGACTCTGATCGACCGAGATAGGGGAAGCGAGCCGAGGACTCCGAGTCACCTCGAGAATCACCTCGGAACACTTATAACTGCCGCTGCGTAAGCACGGTTGCCGTCCCTAAAACGACGGCCGTCGGCCCGGGAATCGCCTGCGTTTCCGGGATCCGGCGTCGCCTAGCAGGCTTACCGTCCGGAGTTCGTTTGGTGCGAAGGACGGGAAAACTCAACCGAACTAGGCTCCGGCCGTCGCTGTTTGCGGGCCGGCCGAAGCCGAAACCCAACCGCAGACTACGCTCGTAGAAGTCCTATAGCGGGGTCGGGGGACCCGGGTTCGATTCCCGGCAGCTCCACTAAAAAGCGCGTCGCGGCCTGCCCATGTTCCATGGTTCTTTGCGCGGATTCGGCCATCTGGTGGTCGTTTCGGCGCAGAGAACGTGAACCGATCTCCATCTCGCGGCGTCTCCTTATCAACGGCGACCTGGGGAGGAGACATGCAGAAGATCGCAGCGGGGTGCGTGGCGCTGGCCGGAGTGCTGATGCTGGCGGGATGCGGCGAACCTCAAACCAGCCCGCAGCCACAGCAGGCCGACCTCTTGTTCCTCCGTTCGGCTCGAGGCGTTGCCGTCTTCGAAGCGGGCTCCGCGGCCCCTCCGAAGGTCTCCCGAGGAGCGACCGTGACGTCGAGCGACTTCTCTACCGCGGTGGCAACCGACCTCGTCTCGGGAAGTACCGAGGTAACGGCCGTGGATCCTTCCTCGGGCGCCGAGCGGTGGCGGATCTTGCTGGAAGGCAGACTGCTGGCCAAGCTTGTCTCCGAACAGGGAGACCTGGTGGCTCTGAGCCCCATCGGCGAGAAGCCATACGCGGACGGGCGGACCCGCACGGAGCTCGTCATCGCCGGTAGCGGGATGATCAAGCCGCGCCACATCGTCCTCGAGGGCAATTACGAGCCGGAGGCGTTTTCGACCGACGGCACCAGCCTCTTCGTCATCAAGTACCTCCCGGCGGCCCGGCCCACCAAGTATCAAGTCCGTCGGCTCGACATCGACAAGGGAAAGGTGCTCGGCGTCTACACGCCACACGAGGAGTTGCAGCGTCCCATGGGAGGAACGGCTCGTATCCAGGTTGCGAGCCCGGACGGCCGTCGGCTCTACACCCTTTACACACAACGGGACGGGAATGGGCAGGCGTATGCGTTCATCCACGTCCTCGCGCTGGACGACATGTGGGCTCATTGCATCTCGCTACCTGCAGACTTCGCGCAAGGAGCGGAGTGGCGAACCGCGTTGACCATCTCACCAGATGGTGACTCGCTCTATGTAGCGAGCTCCGGCGCGCAACAAGTGGCGGAGATCGATACCGACACCCTCCAGGTGGCGCGCACGCGAGACGTGGAGCTGGGGCAAGGCCTTCCCACCAGAGCGGTCCATGATTCGAAGTCGAGCTTCTATTTCGCCAGCGGACGGAATCTCACGAAAGTGGACGCCACCGATCTCACCCAGCAGCAGTCATGGGAGATGTCCGAGAGGGTCCGTGGGGTCCAGGCGTCGGCCTCGGGCCCGAACGTCTACGTTGGTCTGAGGCGCGAGGTAGCGGTGATGAACGGAGATACCGGCGAACGAATCGACACCATCGATCCCCCGGGCGTCGGACGGGTCGCCGATCTCGGTACGGGCATGCGATGGCTCAACGACGGGACCATCAAGTGCGGTTGCTGACCTCAAGCTGACGGAAGTCGGGCGTAAGTCGACCTCGTCAGCGGTCGTCTTCCCGTCGTCGGCGCTTGACCTTCGAGATCATCTCGTCCTCGACGGACTTGTGCTCGACGTTGAAGTCAGGGTGGGCGCTGCCCACGTGCTCTTCGAGCTCCGCCCCGAGCGCAAAGCGCAGCTCGCAAACGGGACATTGGAAGATCGCCAAATCTCCACCTCCTGACCGGAGCCTACCCGGCGACCCCTGATGGATTTCCGGGTCTCTGGAACACAGCGGGCTGCCGGCGCCGTCTAAGCGCTGGTGCGGATCGAAAAGGTCCGAGAGCAGATGTGACCGAAAGGGGTGTGAAAGGTGATCCGTCGATCGATGTTCGTCGTCCTGTCGAACCTGCTGATCGTCCTGATTGCTGCGCCGGCGTGGGGCTGCGGAGGACTCGTTGCGCCCAACGGCGGGATCAACCTAGTGCGCACCTCGACGCTCGCCGCATACGTGGATGGCGTCGAGCACTACGTCACCTCCTTCGAGTTCAACGGTGAAGGTGGCGGTCGCTTCGGGTCGATCGTTCCGCTCCCCGGCGTCCCGACCGACGTGAAACGCGGCGGCAAATGGACCCTCGAGCGACTCGCCCTGGAGACGCAGCCGCCCGTCCTCGAAGAGGGATTGTTTTTCCGTTCATCCGACGCCCAGGCTGGGGCCGCCGAGGCAGTGGTCCTGGAGAAGACCAGGATCGAAGCGCTCAAGATCGCGATCCTCAGCGGAGGCGGGGACGCCGTCGGCGAGTGGGCCAAAAACCACGGGTTCTCCTTGCCTCCGGATGCCCCCGAGATGCTCGACTTCTACGCCGAGCGCAGTCCCATCTTCATGGCCGTGAAGTTCGATGTCTCCGAGGCCAAGGAGCGCGGCCTGGAGAGTGGTGACGGTACGCCCGTGCACCTCACCATCCCCACGCCGAACCCCTGGGTGCCGCTTCGAATCCTGGGACTAGGCAAGCAGTCGAACGAGATCATCGATGCGGACGTCTATCTCTTGAACGAGGCGGAGCCGAATCTGCTGCCCGAAGCAGGCCCTGGTTCGGGCATGACGCTCGAGGTAAGCGAGGCCGCAAGCGGAAGCCTCTTACGAGACCTGCGCTCCGACCGCGGGATGAAGTGGCTGCCCACCTCCGGCATGTGGTTGAGCTACCTCCGCATTAAGACCGACGCGGGGACTCTCAAGCACGATCTCGCCATTGACGCGAGTGGAGTGGGCGAGCCCTCACCCGTTGCAGCCGGCCTGGTCGACAAGGATGGTGGCGTACATATCCCGGCAGATCCCTCCCTTTGGTGGTCCTGGATCGTCGCTGGGCTGATCGTGATCGGCGGTGTGTTCTTCCTCGATCGCCGGGTCGCTTCCATCCGATGAAGTTCCTCGCGGTGGGTCTGGGAGCCTGCGTGGTGATGGCCTATGGCGCGTACGCGAGCTCCGGCATCGAATCCAGCAGGACGATCGAGATCTCCATCAACCATTCCGCTTTCGAAACGTCCAAGATCGTGATCGAGAAGGGTGAAGAGGTCACCTTCATCCTGCACAACAATGACCCCATCGACCATGAGTTCATCGTGGGGGACGCCAAGGTGCAAGCCGTGCACGAAAGGGGCACCGAGGGCCATCACGACGATCGTCCCACGGAGGTCACCCTTCCGGCGGGCGAGACCGTGGAAACGACGATCTCCTTCGATGATGGAGGGCCTTTGGTGGCGGCCGACCCGTTGTTGTTCGGCTGCCACCTACCCGGCCACTACGACTACGGCATGAAGGGCTTCATCCGGGTGACGTGACCGAGGCGTCGAGCCGGCGGGATGCATGGACCGAGGCGATGGTTGCGAGTCCATTCACCGTGGTGTGCATGAAGAGAGGACCCATCAGGCCGACTTCGATGCGCAGTCGAGCGAACAGGATCCCGGCGATACTCGTGAAGACCACGGCCCCCGCGACCGTCCTGAGGGTCACGCCGAGCGAAGCATCGGGATTGTTCGCCCGCACGAGGTTGATCGTGGGGCCGACGTGCCACAGACCGAACACCAGACTCGACCAGATCACCGCCTCGGTCGTCCCCGAAGATGTCCACGTTGCTAGCAGTACCCCTCGGAAGACGAGCTCTTCAGCCAGCGCGGTGCCGAGTGGGATCCGCACGAGGACCTGGTAGGCGAGCGCTCTTCCCGTGAGATGGGCCACGCGCTGGTCCCGCACCAGTCGCGCCCCACGTTCCCAAAAAGACAGAACGAACAACGGGATCGTCGCCAGGACTCCGAGGAGGATTCCAAACGCCGCGGAGCGGAGATCGCCGTCACCGAAGAGGTCGACGCGCGAGAGGCCCAGGGGCCCGAACGCAAGGAGTAGCGCGATTCCCGTCAAGGCCAGGTTCATGGGGACGTAGGGCGCCTTGTTGAAGGGGGGCCACCGGTTGGCCAGGAGGTTGTAGAGGGGGAGACCGATAGCCAGCGCAGCCTCAACGGTGCCCATCTCAGCAGATAGTAGAGGCGCGCGTTCCGGCCCTGTAGCGTGAGCCGTGGTGCGACTCGAGGAGCTTGCGGCCAAAACGCCGCCCGACCGCGATCGTTACGTGGACTTCTTGCGCGCGTTCAGCATCGCAACCGTTGTCTTCGGGCACTGGTTCATCGCACTCATCTGGATGGAAGACGAACGCATCGGCGTGTACAACGCGGTGGGTGCGACCTCTGGTTTGTGGCTCGCAACCTGGATGCTCCAGGTGATGCCTCTTTTCTTCTTCGTCGGAGGCTTCTCGAACCTCAAGACCTTCGAGGCCATGAAGAAGAGAGGTGAGCCCTATGGCCGGTTCATGCGCACCCGCGCATCTCGCCTCCTCGCGCCGACGCTCGTCTTCGTCACCGTCTGGCTCGTCGTCCAGGTGCTGTTCCACCTCTTCGACGTCGGCGGCGGCGAGCTTGTGAGGCTCAGCATGTTGCCGTTCGGTCCCATGTGGTTCCTGTTCGTGTATCTGGGGGTCATCTCGCTCACTCCGGTCACCGTCTGGGCGCACCGGAGGTTCGGCATCCGGGTGATCGCTGCGCTCGTCCTCGCGTCGGTCCTCGTCGACATCGCGCGTTTTGCGCTCGACGTCCCCGGCATCGGGTGGAGCAACCTGGCTCTCGTGTGGTTGCTCGCCCATCAGCTCGGCTACCTGTACGCCGACGGATCGCTACCCAAGATGACCCGCCGCTCACTTGTCGCGATGGCTCTTGCGGGACTGGGAGCACTGGTCCTGCTTACGAACATCGGCGTCTATCCGCGGAGCATGGTGGGGACTGATGTCGAGGCGGTCTCGAACATGAACCCTCCCACCTTGTGCATCGTGGCGCTCACCTTCTGGCTTGTCGGTCTGGCGATGCTGCTCAGGGACAGGGCGAACGGGTGGCTATCGAAGAAAAGGCCGTGGGTGGGGGTGATCGCGGCGAACAGCATGATCATGACGGTCTTCTTGTGGCATCTCACCGCGTACCTGATAGCGATCGTCCTTCTCAGCCCACTGGGCCTCGGTGAGACGGAGGACAGCACCTTGTCGTGGTGGCTGCAGCGGCCGCTGTGGCTGGTCGTCCCCGCGCTGCTGCTCGTGCCTTTCGTATTGGTGTTCGGTCGCTTCGAAAGGCCTAGGCAGAATTCGAGGGGGCGGCCGGCAAAACCATCGTGAATCGCGAGCCCGCGTCCGGAGCCGTCTGGATGTCGAGTCTTCCGCCCGAGGCCTCGAGCACCTGGCGAGCGATGTAAAGGGATAGTCCCAGCCCTTCGACCTTGCGAGTGGACGATGAGTCTCCCTGGGAGAACGGGGAGTTCAGTAGTCGGTCGAGCGTCTCCTTCGTCATCCCCGGTCCCTCATCCGCTATCGAGAGGCGACCCTCGGCCGGGTGCCCGTGCACCGAGACCTGAACGGCCCCCCCGGTGAAGTCGAGAGCGTTCTCCAGCAAGGAGGTAGCGACGTCCGCCAGCCGTTCCTCGTCTCCGGATACGTAGATGTCCTCGAGGTGAAGGCTTGCCAGGCGTTCGCCTGCCTTTTCCTCGAGCGCAGCAGCCGCCCGCCGCGCGGTTTTGACGAGCGAGAAGATGGTTGGGCGCAAACCGATCCCTCCTCGCTGGATCCCGCTGACCGTCAGGAGGCGGCCGATCATCTCCGATAGCCGGTCGCAGTTGCGAGTCATCGAGTCCAAGAGCTCTTCCCGGAGCTCGGGGGCCAGGCTCTCCCAGCGGTGCTGGAGCGTCAGAGCGCCACCTTTGATCGTCGTCACCGGAGTACGGAGCTCGTGCGATACAACCGAGACGAACTCGCTCTTCATGCGGTCGAGCTCCTCGAGAGCTGCCGCGCGTTGCTGCTCCTTTTTGTAGAGCTCGGCCATGTCCTCCATGACGCCGCGCGTTACCTCTTTGTCGAGAGCTCCTTGTCCCCCTGCCACGGCCTCCAGAGAGTCCAACAGCTCCTGAGCGGATCCACCCTTGAGGAGGTAACCCGACGCGCCCGCCTTGACCATCGCCGACACGTGGGTCATGTCTGCGAAGGCGGTCAGGGCGAGAACCTTGATGTGGGGATGGCGTTCCTTGATCACCTTGGTCGCCTCGGCCCCCGTCATGACCGGCATGTTCATGTCCATGAGGACGAGATCGGGGGCGAGTTCTTCGACCCGCTCGATCGCCTCGGCCCCGTTCGATCCCTCGCCGACCACGACGTAGGGGCCCTTGAGCTCGATCAGCTGACGAAGACTCCGACGAATGGCAGCGTGATCGTCGACGACCACCACCTTGAGCGTCTTTTCGAGGATCTCGTTCGGCGAGCTCATCAGACGTCCTTCAAGGAGGGGACCCGGGCGGCCTTGTAACCGGCCGACTCGTGGGGGAACGACAGTGCAAAGCAGACCTGACCATCGTGCGAATCTGCTGAGAGCGAACCGCCTATGGCTGCGGCGAGGCGGGAAGCGATGTACAGGCCCAGACCCACGCCGCTGGATCTCGCGCCGGCTCCCCGGCTGAACGGCTCGAAGAGCTTCGCCCGGTCGCTGTCGGATAGAGATCCACGATTTCTCACCGAGATGGAGACGCGCCCGTCGCCGACTGCGCACTCGATCATGACCCTGTCGTCCTTGGGGGAGTGAGACACGGCGTTCTCGAGCAAGATGCCGATCACCTGACGTACGGCCCCCGGATCCACGCGCACCGTTAGCTCGGGGATATCGGCCACGAACAAGGGCCGGGCCTGATCGAAACCTCGAAGCGAGGTCCGGATGAGATCGGCGAGCACGACGTCCTCTTCTGCAGCAGCCAGCTCTGCCCGGGCTCCCTCGAGCACGCGGTTGACGAGGGCGGCGAGCTCGTTGGCGCGCTCGTGAGCCGAGGTCAGCATCTCGGCTCGCATCTCCTCCGAGACCGACTTGTGATGCTTGCGTAGCGTGTAGAGAGTTCCGAGGATGACGGTCAGTGGCGACTTGAGCTCGTGGGACACCATCGCGAGGAACATCTCTTTGGATCGCTGGGCCTCACGCAACGCCTCGACCGCCTTTGCATCGGTTAGAGCGAGGCTTGCGTGCTGGGCGAGCGAGACGAGTGCCTCTTGCTCGACATCCGAGTAGACGCGTCCGGGCTGGTAGGAGGCAACGGTGAGGCTCCCGGCGACCTCGCCCTTCTCATGGACGGGCGCGGCCATGGCCGCCTGCAGTCCGTCCTCGGCCAGGGCCTCGAGTCCCGACTCCGAGGAGCCGTAATCGTGGATTACGACGAGACGATCCTCCCGGATGGCCCGGCCCCCGGCTCCCCGGGTGACCGGCATCTTGCGCAGCTTGAGCTGGAGGTCCTCGCGGAGCCCGTAGACCGAGACGATCACGCACTGGGAGGGGTCGTCCTCGTCGATGAGCCTGAGGGCAACGACACCGTCTCCGATGAGCTGACTGGCTCCGATGGTTATGGCATCGAGCACCTCGCCGAGAGGGGCTCCGTGGGAGATCGAGCGTTGGACGCGGGTCAGCTTCTCGAAGAGCTTCTGCCGCTTGAGCAAAGACTCGACGTCGCGAGATCCCTCGTCCATTGGGTTTGATTCCACCGTCGTCCCCCACCGAGACATGGTTTGAGCTCTCTGGTCCACGGTCAAGTTATCGACCACGAAAAGGGTGCTCTGGAGCGCACGTAAGGAAATAGTGGCACAAGCGCACAAAGGGGGCACTCTCGACGGACAGCGGCGCCACAGCTGGGAGGATGGCGTAGCCCTGGCCCGAGCCGATTAAGGGAGAGGAGGTGACGAGGGTTGGAGGAAACGGTCCGGTTGACGACCTATTCGCACGGCGCAGGTTGAGCCTGCAAGCTCGACATGACCGAGCTGGCGCACGTGTTGCGCCACGTGCCAACTGAATCGCACGACCCCGCGGTCCTCGTCGGCCTCGCGGCCCCGGACGACTCGGCCGTCTACCGGCTGTCGGAGGGACAGGCGATCGTGCAGAGCGTGGACTTCTTCACCCCGATCGTGGACGACCCCTACGAATGGGGCAGGATAACCGCGGCAAATGCCCTCTCGGACATCTACGCGATGGGCGCCCGACCCTTCCTCGCCCTCAACCTCGTCGGCTGGCCCCGTTCGCTCGACCTGGAGCTGCTGGGCCGGGTCCTGAAGGGCGCGTCCGAGATCTGCCGATCGGCCGGGGTCGCGGTCCTCGGGGGCCACTCGGTGGATGACCCCGAGCCCAAGTACGGCCTGGCCGTTACGGGAACGGTCCATCCCGAGCGGATCGTTCGCAAGACGGGTGCGCGGCCGGGGAGCAAGCTGGTGCTGACGAAACCACTCGGCTCCGGGATCATCTCGAGTGCGATCAAGGAACAGCGGGCCCGCCCGGAGTGGGTATCCGAGGCGGTCGAGGTCATGGCGTCTTTGAACGGTCCCGCGGCCGAGGCCATGATCGAGGTCGGGGTCGATGCGGCGACAGACGTGACCGGCTTCGGCCTGATGGGACACCTTCTGCAGATGCTCAACGACGAGGTGGGGGCCGAGATCGATGGGGCTTCGCTTCCCTTGCTGCCGGGGGCGGTAGACCTGGCGACGGCCGGTGTGTTCCCGGGAGGCAGCAGCCGCAATGAAGAGGCGACCCGGGAACGGGTAGACGCACCGGATCTGGAAGCGGGCCTCCGGGCCGTGCTCTTCGACGCCCAGACATCGGGAGGGCTGCTCATGTCGGTGCCCGAGGAACGAGCGAGCTCTCTCGTCGATTCCTTGAAAGAGCGGGGGGTGGCAACCGCGGCCGTCATCGGTGACGTGGTGGAGGGACCGGCCCGGGTGCGGGTGGCGGGACCATGAGCAATGGCGTGCGGATCTCGCGCGACCTCGCGGACGAGATGATCGAGCACTGCAAGGAGGGGAGGCCGCACGAGGCCTGCGGCATCCTCGGAACGTCGGGGGGTCGGGTCGTGAAGGTCTTCAGGATGACCAATGCCGCCGGCAGCCCGGTCCGGTACTCGCTCGAGCCCAAGGAGCAACTGGCGGTCTACAACACCCTCGACCGGGAGGAGTGGGAGCTGGGAGGCGTGTTCCATTCGCACACCCACACGGAGGCCTACCCGTCGCCGACCGACGTGCGCCTGGCCAGCGAGGACGTCCCCTACGTCATCGTCTCCCTGGCCGAGGAGCCCGCCTCCATCCGCGCCTTCCGCATCATCAAGGACAATTGGACGGACTCCGAGGGCCGGATCGAGGAAGTCGACGTCCACATCACGGGTTGATGAGGAGAGAGCCGGCTCCAACTCAGTGACTACGATGGACTTCGACCAAGGAGGCGCAGTGTCCGTACAGGTAAGGATCCCAACCGTTTTCAGGAAGTTCACCGATCAGCAGTCGACCGTCGAGGTCGAGCCCGGTCCGATCTCCTCATTGATCGGACAGCTCGAGGAGCGTTATCCGGGATTCGGCAAGCAGCTGCTGACCGACGATGGACAGTTGCACCGCTTCGTCAACGTCTACGTGAACGACGAGGACATCCGATATCTGGAGAAACTCGACACGAAGGCGGCCGAAGGCGACACCGTGTCCCTGCTTCCCTCCGTTGCCGGCGGCGCGCGACCGATAGGACTGGCGGCGGGAGCCCGCTATTAAGTACGGCTCGATCCTCGACGCGGTCGGAGACACGCCGCTCGTTCAGATCCCGCACCTCACTCCGTCTCTGGAGGACGTGAGGATCTGGGTAAAGCTCGAAGGCACGAACCCAACGGGTTCGGTCAAGGACCGCATCGCGCTGGCGATGGTCGAGGCCGGTGAGGCATCCGGCGAGTTGACGCCGGAGAAGACGATCCTCGAGCCCACCTCGGGCAACACCGGGATAGCGCTGGCTCTCGTGGCAAGCGTTAAGGGCTACGAGTTCACCGCGGTCATCCCGGACAATGCGAGCCGGGAGCGCATCCAGCTGATGGAAGCATTCGGAGCAAGGATCATCTATTCGGAGGGCGCCAAGGGAACTAACGGTTCCGTGGCGCTCGCTAAGGACCTTGCGCGCCAACCCCAGTACTACATGCCCTTTCAGTACGGCAATGAGGCAAACGTCGACGCGCACTACAAGGGCACGGGACCCGAGATCGTCCGTGATCTTCCGAACGTAAAGGCTTTCGTAGCCGGCCTTGGTACCGGCGGAACGCTCATGGGCGTGGGGCGGTTCTTGAAGGAATACAACCCCAAGATCAGGATCGTCGCGGCAGAGCCCGAGCTCGGCGAATTGGTGTACGGGCTGCGATCGCTCGACGAGGGTTACATCCCGCCCATCTTCGATCCCGAGGGCATCGACGGAAAGGTGAAGGTCGGGGCTCGCGACTCGATCTTGTGGACCCGGGCTCTCCTTCAAAAGGAGGGGATCTTCGCAGGCATCTCCGCGGGGGCTGTCATTGCCGTCGCTCAGCGGACCGCCGTACGGATGGCCGATGCCGGTGAGGGCGGTGACATCGTTTGTCTGCTGCCCGACGGCGGTTGGAAGTACCTCTCCACGGAGGCCTGGACGCAGGACATCGACACGGCCGAATCAAAGGTCGAGGAGGTCCTCTGGTGGTGACGCTGGCATGATCTGGTCGTGAACAACGCGATGAGACCCATCGGCATGTTCGACTCCGGCGTCGGGGGACTCACCGTCGCCCGAGCGGTGATCGACTTGCTCCCCCACGAGGACCTCGTGTACTTCGGGGACAGCGCCCGCTGCCCTTACGGCCCCCGACCCGCCGAGCAGGTGCGCGAGTTCACCTTCGAGATCATCGACTCGTTGATGGGCGAGGACGTGAAACTGCTAGTCATCGCATGCAACTCGGCCGCGTCGGCCGCTCTCGAAGAGGCCAGGGGGCGCTACGACGTTCCGATCGTGAGCGTGATCGAGCCCGGCATACGAGCTGCGGTGGCCGCCACCAGGAACCGCCGGATCGGTCTGATCGGGACGGAGGCAACCGTGCGGTCGAAAGCGTACGACCGAGCCGTTGCGAATACTCGGGCCAACGTCACCCTGATCTCCCAGGCGTGTCCTCGTTTCGTCGAATTCGTCGAACAGGGCGATACGACATCCGACGAGCTCGTGAAGGTCGCGGAGGAGTACCTCGAGCCTCTCAAGGAGCAGGACGTCGACACCCTGCTTCTGGCGTGTACGCATTACCCTCTACTGACTGGAGTCATCCAATACGTGATGGGGGAGAGGGTCATCTTGATCTCGAGTGCTTCTGTGACCGCGAACGAGGTGTTCGCGCGTCTCAAGGACGAGGATCTGTTGAACCCTTCCCATGAGCCGGGATCCCACCGCTTCATTGCTTCCAGCGAGGAGGGGATCTCCAGTGAGCTCGGCACGAGGTTCCTTGGTCCCGAGTTCCGCGAGGTCGAGGCGCGTCCCTGGCCGCAGTCGGTGAGGGGAGCCGCGCAATGAGCCTGGCGGTGACGGTCCTCGGCAGCTCGGCGATGTATGCCACCGCCGAAAGAGCATGCTCGGGCTATCTGGTGGAGGCGGACGACAAGCGGATCTGGATGGATGCCGGCGGGGGGACGTGGTTGAGGCTACAGGGCCTGGTCGACCAACTGGACCTCGACGCCGTCGTGTTGTCTCATCGCCATCCCGATCACGTGATCGACCTCTTCCAGTGCTTTCACGCGCGACGATACGGGGGCCCCGAGCCGCTCGAGAAGATCCCCCTGTGGGCTCCGGTCGAGACGATGGAGCGCTTGCTGGGTTTCTCGGGGGAGCTAGACGAGAGCTTCGAGATCGAGCCGGTGGGAGCGGGAGGGTCTATGAAGATGGGTGGGACATCGATCTCCTTTTTCGAGATGGCCCATCCGGCGGAGACGATCGGGATCCGCTACGAGAACAACGGGACCGTGCTGGCCTACTCCTCGGACACCGGACCGGGCGGAGACCTCGGGAGCCTGGCGAGCGGTGCGGACCTGTTGATCTGCGAGGCGACCTTCCAGGAAGCAGACGACGAATGGGATGGGCACCTGACCGCGGCGCAGGCCGGCAGGGCGGCCGCCGAGGCCGAGGTGCAACGACTCGTCCTGACCCACCTGCCGAACCACCGGGACCTCTCGCTCTCGGTCCTCGAGGCTCAGCACTGCTGCGACGGGATCGACGTGAGCCTTGCCGCCGACCTCCTTCGCTACGAGCTGTGAACCGCACCGACGGGAGGGCCACCGACGAGATGCGAACGGTGGATCTTCGTCCCGGCTTCATGCCGAACGCGGAGGGCTCGTGTCTGGTCTCGATGGGCGATACGAAGGTCATCTGCACGGCGACGGTGGAAACGAGCGTTCCTCGATGGATGCAGGGTCGCGGCACGGGATGGCTGACCGCCGAGTATTCGATGCTCCCGCGGTCTTCATCCGAACGGATCACCCGCGAGGTCAGCAAGGGACGCGTTTCCGGCAGGACACAGGAGATCCAACGCCTAATCGGCCGCTCCCTCCGGGCGATCACAGACCTCACGATCCTGGGAGAGATCAGCATCGTCGTCGACTGCGACGTCCTCCAGGCCGATGGCGGTACGCGCACTGCTTCGATCACCGGTGGTTACGTCGCTCTTGCTCACGCGGTTCGGGGATTGCTCGATTCCGGTCAGATGAAGAAGAACCCGCTCCACACGTCGGTTGCGGCAATCAGCGTCGGCGTCATCGACGACGTCCCCTTTCTCGATCTGAAGTACGACGAGGACTCGACCGCTGAGGTCGACATGAACGTCGTCATGACGGGAACGGAGAAGTTCGTCGAGGTGCAGGGGACGGCCGAGGCCGGCGTCTTCGATCGAGAGCGCCTCGACGCCCTCATCGATCTGGCTGCTGCCGGCATCAAGGATCTGACGCTCCTCCAACAAGAGGCGGTCGGGGCAGGCGCTTGAGGGCAGTGTTCGCTTCGCGCAATAAGCACAAGGTCGAACAGGTGGCGTTGCTTCTGCCCGAGGTCGAGCTCGTCGTCCTCGATGAGGTGGCTCCCGGAGTCGAGCTCGAGGAACCGTTCGAAACTTTCGAGCAAAACGCGTGGGCAAAGGCTTCCGCCGTCGTCGGCCTCACTGCTCTTGCGGCCATTGCCGACGACTCGGGCCTCGAGGTGGACGTGCTGGGCGGCGAGCCGGGGGTGCGCTCGGCGCGATACGCGGGTGAGGGAGCGAGCGATCAAGACAACAACGACAAGCTCGTAAGGGAGCTTCGAAAGCTCGGAGAAGAGGAGGCCCTCTGCCGCTACCGCTGCGTCGCAATTTACGTTGATCCCGATGGTCGCGAGATCGTGACCGAGGGATGGTGCGAGGGGAGGGTGGTGCTCGAGGGCCGAGGCGAACTGGGATTCGGATACGACCCCCACGTGATCCCCGACGGCGAGACCCGCACGATGGGCGAGATCCCTCTCGAGGAGAAGCTCCGATTCAGCCACCGGGGCATAGCTTTTCGCCGGCTCGCAGACCAACTGGCGGATCTGTGACGCACGACTTCTCCGCCCTGAGTGCTTCGATCTCGGCTCTCGGACGGGATCACAAGCAACCGCCTCTGGAGGAGGCAGACCTCGACGAGGATCCGTTCGTCCAGTTCGGCAAGTGGCTCGACGAGGCTCTCGATGCCGGCGTCGACCTGCCAAATGCCATGACCCTCGCAACGGCGGGACCGGATGCGCTGCCGAGCGCGCGCATGGTGTTACTGAAAGGCTTCGACGAACGTGGTTTCGTGTTCTACACGAACTACGAAAGCCGCAAGGGGCGTCAGATCGACTCGAACCCAAATGCGGCGCTGGTCTTCTACTGGCCGACGGTCGAAAGACAGATCGGTATCACCGGAGGCGTTCTCCGGGTGGATCGGCCCGAGGCCGAAGAATATTTCAACTCGAGACCCTTCGGCAGCAGGATCGGTGCCTGGGCTTCTCGGCAGAGCGAGGTGATTGCGGGTCGTGAGGAACTAGAGGCCAGCGTCGCCGAAGCAGAGGAGCGATTCTCGGACGGTACGGTCCCCATGCCGGTTCACTGGGGCGGCTATCGGTTGGTCCCTGCAACGATCGAGTTCTGGCAGGCGCGGCCCAATCGGTTACACGATCGATTCCGCTACAGGCGCGAGCCGACGGGCGGTTGGGTTATCGAGCGCCTTTCTCCCTGAGGTCGCCCCTCTCCGCCAGCAGCGTAACCACCTCCTGGTGAAGGACCCCGTTCGTCGTGACGCATCCACCTGCGTCTACCCACGGATTGCCGTCGAGGCGCGAGATGCTTCCTCCGGCTTCGGTCACGATCGGTTGAAGAGCGGCGACATCCCACAGCTTGAGAGAGGGCTCGATCATCACGTGGGCCGCCCCCCGGGCAACGAGCATGTGTCCCCAGAAGTCTCCGAACCCGCGGTTCCTGTAGGTCCTCTCTCGCAATTCGTCGAAGACGTCGCCGATCCCGTACTTGACGAACGACTGGGCGTCAGCGAACACGAACATTGCCTCGCTCAACGACTCCGTGCGATCGACCTCTATCGTTTGACCGTTCATGCGCGCGCCGAGCTGGACCGCAGCGTCGTAGGTCTCGTCGAGTGCGGGGGCGTGGGCCACACCGACGACACTTTCTTCGCCGACGCGAAGAGCTACGAGGGTCGCCCAGATCGGGATCCCTCGCATGTAGTTGTTCGTCCCGTCGATCGGGTCGACGATCCACGTCGGGGCTTCGGGATGAGGCTCACCACCTCCTGCGGCCGTGAGCCCTTCTTCTTCGCCCAGGATGTTGTGATCGGGGAAGGTGCGCGCTATCCGTAGACGGATCTGTGACTCGACGGCCCAATCTGCTTCGGTCACCCAGGACCCATCGTCTTTCTGGCGCGCCTCCGGGTTCCGGCCGAAGTGCGACATCGCCACGCGGCCCCCGCGCCGGGCGACGTCCAGGGCGAAGGCGAGCTCGGTTGAATAGTCGTGCATGGCTAGAGCGTCGTCAGACCTCGGCCGGAACGGGGCCGGTGTCTGGAGGGGCGATCGGCCCGATTCTCTTGAGCTGAATGGCGAGCCATGCCGACCAGATGGGGGCCAGGACGCCCGCACCCACCCCGATGACCACCTGGAAGAGCGGCTCGATGTCCAGGTTCACCGCGGCGACCCCGCCCAGGTAAACGAGGCCGAGCACCATCCCGAGCCGGATCCACCCGCGTGAGAAAGCCGGTTGATCGAAGGCCGCCCAGCTCGCGAAGAGGATGCCCGATCCGGCCAGCAGGAAGAAACCCAGGCTCACCCACCGGGTTATCCCGTCGAGCGTCGTCAAGCTCGAGTTCAGCGACGCGAGGACGGGGGTCTGCTGGCAATCGACGCATCGGCTCGCTTCGAGAATGGCGTCCTTGCCTCCGATGAAGGCGAGCTGGTCGACGACCCCGATCACCCCCGCCGCCAGAAGGCTCGCAGCGACCATCTGCGAGGTGGCGAGCTCGCGTCCGAGGTGGTCTCTCAACACGAGGCCGATGGGGATGAGGGTGAGGAACCCGACGGCGAACAGCAACGTATAGGTGAGCTCCTGGGGCCAGCGAGCTTGCTCGCTGGCGAAGAATGTCGTGAGTCTGCCGAGCAAGGATGAATCGTTTCCGTAGTCCGCGCTCGACCAGGTGATCTCGAGATCGACCAGCAGGTAGAGCGCCGCTCCGAGGAAGTAGCAGACGGCGTTGATCCAAGCCGCGGCTTTGCCTATTGGGTACCAGGCCGGATCGCGCAGGGTGGTGTTCAGTTCGTACCCCTGATGTTTTTGACGACGGTTCCGTGCAGGCTAGCCGAAGAGCAATGGTGTGGTTCAATCTCGCGACCGTTGGTTGAGGGAAGGGATCTCCGATGACCGGTTCGCGCACAAGGATCCTGGCAGTGGTGTTCGCCTTGCTTCTTGTAGGGGCGGCCTGTGGCGGAGGCGATGAGACCGGGGGCACCGGCGGCGGAGAGGAGTCCACGGCCGGCCAGCCCGACATGGAGATCGTCAAGGCCCTTGTGGACGAATGGGTGGCGGACCCCTCGAAGGTCCCCGACCCAAAGAAGTGCCCCGTCACCAAGATCGTGGATGCAAGCGAAGGCGGCGAGAGGGTCTCCTGTTACGACGAGGAGGACATCGTGGTGGGCCTCGACGCGGCGATCCGTTGGGAGTTCCCGGATGGGGCGGCTGCAGAGCAATTCGTAAAGGACGCGGGGACGAGCTCTACTCATTACCTGATCAACGACAACGTCATCGTGGATGGTCCCAATGGGTCCACCGACGGCTTCTACGATCCAGAGGAATTCGTGACCGCCCTCAGCGAGAAATGCGGTTGCGGAGAGGTGAAGAAGAAGCCGTAGCCGTTCGACGAGGCTTTTTTCTCATGAACTGTTCTATCGGCTATCGCTCGTGGGCGCCCACCATCGCGCTGACACTCGCGACCTTGCTCGTTTCCTGCACGTCATCTTCGGACGGGCCTACCCCGTCGGTCTCGCCGAGTCCCTCTGACGAGCAAGCGGCCTCAGCCAGTCCTTCCCCGAGTCCCCGACCCGACCGGTCGCCGCACCCTCGGGGCATTCCGCCCGCCCGCCTCGCAGGTGCCCTGCCGTGCACGGGCGCGCCCGGGTTCGTGTGCTCGACGCTGCGGGTCCCCCTCGACTGGTCGGGACAAGAGGAAGGGACTCTCGATCTCCCAGTGGCAGTTGCCGAGGGCGAGGCGGACGATCCCGTGCTGCTGGTTTTGTCGGGGGGGCCGGGTCAGCCGGGAGTTGAGTTCGTCACTCTGGCAAATCAGGCGCTCGCACCCGTCGTCGGGGACTACCGACTCGTGATGCTGGATCAGCGGGGGACCGGCGCAAATGCGATCGATTGTCCCCCCTTGCAGGCGGCTGTGGGCGGCTCGGACATCCTTGCTCCCCCGCCGGCAGCGGTGCGCACCTGCGCGCGCAGGATTGGCCTCGACCGCGCCTTTCTCACCACGGAGGACACGGTGGCGGACCTCGACCACCTGAGGCGCGCCTTGGCCGTCAAGAGCTGGGCGCTGGACGGGATCTCCTATGGCACCTTCGTCGCCGAGAGATACGCGATCGAACACCCAGATCGTGTGGAAGGGCTCATCTTGGATTCTGCCGTCCCTCACAACGGCCTCGATCCATTTCTGCGAGAGAACCTCCGCCGCACGGCATACGTCCTGCGCGACGTCTGTAAGTCCACTCCCTGCGATTCCGATCCCGCCAAGGACCTTGCGTCGGTCGTGCGTCAGGGTGGAGATGGTGTCGGCATCCTGAATGCTCTGACTCTTCAGTCGATCTTCGACCCGACCTTCAGAGAGCTTGCGGACGTTCCGGCGTTGTTACATCAGGCTCGTCTCGGCGATCCCTCGGCGCTGGATGATTACGTGGCCGAAGCTCGCCGATTGAGCGCTTTCTCCGCCAACGAGCTCTCGGCGGGCCTGCATGCGGCGACGCTGTGCAGCGACCTTCGCTTCCCGTGGGACGAGAACACCTCGATCGACAAGCGCCGAAGAGACCTTAGGAGGGCGACCAAGAAGGTCTCGAAGCGCGCCGTCTGGCCCTTCGACCGTGCGACGGCCGCGGGAAACGGAGTGATTCAGACCTGCGTCGAGTGGCCGCGTACGGCCGGGGATCCCGTCGAGTCCCGAGCGCTCCCCGACGTGCCCGTCTTGCTGCTGCACGGAGAACGAGACCTTTCCACTCCGCTCGTCTGGGCCCGCGAGGTCGCGCGCTCAGCCGATGAGAGTCGCCTCGTCGTCCTCCCCGACGACGGACACTCGACTCAATTCGGGGAGGGCAGCGAAAGACCCGTCGAAGAGATAGGTCGGTTCTTGAGTCGACTCTGAACGGTGCGAGAGGGGGGACTTGAACCCCCACGCCCTTTCGGGCACCGGCTCCTAAGGCCGGCGCGTCTGCCAATTCCGCCACTCTCGCTTCTTCGTCATCGTAGCCAGCGGGTGTGACGTCGAGGGTCCCTAGGGTCGCTGGGTGGGGGTGCGCGAAGGAGGGTCCTGGGTCCCTCGCCTCTCTTGCAACCAGCGCTGTGCCTGGCGGCGCCTGAGATCCTCGGGTCGTTTCAGACGCTCGCGATCGAAGAACCGGAGCTTCTCTTCGAGGTCACCCTTGACGGGAGGGAAGGCGCTCAGCGGCTTGCCGTCCCGCCACACGATGACGTGCCGCTCACCGTCGATCGTGGCGATGCTGAACTCTCCGCGGATCTCGTCCGCTTGGCGGATGGCCGACTCGCGATGACGCATCTCCGCCAGGTACCTCGTGAACGCCTTGGTCGCGACCGGCCCCACCGCTATGAGCCATTTGCGGAACTGCCTGTTCGTGGCCAGCTTGACCAGCCAGCTATACGGAGAGAGCCCCATGCCTCCTACCTTTCCTGTTCGGCTACGGACCAAACTGTCGGCGCGCGCGTCATCGTCCCCGGCGGCCTGGCCCCCGCTTGGTCCGCGCAATGAGCTCTTCCGAGCGTGTGACGGCGGCCTTGTACCTGGGGCGTTGCAGAAGAGTGATCCCCACGGCCCCCCCGGCACCGCCGATGATCCCGGCAACGGTGTCGAGACCAAGCGCTTGCGACAGTGGGATCCAGGCCGCTATCAGGATGGCCGCGCCAATCAATGGATTCCACCATTGACGAAGGCGTCGCCGAGCGTGTGCCGCGACGAGAGCCGCCTTCCGACGGTCGTCCAGGGTCTCACCTCGAGTCGCGGCTCTCGTGATCTCACGTCTCTCGGCCACAGATAGGGCCCGCCAGGCCTGCTTGAGCTCCTCGTCGTTCACAAGCGGCTGGCCAAAATCCGTCGCAGGAATTCCTGCACCGACTGATACATCGTCCTCCTTTTTCCAGGCCGCTCCGACCAGTTGCGATATTCCAGGCGAGATAAAAGCATGTAAACCGATTGGGCGCGCCGGGGCTTGACTGGATAACCATCTGCGCGAGGAGCGACCTTGCAGCAGTTCGACCAGTTCTACAGGACGGAGTACCCGGGGGTGTTCCGAGCCGCATTCGCGTTCTGCGGGGATCGAGATATGGCCCAGGACGCGGTGCAGGAGGCATTCAGCCGGGCCTTGGCCCGCTGGCGCCGGCTCGAACAACACACCTGGGCAGGAGGGTGGGTAATGACCACTGCATTCAATCTGTGCCGAAGAGGGATGAAGAAGCGGCCTCCCGCCGAGATCACACCGGATCGGCAGGAAGAGCCTCTTCACGACCGTATCGACCTCGTCCGGGCGCTCGGGCGACTCCCCCTGCGCCAGAGACAAGCGGTGATCCTCTTCTATCTCGCAGATCACCCCGTCTCTGCCGTCGCGGACCTGATGGGTCTGAGCGAAGGTGCTGTGAAGACGCACCTGTCGCGCGCCAGGGACGCGTTGAGAGCTTCTCTGGAGGTGGCGGATGCCTGAGTGGGATGAGCTCCGACGACTCTCGCAGACGTGGTCGATCCCGGACGACAGCCTCGAACAGGTGCAGAAGAGGGCGAAGACCTTGACCTGGAGGAGAAGAGTGTTCGCGACGGCGGTGTCTTCCGCGCTGCTCGTCTCGACCGGAGTCTCTTTCGCCCTCTGGCCCTCTCCGTCGCGTGACCAGGGGCCGGTCGTCGCCGCCGGTAGCACTCCGGAAGGAGCGCGGGCAGCGACGTTCGCCTTCCACGCGCTGCTCGAGGTTGCCGACTACGGTCACCCCGAACGCGGCAGCTACGACTACCGGGGAGTCGAGCAGACGGGCCCCCGGGAGTGGCGTGCCACGTTCCTGGCGGGGCGCGACCCCGTGCTTCTACGCCAGTCGATCCAAACGCGGCTCCAGGTAGTCGAGGAGGCTCAGAGTTCGGACGAGCAGGGCCCCCGTATCGAGCGCGAGATCGCCAGGCTGGAGCGCGACATCCTCTCGCTCGAACGACAGCTCGAGGCGGTCGAGGAAGCTGGCGAGCCAGAGATCCTGGTGACTGTGCGTCTGGAGGATCCGGATCTGCAGGTTGCCGCGGTCGAGGGCGCGGTCACCGAAGAGGAGCGGGAGCAGCTCCTGACCTACTCAGAAGAAGCGCGGAGCATCCAGGTGGGCGGTCACGAGTTCTACCGACTTCGCGTGAGGCGCACCGACGATGGGTTCAACGTCAACGCTCCCTACTTCTGGACCGGCCCGATCCCCTCATCGATGCGCGAGCGTTGCGGGGCGGTGCTCATCGATGACGATGAGACGCTGACCAAGCTCGACGGCGAGCGGGCTTTCGTTCACACCGCCCCTCCGGAAGAGGATCGCCGGGACGGGGGGATCCTGGGATCCCAGGTGTCCGTACCGAAGCGCCTCCAGTCGCTTTCGGGCCTACAGGCGACGATGAAGTGCGAACCGCTCGACGCAGAAGGCTGGGTCACGAGCGGGGAGGCGCGGATCGAGACTCCGACCGAGAAGATGGTGGACGGAAACGGGACCCCTCTCGATCCGGAGCGTCACGTCGTAGTGGAGATCGACGTCGTGTACGAGGGCGATCCCGGCGTGGAATCCATCTGTATCGCCCGCGTCTTTGACGACTCCGGTCAAGAGGTCAGCAGCCACGGCCAAACCCTCTACCCACCCAATGAGAGGTTGGAGCGATCCACTCAGACGGCCGAGATCGGGGTGGACGTCGGGGATCCGGAAGCGGCCGACTACGCGACGGTCAGCTGCCAGCCGACCGTGCCCGGGGTCTTGCTGGGCCCGGACCAAGAGCCCTAAACCTGCCGGGAAGACCGAAGCCTTCTGCTTGAGGTCAGGCTTGCGTTGCGCCGGCGGGCAGGTCCCGCCTCGACTGCCGGATGCGGAAGTACCCCCAGAACGCGAGCGAGAAGACGGCAAAGCCTATGAAGAGGGCAAGCACCGAACCGAGCGATGCCTCTTCCGAGCTCCCGTATAGGCCGCGTTCGGGATGAAGCAACGTGTACACGAAGACAACGACACCCGTGCCCCAGAGCCCCGCCCATCCCCAGAAGCTCCACGCCTTGACGGTCTCGCCGTAGAAGAACCGTAGGGGCGCCAGGCCGAAGACGATCGTGGCAACTCCCGCCACCCACAACACCGCGAGCATCGCGTCCAAGGTCAGGATCCAGAACGCTGCATTGGGTTCCTCGGCCGCGTGCTTCACCGGGATCCACACGATCCACGCCACGAGGGCGAAAGCGAAGATCCTGAGCGATGCCTTTGCCAGGGCCTTGCCGTGATGACGCTCGTGCAAAACCCCTCCGTATGCCAGGGCGGTGAAGAGTCCGTACATGTAACCGGGATGGAAGTCTCCGAGACGGGAGGCCAACACCAGTACGGCCGCCACGATCATCCCAACGACCTGTGCCCGAAGTTTGCTTGGAAGATCGTGTTGTCGGTTGAGATGGATGCGCCGCATCACGTCGTACACCACCGAGATAATCAGGAAGGTGAGGAAGAGCCCGAGCAGAAGGGCCATCGACCCCTTGTCCAATCCGAAGTCCGGGTCCAGTTGCGCATGAATGAGGGCTCCCGCGGCCGAGAAAGCGACCGCGATGGTGACCGTGCTCAAACGGGACATCCAGGTCCTCAGACGTTCGATCCAGGTCCAGGCGAACCAACCGGAGATCTCCTCGTAGTTCTCCAACAAAGTGGCGTTGAACATCTCGGAAGGAAAGCCGACCAGGAGCATCAGCAGCGCGGCAAGCAGAACGGATTCCGTCACTGCGCGGAGTGAAAGATCGAGCTCCGAGGGATCGTGGACAGAGTTCACCAGCTCGGAGCGTTCCTGGTTCTCGGGAAGCAGCTCTGCGCTCGTGGGTTCACTTCGGAGCCACTTCGGCAGAAGCGTCTCGTCGTTCGGACCATCGGAAGTGTCCGGGGCGGCTGACTCATCCTCGTCGGGATTTGCCGCGTCGGTCTCCGTGGGCGACGGCCCGGGAGCATCGTCGCTTCCCGGCTCGTTCGATTCCTCGTCGGCCGGAGTTTCCGTCGGGACATCGGGGGTCGGCTTGTCCGATGACTGCTCATCCTCAGCCGGGAGGTTGGATTTGTCTTGCTGGGGGCCGTTCTCGCCGGGATCCGAGGTGTCTTCCGGCGCCTGCGGGCTCGGCGGAGTCACCGGCCCTTCCGTGGGCGGCTGCTCGGTGGGAGGAACTACCTTCTCTTCGAGCGGAGGCTCCTCTGTCGGAGGCTCTTCGGTCACCGGCTCTTCGGTCACCGGCTCTTCGACCGGGGGCTCCTCGGTCGGCGGCTCCTCGGTCGGCCGGATCACCTCGTAATCCTCCCGGCTTATGGCCTCGTCTTCGCTTCGATCAACCAATCCTGATTCCGAGGAGGATGCGTCTTCTGCGGGGGCGGGGGTGGGTGGCTCATCGAGGTCTCCTACAACCGATGCACCTTGAGCGGTGGCCGCGCCTTCCCCGGCCAAGACCTTCAGGTCACCCGAGGCATCGAGCCCGACCGTGGTCGCAGCAAGCACGCCCAGGAGGGCGAGGTAGAAGGGTGCGCTTCGAGACCTGCGGGCCCCTCCTTTGCCGTCTTTCATCCGCGTCCTAGCTCCCCCGTAAACGATGCCTCCTTTGGACTGTATTGAGCGAGTCGCTCGAAAGCCAGGGGGTGGGAGGTATGTCCTTAAAGCCGGTTTCATGTGACTAGAGCAGCTAGAAGACGTGACGCCATTCCGCCTTTTCGAGGCTTGCCTTACGTGCAATCCTTGCCGGGCGCGGTGAAAGAGAGGGGAGACGTGGCAGACGACCCACGCCAGATGGGGTCTGGGGGCGAAGCGGCCCCCGCCGAGACGTCGGTTCGACAGGGACCGGGAGTAGCTCTTCTGCTCACAGCGGCGGCCGTCGTCGCGGCGCTGATCGGTGGACGCGCCTCGGCCCTGTCGGCTAGCGCGGCGACATCCTGGCAGGAGGCCACAAGGGAGAAGGTCAAGGAGGCCGCGGCCTACGTCGAGCAGATCCGCTACGTATACGGCGTCGAGGTCCCGCGCGCCTTGAGCTTCACGGGTGTCCGCTTCCGCATCGAGGAATTGGACAAGTTGATCGATGAGAAAGGACTGTCGCCTTCGACCGTCTCGTTTCTCAAACACGAGAAGGCGACCCAGGCCGAGACCCTGAAGCAGGTTCTGCCCGCCTCGGAGCTGGCCTCGAACCCTCAATACCGGACCGAAGCGGGTTTTGATCCACTGCGCATGCTGGGAGACGAGAGGGCCTCTCGGCCCGAATTCCTCGAGCTAGACCCAGAGCGCCTGCAGGATCAGGGATCGGAGACTGGTGATCGGGCGATCCAGATGATTGCGTCTGCGATACCGGTTTCTATTGGGTTTTTCTGCGGATCCCTGGCGCGAGCTTTCGCACGGCGCAAACGTGTATGGCTTGGCGTCGGCACTGTATTTCTCATCATGGGGATTGCGTCTGCCGTAGTGGTCGAGGTCGCCTGATGGATGTCGAGGTGGTTCACAAGACGGCAGGAGAGAATCGTTTCGAGAGGGCGCTGGCCGTGCTGGTGGGCATAGCTGCAATCCTTGCTGCACTGCTCGCGACCCTCGAGATGCACTCGAGCAGACGGTGGGAAGAGTCGTCTATCCGGGCAGCGAACCTCTCGGTCGAGCTCTTCGGGAAGATCGCCGCGACGGGTCCGATAAGTGGTGCCGCGGCCGGAGCCGAACAAGCGGCTCTTCTCACCGGGACCGAAGCAGCCGCGCGGGTGAGCAAAGCGCGCGACCGCGAGCTCGAACTCTTTCTAGCGCTCGTCGACGACCGTGTCAGCGCGAGGCTGTTGCAGCTCTCGAAGACGCTCGGTCCCCCGGCAGAGACCGACGGAGGAATGGGGGCCGTTTCAGGAGATCTCTTCGGTGGCGAGAACCAACTCGATCCAACCGTGCTCGACGTACTCGCGACCGACACCGCCGCTCTAGGGGAGATCGCAGCGATGCAGCGAGACGACGTGGAGGCATCTGACCGCTACGGAAGCCGGATAAGTCGGGCCCTATTCTCCTTGTCCCTCTTGGCGCTCGCCGCCATCCTGCTGGGTCTCGGCGCGGTCCTCGGCCTGCAGGGCGGGGGAGTCATCACTTTGACAGCGGCCCTCATCGCCATGCTGGTTGCGGCGGGATGGGGAGCGACCGCCCTGTTCATCTAGATGAGAGGAACTCGGGTCAGGTGACTTCAGCCGCCGAGCGACGCCGCGCGCTGCGAATCTTGAAATAGCCCCAGAACGCAAGGGAGAACGCGCCGAAGCAGACGAACAGAAGCATGACCGAGAACAACGAAGCGTCCTCCGAACTACCGTAGAGGCCACGTTCGGGATGTACGAGGGTGTAGACGAACATGAACACTCCCGGGATGTATATAGCCATCCAGCCCCAGAAGCTCCACCTCTTGACGGTCTCGCCATAGAAGAAGCGCAACGGCGCGAGCCCGAACACGATCGCTGCGAGGCTGGCAACCCACAGGACGGCCAGGCTCGCGTCGAGCGTCAGGATCAGGAAGCTCGCCCCCGGCTCTTCGGCCAAGTGCTTGACGGGGATCCAGAGGAACCATGCTCCGACGGCGACGCCGGCGATTCGGATCGAAGCCAGGGCGAGGCCGCGCCCGTGATGGTGCTCGTGCAGATCAGCGCCGTATACGAGGGCGGTGAACAGCCCGTACATGTATCCGGGGTGGAAATGGCCGACGCGCGAGAAGAAGACCAGGATCGCGGCGACGATCATTCCCAGGGCCTGCGCCCGTAGACGACTCGATAGATCGTGCCGTTTACGGAGATGTAATCCGCGTAGGACGTCATAGAGCAGGGAGATGATGAGGAACGTAATGAAGATCCCCAGCAGAAGTGCCATCGAGCCGCGGTCGAACCCGAAATGGGGTTCGAGGTTCGCGTGGATCAGCGCCCCGATGCCTGCGAACGTGACCGCGACCACCGCGCCATGCAGCCCGGAGATCCACTGCCGCAGACGGTTTAGCCATGACCAGTCGAACCACCCAGAGATCTCCTCGTAGTTTTCGAGCAAGGTCGCGTTGAACATCTCGGCGGGGAATCCGATGAGCATCACCAACAAAGCTGTAAGAAGCGCGACCTCCGCAAGCAATCGCGGGTCGAAGGAGAGCTCGGTGGGGTCGCGAACGGAACTGACGAACAGTGAGCGACCGTCCTCGTCCGTCCCGGCTTCGGCGCCCAGCGGGTCCGCTTCTAGATCCTCGGAAGGAGGCCCGTCATCTCCCGGCTCCTCGTCGTTGTCGGTCTGTTCGGGCGTCGGCGGCGCCTCACCGGCCGCGTCCTCTGTTGGCGTCGGTCTGGCTTCGTCGGGTGGCGGCGACGGCTCGGTCACGCTGATCGCGACGGTGTCCGTACGGTTCTCGCGTCCCCCGATAACCGAGAGGACCGCCGTATAGGTGCCGGGCGTCGTGTAAGTGTGGCTCACGGGTACCGGAGGCCCCTTGCCGCCGGTGGACTCGCCGTCGCCGAAGGAGAGCTCATAGGCCGCGACGCCGGTGCTGGGCGAGGGATCGAGCGTGACCGTCAGCGGAGCCGGCCCCGTCAGGGGGCTCACGACAAGCACTGCGCTCACCGGCTGGCCTACGTCGTCGGGCTCCGGCTCTGGCTGGGTTTGCGTTTCCTCATCCGGCTCGAAGACCTCTTCGGGGGGAGGTGACGAGGGGGGCGGTTTTGACTCCGGAGGCGGGGCTTCCTGCGCGACCGCGGCTCCCTCTATCAGGACCAAACCCATGAGAAGAAACGCAGCAAAACCTAAGATCAGGCGCTGCGAGCGAGAGCGGCGGAGCGCCTCCTTCTCGGGTGACACTCGGGCGTCCTCCTCGAACCGGCGGCTACGTCTCGGTTAACTGTAGTGACCGACGACCACCGTGACTAGGGGCTAGTGCTATGTCTGTTAGGGGTCGTTGCAGACGGAGACTTACTCAGGCCCGCCTGCCAGCATCCTTTCGAAGTCATCCTGGCTCGGCATGGCAACCGGGTCCATGTCACCGATGTTCGTGATCCAGTCGCACATCTGCAACGGATTGTGGCGCGCCGTGGGGCCGTGCCCGCTGACGATCTGGGATGGGTTGAGCTGACGCACGTGAATGGCGGTCTCCTCGATTACTGCAGGAGGTATGTGGTGGAACCAGACGTGGTTGACCCGATTCATCCAGAAGAAACCCTCTTCGAAGTCCTTCGCGGATAACTCGTCCGTGTACTGGACGAGGTCCTGCACGACTGCCCCAAAACAATCTGCACTGAAGTACACACCCGTCTTGGAGTCGAAGAGGCCTCTGGTTGCGGATGAGTCGTATAGAGGCGGACGGACTGCCGTAAGGGTTCGGTCGCCGAGGGTCAAGGTGTCGCCGTCGTTCAGAAAGTAGGCCCGCTCCGGAGGGATCTCGAACTCCTCACTGAGCTTTCCGAGACCCAGGAAGTTTGTGATGATCTTTGCATTGGGGCACCTCTCGAGCAGGACCCCGAGGCTTCCCGAGTGGTCTCGGTCCTCGTGGCTGATAAAGATCCATCGCACGTCTTCGGGCTCGACAATCGAGAAGGCCTTTTGGAGGAACTCCTCGCGTTGCACAGTTGCCAGGGTGTCGAGGAGCATGGGCTCTTCCCCCCGGATGATCATCGCGTTTACCGGCAGAAGGCCGATTGTGGGAACCGGCAACCCGCCGGGGATAACGAACGTCTCTTCAGCTACCTCGTATGGCTCCATACGTTTCCTCCCCGCGAGCTCAGCGCCGACGCGCTCATGCTAGTCCGAGGAACCGTCCGGCGTCCTGCCGAACGACGTACGATTCGTATCTATTTTTCGAGCGGGAGTGACTAAATGACGTCTATGTGGCAGAACACACCGTCCGCCTCCTTGGAGAGCGGGTGTTACGACGGCATCAGCCCGGTGTCCGAGTTGAAGCACCACGGCGATCTGGGGATCGGTGCCTTCCACGAGCTCGGCGGCGAGATGACGGGGGTCGACGGAGTCTTCTATCGAGTCTTGGAGGACGCCTCGGCTCGTCCGGCAGAGGACTCGGAGCTTCTTGCCTTCTGCATGGTGACGCCTTTCGTCGACCCCGAATCTTTCGCACTCCAGGCCGGAATCAGCGACGAGTCCTTCCCCGCGTTCATGGACGCCAAGCTCGGAACGGCCAACTATTTCTACAGCCTTCGGCTCGACGGAACCTTCACCAACGTGCGCACGAGATGCTTTCCGAAGCAGACGAAGCCGTACCCGCCGCTGGTCGAGGTCATGAAGACACAGCCGACCTTCTCCTACGACAGGGTCGAAGGCACGATGGTGGGCTTCCGCGCCCCCTCCTACGTCGGCAACATGACCCCTCCCGGGTACCACCTGCACCTCATCTCTGCCGACAGGAGCTTCGGCGGTCACGTCATGTCCTTCGAGGCGGCGGATGTCACCGTGGGAGCCCTTCGAATCAAGCGCCACGAGATCGCCTATCCCTACATGGGCGACTTCGCCTCGAAGTCGCTCGATTGAGGTCCGGATCTAAGCCGGCTCAGGCGACCTGCACGTAACGCACCATTTGGAACGTGTCCATGTCCAGTAGCGCCAGGAAGTCCTGGCTCTCCGGCGCGGTGGGGAATACGTCCATGGAGTGCTGCGCCGACTCGGGCTTGTCCCAGTGCAGGATCACGGCCACCTGACCGTCCTCGGTCATCGCGGTTTCGCGCGTCAGCATGCCGGGCATCTTGCTCACGAGGTTCTCCTCGACGTTCTTGTTCTGCGCGAGGAAATCTTCCTTGCTTACGCCGTCCTTCAACCTGAAGGTGACTATCTCGATGGTGTCGGCCATTGCGGTCTCCCTCCCGTTTCGAGCCTGCTTCCGCGGCGAGCGTAATAGAAGTTGACCTCCGCTGACTAGAGGGTTTCCGGGAGTTCTAGTGGGAGACCGAGGCCCTTGACGTCGGGGCGACGGCTTTCATCTGGGCGGCAATGAACTGCCGGGCGTGACTGGCCAGGTCCTCCGAGTCGGTCCACAGGTCCCGCCAGATGCAGAGCGCGCTGGAGAGGTCGGGCGTTACCACCGCGGAGGAGAACGACTCGAAGACGATGGGATCTTCGTAGCCGATCTGGCCGAGCGCCCTGAAGAACGACCCGAAATCGACGTTCCCGGAGCCGAGGTAGCCGCGATGGCTCTCGCAGATGTGGACGTATCCGAGACGGTCCCCTGACTCCAGCACCGGCCGGGTCATGTCGGTCTCCTCGATGTTCATGTGATACGTGTCTAGATGTACGTAGACGTTCGGACGATCGATCTCGTCGATGATGTCGAGGGCCTGACGCGCCGTGTTCAGAAGGTTCGTCTCGAAGCGGTTGCACAGTTCGAGCCCCAACCGCACTCCGCGCTCTCCCGCATGGTCGGCAACCTGGCGGATCGCTCCAGCGCAGTTGAGCCATCCCTGGCGCGTAGGCGGGCTGTCGTACTTCCCCAGCTTGCTGTACATGGTCCCGCACATGTAATCGCCACCGATGTCCGCGACGAAGTCCACGCCGCGCTTGAGGTAAGCCACTCCGGCGGCAACCTTTTCCGGGTCCTCGCTCGTGATGTCCATCTCCTCGGTCAGGAAGTTGTTGCCGGTCATGGCCACGCCATGCTCCTGGAGGACATCACGCGTCATGCCGGCGTCGATGTTCCATGAATCGAGCAGGGGCATCTCGATGCGGTTGTAACCCGCTTCACTCAAACCGCCGATGGCTCGCCGGGCGTTGTCCTCGCCCCAGCTCCCCACCCAGACGAGGGCGTGGATGCCGATGGACGTGCTGCGGATCCCCTGATCGTTCGCCTTCAGAGCCGCCGCCTCTTCTCGAGTGCTTCGTTCAGGTACACCGCGGTATTGATGAGCGCGAGGTGCGTGAACGCCTGCGGGAAGTTGCCGAGGAATCGCCCGGTCCGATCCATCTCCTCGGCGTAGAGACCCAGGTGGTTGGCGTAGCCGTGCATCTTCTCGAAATACAGACGTGCCTTGTCGACCTCTCCGGCGCGCGCCAGACATTCGATGAACCAGAAGGAGCACATGCAAAACGTCCCCTCGGCCCCCTCGAGACCATCCTCGGCCGCGGCCTCGGGGAGGTAGCGGTAGACGAGCGAGTCGTCCACGAGCTCCCCCTCGATCGCCTTCAGCGTTGAAAGCCACCGGGGATCTCGGGGCGCGATGAAGCCCACCAACGGCATTATCAGAGCCGAGGCGTCGAGGACCTTCGCACCCTTGTACTGGACGAACGCCCTGCGCTCTTCATCCCAGAACCCCTGGTAGATCTCCCTGTGGATCTCATCTCGGACGTCGACCCAGCGGTTCATCGGGGCAGGGAGTGAGCGTCGCTGCGCGATGCGGATGGCGCGATCCATGGCGACCCAATCGGTCAGGCGCGAATAGAGGAACTCGCGTCGGCCCCCTCGCACCTCCCAGATGCCCTCGTCGTCCTCGCCCCAGTGTCTGCACACCCAGTCCGTTGCTGCCTCGAGATGGCGCCACATGTCGTAGGACACGTGCTGGACGTGCTCGTCGTAGAGGTCCATGACGTAGAGAAGCTCGCCGTAGATGTCGAGCTGGAGCTGGTCGAAAGCCCCGTTTCCGATGCGCACGGGGGACGAGTCACGGTAGCCGGTGAAGTGCTCCAGGATCTCTTCCTTGAGGTCTTTGCGGCCGTCGATCCCGTACATGATCTGGAGCTCGCCGTGGTTCTCGGCCTCGTCGAAGCGTTTCTTTACCCACTCCACGAACCCCTCGGCCTCGTCCCGCAGCCCCAGGCGGATGAGGCTGGCGATCGAGAACGACGCGTCTCGGATCCACGTGAACCGGTAGTCCCAGTTGCGCTCGCCGCCTATCTCCTCGGGCAGCCCGAACGTTGCGGCGGCGGCAATCGAACCGTAACGAGCAGACGTCAGGAGCTTCAGCGCCAGTGCCGACCGCGACACCATGTCCTGCCAGCGCCCTTCGTAGCTGTTCTTGCTCACCCACTCGCGCCAGTAGGAAACGGTATGAGCGTGGCTTCTGCGGACGAAGTTCTCTTCGGCAGTAGGGCTCTGAGCGCCGGCTTCTTCGGTCTCGAGGATGAAGTTCACTGCCTCGTTCGAGTTGAGAGTGAAGTTAGCGACGACGTCGTCGCCTTCGATCGTCAGTGGCACCTGAGAACGTAGGCGAAGCGGCCTTCCCGCGTCGCCCTCGGGGACGAAGAGGACGTCGTCGCCTTCCATCTCGATGTGATGCTTGCCGCGCGCGTAATCGAAACGCGGAGCACACAGGAGGGTGAACTCCATGGGTCCCCGGACGACCTTGACGCGGCGGATGAGGATATGCGTGTGTCGCATCTCCTCGACCGGCATGAAGTCCGTTATCTCGCCGACCCCCTCTTGTGAAAGAAAGCGTGTCAGCAACACGTTGGTGTCGGGGATGTAGAGCTGTTTCTGACGGGGGCACTCTTTTTGCGGATGGATCTTGAAGCGTCCGCCCTTCTCATCGTCGAGTAGGGCCCCGAATATCGTCGGCGAATCGAAATCCGGGAAGCACATGTAGTCGATCGAACCGTCGAGCCCGACGAGGGCCACGGTGTGAAGATCGCCGATGATCCCGTAGTTCTCCAGCGGCTGATAGCCCGTTTTGGAACCTCCCGGTCGGCCTCGAACCTTCATTCGAGTGTCTAGCAAGACTAGCGATTCCCCCTCTCGATTCAAGGGGTGAAGCGAAGTTTGCCTAGGCGTCCACCTCGGGGGCGAAGGTGACCTTGGCCGAAAGGGTCTCGCCGGACTCGAGGATGCTGCCGCCGACATCGTCTCGCCCCTGTGAGGTGAGGTTGAAGGCGTCGAGGGCGTTCGATACCGGCTCGACACAGAAGAACGCCTCTTCGGGCGGGGTGAACACCACGAGGAAATCAAGAGGCTCCGAGGCGGTCAGGCTGAGGCGGGCACCACGGTCTGCCCACTCGATAACCGCGCGACGGGACCAGCCCGCAAAGTTGTGGTCGAGTGACACGTTGTCGGGATTCAGATCCGTGAGATCCCAGTTATCCGGTACCTCCACGAGCTCGGTCGGCATGTAGTCGTCGTCGCTGAGCCACACCTTCTCGACAGATGTTGCGAGGCGCGACCGGGGCGTCCTTACGAAGTAGGGGTGGAGACCGACCGCGGCGGGCATGGCCTCATTGCTCGTATTCGCGATTGAGATCGTCACCTCGAGAGCATCGGGAGTCAGCACGTAGTGCTGCTCCGCCCGGTACGACCACGGCCAATCGGCGGCCTCGTGCTCGTAGAACGTCCGAACGCTGGTATCTGAATGCTCGGCGACCTCCCAGGAAGAGTGCCAGCCCTGCCCGTGGATGGCATGTGGCTCCGGGGGGAAGTTAGGGCTCAGTTCGACCTCTCGCCCTTGGAAGGTGAACTTCCCGTTCCTGATCCGGTTCGAGAACGGGACCAGCGGAAAGCACGCGGTATCCGTCGGAGGGACTTTAGAGAGGTCGGTCACGGGTGCCGGTCGCAGTAGGTCCAGGGCCCCGCCAGCGCGCTCGTATGCGAAACGCGTGATCGAGCTGCCCAGGGCCGGAGCCACTTCGAGGGTGAGATTGCCGCTAGTGCACGAGACGAGTTCTTCGGTCACGATTTCCTCAGCCCCCCTTGACGATCGATCGTATGCCTTGCACTGTTGCTTACCACTACCCGTGCGCGGTCTGCCGCTCGCGGGAAGAGCAAGTCCTGTGAGAGAGGCAAGGGAGGCGGATGTGGCACCTGGGTCAGGCGGGTCGCGTACGGTCGAAGTCGACGTCCTGGTGGTGGGTTCCGGTCCGGCCGGAGCGACATACGCCCGGAAACTGGTCGAGGCGGGCCGGTCGGTTTACATGGTGGATACCGGCGCCCGGCTCTCACACCGGCCCGGATGGCACCTGAAGAACGCCTTTCTCTACCAACGGAACATCGACTTGTTCGCGTCGGTCATCAGGGGCCACCTGCATGTCCTTTCGGTGCCGACTGGGGGCCAGGCCGACCTAACCCTCGACCCCGGGGCCTTCCGGGTCGACCTCGATGAGCACGCCGGTTTCAGCATCAACAACCACAACCCGGATCAGAGCGCAATGAAGAACCTCCCGGGAGCGGCCGTGACCTACGCGGTAGGCGGCATGACCACCCACTGGACGTGCGCCACGCCCCGCCAGCACCCCACGGTGGAACGCGACGACATCTACTCAGACGAGGAATGGGACCGGCTGTACACCGAGGCCGAAGCGCTTCTCAATACGCACAAGAACGAGTTCGACGATTCGGTGCGACACACGATCGTCAAGGAGACCCTCCAGAGCGAGTTCTCCGAGCTGCCCGACCCTTACGGCGTTCAGAACCTCCCTCTCGGGGTCGAGCGACGCAAGGACAACCCCGAGTTCGTGCACTGGACGGGGACCGACCACGTCTTCGGGCCGCTGGCCGACGGTCATCAGGACGCGGAGCCCTTCATCTTGATGGAACAACATCGCTGCGGGCGTCTCGTCCCGTCGCGCGACGGCATGCGGATCGATCACGCCGAGATCACCAACCTCATGGAGTGGGAGACGTTCAACGTCAAGGCGAATACCTACGTCGTCTGTTGCAACGCCTATCTCACCCCGCAGGTCCTGTTCGCCTCCGGGATACGACCGCCTCCACTGGGTCGCTACCTGACCGAGCAGCCCATGTCGTTCGCGCAGATCGTCCTCAAGCAGGACATCGTCGATAGCATCCTCGACCATCCCCAGTTCGGCGATCGGGTGCAGGAACATCGCAGGTCCAACCCTGCGGATCCCGTGCCCATACCGACCCGTGACCCCGAGCCACAGGTCTGGATCCCGGTGTCCGAGGACCGGCCGTGGCACTGCCAGATCCACCGGGACGCGTTCCACTACGGAGACGTTGCTCTGAACGTAGATGGGCGTCTGATCGTGGACCTTCGCTGGTTCGGCATCGTCGAGCCGCGCGAGAAAGACTGCATCAGGTTCTCGGACACGATCCAGGACGTGTACGGAATGCCGCAGCCGACCTTCGAGTGGGTTCTGGACGAAGACGATCGGCGCAAGCAGCACCGGATGATGGCCGACATGGAGCGAGCGGCTAACGCCCTCGGTGGTTACCTGCCGGGCTCCGAACCCCAGTTCGTTGCGCCGGGTCTGCCCGTGCACGTCACCGGCACCACGCGCATGGGGCGCGACGAGAAGGACAGCGTCGTCGATGAGAACTCGAGGATGTGGGGCATAGAGAACCTCTATCTCGGCGGAAACGGGCTCATCCCGCGCGGCTCTGCTTGCAACCCGACCCTCACGACACTGGCGTACGCCGTGAAGGGCGCGGAGCACATCATCGCCAACCAAGAGAGCTAGTCATGTTCGACAAAGACAAGGTGTGGCTCGGCATCACGCCGACGGGCTGGACCAACGACGACATGCCGACTTTGGGCGACGAGAACCAGTTCGAGCGCATCGTCAGCGAGATGGCCCTCGCCGGGTTCCAAGGGTGCAGCGTGGGGCACAAGTTTCCGACCGACACGAAGGTCTTGAAGCGGGAGCTCGACCTACGCGGGCTACGCGTGTCGGAGCCCTGGGTCAGCACGCTCTTTACGGTCAAGGAGATGGAAGAGCGAACGATCGATTACTTCAAGCAACAGATGGCGTTTATCAAGGAGATGGGCGGGACCGACATCGTCGTCGCCGAGCTCGGACAGGCCGTGCACCAGCAACCGGTGGCGGTGCTCCCGAACAAACCGGTCTTTGACGACGACCAGTGGAAGGCGATGGTTACGGGGCTCGAGCGACTCGGTCACATGGCAGCCGATGAAGGTATGCGCCTCTGCTATCACCATCACATGGGGACGGGTGTAATGTTCCGACACGAGGTCGACCGCCTGATGAACGACACCGATCCCGAGCTCGTTCACTTGCTTCTGGATACGGGTCACCTTTTCTGGGCCGGCGATGATCCCCTCGACATGGCCAAGGCGTACGCCGATCGGATCAAGCACGTGCACCTCAAGGACATCCGTGCCGACGTGCTGAAACGCTGTACCGAGCAACGCCTGAGCTTTCTCGAGTCGATGTTGGAGGGCGTCTTCACGGTGCCCGGTGACGGCGATATCGACTTCGAGCCGATCCTCCAGGTGCTATCGGACAGCGGGTACGAAGGCTGGCTGATGGTGGAGGCGGAACAGGATCACCGCAAGGCGAACCCCCTCGAGTACGCCATGAAAGCGCGTTCTTATCTGCGGGACGTAACCGGTCTCTAGATCCGATCCTTGACCCGGTTCGCCCTGTCGTCACCCTGTCGAGGTGAGCGAAGAGGGACCAGGGGTCCGAGCATTTCTCGGTGCTTCGGACGAACAACCGAAGACGACCACGGGGGCCGCGCTAGCGCAGCTGGCATTCGAACGGCTGAGTCTGTTCACCGCGATCTTCGGCTTCGCCCTGCTCTTGGTAAAGATCATGCGCGTCTCGCACCTCAACAGCCGCTCCGCTCACGCCCTCGTTGCGACGGTAGGACCGATGGAGATAATCCTCGGCACCTTCGTCACGCACTTCCCGACGATCTTGTTCGTCATAGCGTTGCTATTGACGTGGTGGGCGATCGGCTCGTTCGCCGCGGCACGAACTTTCAGCACGGCGCACGTCGCGGCCGCGGCCACGGTTCTATTCGCCCTTCTGTTGCTTCCGTGGCCCTTCGTCGTGGCCTTGCTCGCCATCGGCGTGTTCCGCTGGTTCCATCGTCGCTCGCATGCCGACGCCCCGGCGCGGAGGACCGGTTACTACCTCGTCGTGGGAGCCGTTGCGGTCCTGCTCATCGCCGACGCGGAGCCATGGCTTCCTCCCGAGAGATTTGCAATGAAAGACGGCACGGAGGTGCTCGGTTACGCGCTGGCGGAGGCCGAGACGAGCACGGGCTGGATGATCATCCTGAAGGATGGAGACCGGTCTGTTGTTCATGTCCCCGAGGAAGAAATTGCCCAAAGGCATCCCTGCCACCACGAGAGCGAGCACCAGGAGCTCGAGGACTACGGGTCGCTGCTACAACTCGTGATAGGCGAGGAGACCGACCTCCCCGAACCCCCGTGCTCGGCAGAGGGGGCCGGATAGCTCGGGCCCCATGTCTCGAGAGGCGCCCGGTGTGAGCGTCTCTGGGCCGCTTCGGAGTTAGCTCAGTCCCTTTCCTCCGAGCGGAGTCAGGTGGACTTGCTGGGTCATGCCCGCTATGAGAGG
>JALZBR010000279.1 GCA_030863485.1 Actinomycetota bacterium
GAACACCAGGGCGCACTCTTCGAAGGAGGCCGGGTCCGGGCAGCGTAGCTGCATGTCGAGCACAGAGCTTTCGACTTCACCCGCGCTGTCGGGCGCGGGCCGGACCACCTCGCCGTACCGCTTGCCCGAAGTGCGCTCCGAGCCTGCCATGGCCGCTATCTCGAACCAGGGGTGCCCGTTGAGTAGGCGCACCAACCGCTGGCCCACCGCCCCCGTCGCTCCCAGCACACCTACTCGTGTCTTCTCCATTGCCTGCCTCTCTTTCCGGCTCTCTAGATGTAACAGGTGGCGCTATACGGGCAGCGCCACCTCCCCGAACAGAGCGTGCATCGCCTCCAGCGCGCCCGTAAGGTCGTCCCGGTCGCAGGCGGTGCTGAACCGCAGATACCTGTCGCCGGAGGGGCCGAATATGATGCCCGGGGAAGAACCGACCTTCACCTGCAACAGGTACTCGGTCATCGCCCACGAGCCGGTGCGGCCATCCGGCGCTACCCAGCCGTCCGCGACGCGCAGGAAGGCGTAGAAAGCGCCCTTCGGTGGGCTGCCCTCGAAGACGGGCAAATCGCGCAGACCTTCGTAGAAGAGATCGCGCCTTGCCTGGTACTCCTCACGGAAAGCGGCGACGCAGTCCTGCGGGCCGGTAAGCGCGGCCACCCCGCCCCACTGCGTAATCGAGTTGACGCCGTTGATCGTGTAAAGCACCACCTTCTGCATCCGCTCCATCAGGTGCTTGTCGGGCGAGACAACGTAGCCGAGGCGCAAGCCCGTCATAGCGTACGACTTGCTGAAGGTGAATAAGCTGATCGTGCTGGGGTACATGCCCGGCAGCGAGGCGAAGCTGACGTGCCCCACTCCGTCGTAAGTGATATGCTCGTACGCCTCGTCGCTGATGACAGTCAGGTGGGGGTGGTCCTCCACTATTTCGGCAATCGCCTGCAAGTCGGCCAGGGAGAGGACGCCACCCGTCGGATTGTGGGGCGAGTTGATCATCAGCACGCGAGTGCGCGGGGTAATCGCCTGCCGCAGCTCGTCGGGGTCGAAGGTCCAGCCGCGCGCCTCGTGCAAAGGCGCGCGCTTGACCACGCCGCCGCACAGGGTAATCAGGTGCTGGACGCACGTCCAGGTGGGGTCGGGTATCAGCACCTCGTCGCCCGGTTCGAGCAGACTCTGGAAGACGCAGTACAGGCCGTGCATACCGCCGTTCGTTATGATCGTGTCGGCCACGCCTTCGACGGGGAGACCGTTCTCGGTACGACACTTGTCCACAACCGCCTGCCGCAACTGCGGGATGCCCGCCGAGGCGACGTAGTGAGTCTTGTTCTCGGCGAGGGCGCGCAACATCGCTTCTTTGATGTGCGGGGGCACGTCGAAGCTCGGCTCGCCACTTTCGAGGCGGAACGGCTTGTCCAACTTCAGTATGGCATCGCGCACCAGTACGATACCGGAAAGTTCGACGCGGTCTATCACTTGGGCCATTTGCTATCTTCCTCCACACCGGCTAAGGTCCTACGTCAGCGGGCCCGCCCGCAGGCGCGCAGGGACATACACCACCCGGACGGCAGCGGCCAGGAATTAGCTTGCGGCTCTGCAAAGCGATTGGGGATGCTCAACGTGCGCTGCAAGGACGAGGCTGAGCTCTCGTGGTGCCACCTTGCTTCGCGTGCGAGGGGTGCACGCCTCTGTTTTGTGCCCGCCGGTCCGTTTGTAAGACCGGGGCCATGGCCTTCTAACGGGGGCCGGGCGGTGGGGGCCGGTACGCTGCCCCCGCGGCTCATGAGTGTTGTTCGCCGGCCGCCTCGGGCCGCTTCTCATCTTGCGTGGCTCTCTGTGCCTCGGCGGGCCGGGTACTCGTCTCAATCGCAAACTGGGTTATACCCTGGTTGTGGTGATTGTATACCAGGGGTTAAAACCTGTCAAGACGGACGCAAAGTCGTGTTGTTTATCACGGGCATATATGTCCGAGAATGACAGGTTATGCTTTAAATCAGGGGTATGACAGATTATGCTTTAAGGAATTTGAAAAACGGGCCAAAACGAGGTGTCTAGTGCCGAATCTCGGTAGGATGAGACGTGGTACTTCCCGGAAACTGCCCCTCTGCAGCCAAGAACAGGTCGTAGGACGGTGTATCGCAGGCCTAAAACTATCAAATAAGTGACAGACTTTGCTTTAAACGCTTTTCAGAGCGTTCATTCTGTGCCTAGATTCAAAAAAGTGACAGATTATGCTTTACAAATTTAGACTGTTTTTAGTGGTCTCAGAACTCAATGTTCATTCCTGAATACTTCACCCATATTCTTGGTTCTTCGGCTCCTGCTACTTTATGCCTAGCTCGTCCAGAACCTTGCTCCAAGACGCCGCTGCACCACGGCATGACCTATGAGCGACAGCATGTGACACCTAAAGAGTGCCTGGAGGGGATTAGCTGTGACGCGTTGCATTAGTTCAGGTTCCGTTGAGACTAGGTGCTGTGTGATAAGGGTGTGATGCTCAGCCCGATCACGCTGCCCACATAAAACCATAGAGACCTGTGGGTTTCTCGTTGACCTCCAACCCGGTAACGGCTTACACGGAAAGGGCCGGCGCAGAAACTTAGGTTCATCTATTTGGACTTTGTTAAGAGAGGCTAGCTTGTGTAACCCTTCTGTTCGACCCGGTGCAGGTTGCTGGTGCAAGGTGCACTTATAGTTTGAGCCAGTGCTGACAATGTTCCTTTTTTACACTCAAGGAGCTGGGTGATCCCACGCGAAATTACGTCCGGGTGCGTGCTTAAGTGGTAAACTTCCCAGCTCCCAGACAGTCTCGAAAAGGGTCGTTTGTGGGACATCGAGCTGGAGTGCCAAAACTCTTTGAGCCTATTTGACGGGTTCCAGTCATGCAGGTCAAAGGCTGGGGATTGAGTCACTCCTTTTGGACTAGATACTCGGGGCGAGGTCAATGCTCTAAATTCTCTCAAAGCACCAAGCAGATCATACCCACAACCCAACTCTTCCCACCAGGTGTGAGCGGGCTGAAGGGTGAGTACTTCGACAACATCGACTTATCGAACCT
>JALZBR010000305.1 GCA_030863485.1 Actinomycetota bacterium
GGGTCCGGCTGCTGAAGAACCTGTAGCCGCGTTCCAGCCGAGACCGGACCTGGGCGCTAAAGAGATCGTCGATTGGGCGCGTGTTCCTCCAGGTCCAGCGTTAGCTGTTCCTGAACGGGCGCCGACACAGTCGAGCGCTGGGACGGGCGGTCCGACTTGGACGGACCGTCGGATCGGTGGTTGGCCGTCTGTTTCGCACCGAGGGTGGTGCGGAGGTTCCCGACCGCCCCTGTGATCGGCGCCGCCACGCGCTTGGGAGCGTTGGGCCCCTTATAGATCTCCCGGTACGTCCCTACCAGCTCCGGATAGGTCTCCTCTAGCCAAGGCATGAACTCCTCCTTCACCCCCTTACGAAGGTGGAGCACGATCGGCGTGATGTGCGTCGCTCCCGCTTCGACCGCAGCCTTGACGGTTGCCTTCAACTGCTCCGGTGAGTCGGAGATGCCGGGGAGGATCGGCGCCATCAGGATCCCGCAGGGGACGCCGGCGTCGTTCAGCTTGCGAACGACCTCCAGCCGCTTGAGCGGGTGCGGGGTCCCGGGCTCGGTCTTGCGCCAGACCTCCTCGTCGACCGTGCCGACGGAGAAGCTGGCGGAGACACGCCCCTCGGCGGCGCCCTCGACGAGCAGATCGATGTCTCGCTGGATGAGCGTCGACTTCGTGAGGATCGAGTAGCAGTTGCGTACGGCGTTCAGCTCGGCGAGGATCCCGCGCATGAGGCGGTACCGGCCTTCCGCCCGCTGATAGTTGTCCGTGTTGGTTCCCATGGCGATGTGCTCTCCTGCCCATGAAGGCCTTCGGAGCTCTCGCCGCAGCAGCTCGACTGCATTTACCTTGACCACGATCTTCGTTTCGAAGTCCACGCCGGCGTTCATATCGAGGTAGGTGTGGGTGGGGCGGGCAAAACAGTTATGGCTCACCACTCCGTTGGCTACGAAGTCGCCTGTCGTGGTCGTGATGTCGTACATAGGCAGCTCGATGCCTAGTGGCTCGATCGCAGCGACCCGGAGGTCCGCCTTGTTCTTGATGGCCTGGCCGAAGATGCTCCGCTTGCGACCGATCGCGGGGTCGCAGAGGTGAAAGAAGCGCAGATGTTCCACGACTCCGCCAAGGATCCGGATGTAGTGCAGTGGTATTGGCCGGTGACAGGTTTCGAGCCTTGTTTTAAAGCCGAATCGGTCCAGACTATCGACCGTCAACCCGATGAGTTCAGGATCGGTATTCGCAATCCGAACGATTCCACCGCTGTATGAACCTTCTGCATCGTATATTCCGGCCAGGTAGCCCTTGCGCCAGCTGTCGGTGGGCGAAGGGGGGATGCTGATGAGCTTTCGGACCGTCTCGACCGAACCCTTGGCTGACGTCCGTATCGCCCGTATTTCGCTCCGTTCACCTGCAGCTTTCGCAAACATGAACTCATTGGTTACAACCCTCTCCTCAGACAGGTAGCCGCTCGTCCGCCTGATCGCTTCCAAATCGACGAGCGCAAGGCGAAACCTGTGGACGTCGCCTTTAGTCCTGCCCTTCCGGCGATAGGAGTAACTGCCGACGTGCCCGTCGCCCCGAATCATGCCGGTCAAGTAACCGCGCCTGTACTCGTCATCCTCGATTGGCCCTTCTGCGAAGTGCCCCGTACCCAGTAAGGCGTTGTTTGCAGTGAGGTGCGGACGGGTTGCGGGCCCGTGTTGCGTCCCTGCTACGTGCTTCCATCCTCGATTTGAAAGGAACCTGTGGTCGGCGCTTGCGATGAGCTCCGTACCGTCGTGCAGGCGGACGCGGTACGCGCTCTTCAGCGTCTTCCAGACATCCAAAACTCTCGCTTCCACATACCGGCGATAGCTCCCGTCTCGCACCGTCCCGTAGATTGAGTCGCCAACTCGTATCTCCGATAGTGGTTTCGTCCTGCCGTCGGCCATCAATATCGGCGTGTCGCCCGACAGGCAATAGGCGCACGCATGCGAGCAGCCCCGGTAGGGGTTGATGGTCCAGCTGAAGCCCAGGTTGCTTGGCTTTACGTGGTTGATGATGCTCTTCGCCCGAACCTCGTAGAACGTCATGCCCCGGAACTCCGGCGTGTTGAAGCGGCGGACGAGCGCTTCCTCCGCAAAGAGGGGAAGCCTGGCCTTTTCCTCGTCGGCCCGATCCTCTAGGAGGTTGTCCCACCGCATGGACGCTCAAGAGTAGAACAAGCGTTCGAGTGGTTCAACTAAAGGATGCGTCGCCGGCCCTTTCGAACTCCCCAGCAGAGCGGGGCGTTTGATCTCGCGGGCCAATGGCAATATCTCGCGTTGACGAACGACGGCTCTCGTTCGTGTTTGCGTTCGCTAGCAGGTATCATCACCACCAGGAGGAGTCGCTCTACCGCTCTGAGTGAAAAGAGGATCGATGGGTCCGCTTCTCGTATTGATCTTCTTCGTGCTCCCCATCGTGGAGATAGCCGTGCTCGTGTCGATAGGACGCGTGGTGGGAGTTGGGCCGACAATCCTCGCGCTTATAGCGTTCAGCATCGCCGGCGCCGTCCTGGCGAAGCGGGAAGGGGCCGAGGTGTGGCGGCGCTTCAAAAGGACGCTCAGCCGGGGTCAAATTCCTTCGACGGAGATCGCCGACGGGATGCTTGTGTTATTCGGAGCCGCCCTCCTGCTCACTCCCGGGTTCGTTACAGACGTTCTCGGGCTGGTCCTGCTGGTCCCGGTGACGCGCGGTTTGGTGCGACAAGGTCTCATTCGGGGAAGTGGGTGGTGGATCGGGCGCCGTTTCGGAATAGCGGGGTGGAGCGGCCCCGCTCGCACGGTCGTATCGGTTGCTTCGGCAGCCCGCCGGGGCAAGGCCGCAGACCAAGCGAGAGGGGAAGGTGCCAAGGTGAGCACTCCCTCGCGAAAAGACCAGGTGATATCGACTCCTTTGGAGGACGCCCCCAGAGAAGAGCAGGCTGTGGAGGCAACGAACTCGGCCGATCCGGCGCCGGAGGACGGTCCCGCCTCAGCGCCCAGGAAGGATGGTCCCGCCGCCACGGACCCGAAACGTCCCACAGCCGGACCCTCGGATTCTGACATTCGGACGCAGTCCGACGGAGCCGGTGCCCAGCAAACAAGCGGCGACGAGCATGCTCCCGCAGAGGCGGCGGGAGGCTCGAGCGCGTGAAGCGTGGGTGGAGTTAGCAGTCGGGACGCTATACTGCCAAGAAGGTGAGGGTACTATCTCCTAGAGACCTAGTTACGGACGCGTAGCATGCCGTCGGTCGTTTCCGAGGGCAGCAAGAGGGGAGAACCGGGATGAGGCAGCTTCATATCCGCGACGCGTGGGCAGACCTCGCCTACAACTCGGGCAGTCAGCTGCTGGAGGACCTTGCCTCTCGAGTACAGATGCTCGAGACAAGGGTCCGTGAGCTCGAGATCAAGCTCGCAGATTCTGACCAGGATCGCGAGCTCAAGATCGATCTCGCCGATGCGGAGCAGAATCGGGAGCCTGTTACTGCGGGCGTGTAGCCCCAGCGGGGCGGGCTCGCCCGCTAGTTAACGCATCGTCAAAACATAAAGGCCCATAAGCTACAAAGTCAGCCAACGAAGCGGGCCCTTAGCACGATCAAGCTTCGTCCTCGGCAACCCCAGAATCCGAACAAACGTTAGGACTTTTCAACCAACCATTGGATATGAGCAGCATGGAGCAACCTGGAGAGATAGTCGTAAGTCCCGAGACTCTCGAGCGCATGCACCGCGAGCTGGAAGAGCTGACGACGAAGGGGCGAGAGGAGATGAGCGAGCGCCTTCTTCGCGCCCGCGAGCTGGGAGACCTCAAGGAGAACGCCGAGTATCACTCTGCGAAGGATGCCCAAGGGTTGATGGAGGCCCGGATCCGCCAGCTTCAGCACACGATCAAGAACGCGGTCGTTCGAGAGGCGTCGGCGGCGACGGACGAGGTGGCGAGTGGGGTGATCGTCACCGTCAAGGATGGGGATGACGTGTCTGAGTACCTGCTGGCAGACTCGATGGAAGAGAAGGCCACGGGGATCAGGACGATCACGACCTCGTCGCCGCTGGGAAGTGCACTTCTTGGCAAGAAGGTCGGGGAGGAGGCGGTCGTTCACGCTCCCGCGGGCGACTTTTCAGTTGAGGTAATCGCCCTTCGCCCCTATTGATCGCCGGCCGTGAGCC
>JALZBR010000308.1 GCA_030863485.1 Actinomycetota bacterium
CCGCAGTCCCCAGCCCCACAATGACCGCGAGAAGCTTCTTCACGATCCCTCCATCCGTCCTGTAAATCCTCGCCCCCATCCAACCCTTCGACTCCACCGCCGCCTGCGATGTTCCCGTTCGGCCTTCTGTGTGCCAAAAGCGCGCCTATATGGCGTTTTTCGCACACGAAACCAGCGTCGCTCCCCTCCTCGTGTGGACACCCGACTCGTGCCCTCGGTCGTCCATTAACTCCCTTGGCTCACCCGGAGAGATGAATAGGTGAGGGCATGAGAGCAGGGGTGATCGTCATCGGGATCCTGTTTTTCGTCGGGGTGACTCTAGGCGTGATCCAGCCGTCAGGCGATTGTTTGGGTTGGCAAAGCTCGTACAGGGTCGTCGAGCTCGAGTTCATCACCGCAACCTGCCCGTCAGCGAACGAATGGTCTACGACGAGACGGTCCAGAGATTCGGAGATCCGCCCCCAGGGTGCGAGGGGCCTGATCTTTTTCTCCTACCTAGGCTAGGTCCGGGCTGATTCGCACAGCGTGTGCGTGGCAACGATCCAACTGCCCCAGAGCTTGAGAGCGTGGGCTGTTCCCACCACGCGGTTTCCCTGCACCAGGTAAAACATTGCTTCGTCGAGTTCCCTCGGCATCTGCTTCTTGCCACCGATCAGCGTCCGCGTCCTTCAATTCGCGTCTGTGGTGAAGTAGCGTTCGAGTGCGTCCCGTGGCGTCGGCGGACCGTTCTTCCCGGAGCCCTTCGGGTCCAACTCGTTTGTAGCGGTCCCCGCATCATCACCTGGGGGCAATTGACGTCCCCCTGCCGAAGCTGCTCTTCGATCGTTCTCCCACCTGCCGTTGGAGAAGAACTGCCGCAGGCCACCAGGGTGGTGAGTGCGACTAAGGCCACGAGCCCTCAGTCCGGCATTAACTGACTTGGCTCACCCGGCGCGTCCTCCTGTAGCATCCAGTTATGCAGACGAGGTGGGGTCTCTGGGTATTGCTCGTTGTACTAGCGGCCTGTTCGGTCAACACGGGCTGGCCTCCAGAGGAGGAGGAACGCGTGCTCCAAGACTGCCTCGCTCGCCTCGATTCTCAGGAGTACTGCGAATGCTCGACAGAAGCGATTACCTCAACCTTTGACTACGTGGAATTTTCCAGCCAAGACATCAGCGACCGGGATGTACTCGAAGTCGTCAGCGAGGAGTGTGGCGATCTCTTGGAGGATTGAGGCGGGAGCCTGATCAGGTGACTACCCGTCTCTCCTGCCTGCCGCGCGTCCACAGTTCCGACTTACCGCTTCGCGCTCCCGATCAGCTACAAGGGACGACTGTGGTGTCCCGCACCGGACCTTTTCCTTCCCTCGAAGAGTGGGTGCTGGGGCTCCGTCTATTCGGGGTCTGCCTTCTCATCGGCCATATCGCTGGTTTCATGGCGCCGAGGATAGTCAGTCATGAATATGTTCCAGTTCTCGGACGTTACTGGGCCGGGGAAGGTCACCATCACATCGTCTTGAGAGTTCACGGGGCTTCGGTAGCTCTTGTGGCCTGGGGGTGGCCTTGCCAACAGGTTGGCTCCAGCGGGCGCTAAACCGTTTATTCAGTTGTCGTCGTCCAGCCTCTCATCCCGCTCCACGGCGAAACGCCAGCAAGGCCGCTCGACGGGTGAGCTAAGTCTGTAAATGCCCCCAGTCGGCCCTTATGCACAAATTCACAGATTTCTCTTTGTGCCCCGGAACCTGCGGTAAAAGCGCAGGTAGAGGGGCATCTTCGCGTTTGTGATAACTCTCACAAGCTCGTAGGATGAGCCCATGCGAAACCGTCCGATACCCGAGGCTACGGTCGCCAGGCTCCCGATCTACCTCCGCTCCCTGCTCGATCTTGCCGAGACCCGGGGCCAGCTGACCGTCTCGTCGGAGGAGCTCGCCGACCTCGCCGGGGTCAACGCGGCCAAGGTCCGCAAGGACCTCTCCTACCTCGGCTCCTACGGGACCAGGGGCGTCGGCTACGACGTCGAGTACCTGCTCTACCAGATCACCCGGGAGCTCGGCCTCACCCAGGACTGGCCCGCCGCCATCGTCGGCATCGGGAACCTCGGTCGCGCCCTGGCCTCCTACAAGGGGTTCTCCGAGCGAGGCTTCCGCATCACGGCCCTGTTCGATATCGACGAGGAGATCGTGGGGACGAAGGAGGGTGGCCTCAAGGTCCGGCATCTCGACGAGCTCAAGGACGCGGTTGCCCACGAGGGGATCTGCATCGGGATCATCGCAACGCCTCCCATGGCTGCTCAAGAGGTCGCCGAGCATTTCGTCGACGCAGGCGTGAAGTCGATTTTGAATTTCGCCCCCGCAGTGGTTAACGTGGCGCCCGACGTGAACGTGCGCAAGGTGGATCTTTCGATCGAGCTTCAGATCCTGTCCTTCTACCAACAGCGCACCCAAGCGATCGCGACGGCCCGGGAGGCAAATCGCCGTCTCGGCGCCGCAACCTAGAACCCTAGAAGGAGTCGCCGTGTCGTTGGTGGTCGTAGGTCTCAATCACAAGACCGCGCCCATCGAGCTCCTCGAGCAGCTCGCCATCTCGGAGGAGATGCTTCCGAAGGCGCTTCATCAGCTCGGAACCTACGAGCACGTCCTCGAGGGAGCGGTCCTGTCGACTTGCAACCGCATCGAGGTCTACGCGGTGGTGTCTAAGTTCCACGGTGGAGCGCAGGATGTGCGGAACTTCCTTGCAGAGTTCTGTCACGTAGCACCCGAAGACTTCGTCGACCGGCTTTACACGTATCACGACGAGGGGGCGGTTCGGCATCTCTTCCGCGTCGCGGCAGGGATCGACTCCATGGTCATCGGCGAGTCCGAGATCCTCGGTCAGGTGCGGCGGGCGTTTCAGGCAGCTTCAGCCGAAGGAATGGTCCAGCGCAAGCTGAACTACGCGCTCCGTCAGGCGCTTCGCGTCGGGAAACGGTCGCGTTCCGAGACCGCGATCGGTCGCAACCCGGTCAGCATCTCGTCGGCCGCCGTGGAGCTCGCGCGGCGCGCGTTCCCACACCAGAGCCTCGACGGCAAGCAGGTGGTCGTCGTGGGGGCCGGAAAGATGGGCCGCCTGGCGATGCAGGCGCTCCGCCAAGCGGGAGCCGCCGACATCACCGTCGTCAACCGCGGCGAGGAGCGGGCGCGAGAGGCCGCCGAGACGTTCGCGGTCAACCGTCGGTCCTTCGACGAGCTGTGCGAGGTGATCGCCGCCGCCGACATAGTGATCAGCTCGACCACCGCCATCGAACCAGTGATCTCTCCCGAGCTCGTTGCGGATGCCCTGAAGCTGCGGGAGAACAAACCGCTGTTCTTCGTCGACATCGCCGTCCCTCGAGACGTCGATCCGGCAGTCGCCGAGCTGCCCGGAGTGCTCGTGCGCGACATCGACGACCTCCGGGGCGTGGTGGAGGCGGGCGTAGGGAGTCGCATCACGGAGGTCTCGAAGGTCGAGGCGATCCTGGCCGAAGAGCTCGGGCACTTCCTCGAGTGGGAACGCGCTTCGGAGATCGGGCCCACCGTTGCCGCGCTCGTGCAGCGGGCGGAGTCCATCCGCGTCGAGGAGGTCGTGCGGATCCGCAACCAATTCGGTCCGCTCAGCGAGGCCCAACAGCAGGCTCTCGATCAGGTCACGCGCAAGATCGTTGCGAAGTTGCTCCACCCACCGATCGCGAAGGCGAAAGAGCTTGCCAGCTCCAAGCAGGGTCACGCCTATCTCGCGGCGATGCGCGAGCTCTTCGAGCTCGACGATGACGAACAGCAATAACAACCGACTCGTCATAGCAAGCCGGGGGTCGAAGCTCGCGCTGCGCCAGTCGGAGATCATCTCGGACCTCGTTCGCGCCGCTCATCCCGGCATCGAGATCGAGGTGCGCAAGGTGACCACTACCGGGGACCGCGACGCTCGGCCCTTCGCCGAGATCGGCGGGAAAGGTCTGTTCACGTCCGAGGTAGAGAGAGAGATCGTTGAGGGCCGGGCTGACGTCGCGGTCCATTCCGCCAAGGATCTGACGGCGGGACTCCACGAGGGTTGCACTCTCGTCTGCGTTCCTCCGCGAGCCTCGGTTGCAGACGTCGTGGTCGGTTCCACGGGTGCCACCGGCGAGGAGCGTCTCGGCCGTCTTGCCGACGGCGCTCGGGTCGGCACCTCGAGCATCCGGCGAAGGGCCCTACTCGCCGAAGCGCGTCCCGACCTCGAGGTCGTTCCGTTCCGCGGCAACCTTGATACGCGCTTGAAAAAGGTGGCTGCCGGCGAGGTGGATGCCGCGATCCTGGCTCACGCAGGTATGCAGCGACTGGGCGGACCCGAGACGGACGCAGCACCCCTCGACCCGGCTCGCTGGATCCCGGCCCCCGCGCAGGGCGCGCTGGCCGTCGAGGCACTCATCGAAAGAGACGACCTGGCGGATCTGTTCGTCGGCCTCGGCGATCCGGCCGCGGCGGCGGAGGTCGCGTGCGAGCGCGCTTTCTCTGCCCGTCTCGAAGGAGGCTGCTCGATTCCGCTCGGATGCCTGGCTCGCGCGGACTCCGGACACCTTGTCGTGACCGGCTACCTCGGTGATCCCTACGGTGGACAGTCGATGCGAGACCGCATTTCGGGCTCGATCGACGAGCCCGAGGCGCTCGGCCGGGAGCTCGCCGAGGCCATCCTCTCCTCGGGCGGGGACGAGATCCTCGCCGACCTGCTCGAGACGGAACCGCCTCAGCCCGCTCCCCCGTGAGCGTCCCGCCCCCTCCTCTCGCGGGCCTCCGCGTCGTCGTGACCCGCCCCCAGGAGAAAGCCGACAACCTTATGCGCCTCCTTCAGGAGCGTGGCGCCGAGGCGATCCACTACCCGACGATCTCGATCGCAGACCCCGTTTCCTGGGACGAGGTGGACAAGGCTTCGGCCGGTCTGCGCGACGGTCGTTACGACTGGATCGTATTCACGAGCGTCAACGCGGTCGAGAAGGTGGCCGGGCGGATGCAGGAGCCGGCCGAGTTCACGAGGGCGCGGGTTGCCGCCGTGGGAAGTGTCACCCGGGCCGCTCTCGAAGATCTCGGGATCCGGGTCGAGCTCGTTCCGGATGAGTTCACCGGCGAGGCCCTGGCCGAGGCCCTGGGGACGGGTAAGGGGCGGATCCTGCTCCCACGCGTCGAGGGGGCACCTCGATCAACCGTGCGAGCTATCGAGGCCCGGGGATGGAGAGTGGACGAGGTCGTTGCCTACCGCAACCTCCCGATCGGCGACGGGCAGGACCTGGAGGACTTCGACGCCGTCACCTTCGCGAGCGGATCGGCTGCGCGCAACTTCACACGCCTGCAAGACGTCGCCGGCCTTGGCCTCGCGCCACACACCGGCTCCGCCAGGTCGGTCGTCTGCATCGGCTCGAGAACCGCCGAGGAAGCGAGATCCGCTGGCATGCGGGTGGACGTGGTGGCCGCGGTCCATACCGACGAGGGCATGGTCACAGCGCTGGAGGAACACCTCACCGCCCATCCGTCGCGGTCTGATAGACCTTCTCGATGACCCCCGAGGAGGCTCTAGACTTAAAGGGACGCGCGAACTTCCTCGACGTCCGGGAGCAATTCGAGTGGGATGGGGGTCACCTCGAGGATTCCCAACACATCCCGATGGGGGACGTCCCCGCTCGCCTGGACGAGGTCGATCGAGACACTCAGATCGTCGTCATCTGTCACCTTGGACAACGGAGCGAGATGGTCGCGCAGTGGCTGCGGCAGCAGGGTTACGACGCGCACAACCTCGACGGTGGCCTCGAGGCCTGGTCGAGGGCGGGCGGGGGCTTCAGCTCTCCTGGAATGGCACCATAGAGGGATGAGCTCGTTTCCGATCTACCGTCCGCGCAGGCTCCGGCGGACCCCGGCCCTGCGCAGCGCCTTTGCCGAGACGTCGTTGATCCCCTCGGATCTGATCGCTCCTTTGTTCCTCAAGGAGGGGCTGGACGAGGCCTGTCCCATCGATGCGATGCCGGGCCAGTACCAGCACACGCTCGAGTCGCTCGTGAAGGAGGCCAGGGAGCTGGCCGAGCGAGGTGTGGCCGGCGTGATCCTCTTCGGGATCCCCGAGCACAAGGATCCGGTGGGAAGCGAGTCCTGGAACTCCAATGGGATCGTCCAACAGGGCCTGGCTGCTCTGCGAGATGAGCTCGGGGACCAGGCTGTGATCATCGCCGATCTCTGTCTGTGTGAGTACACCGACCACGGGCACTGCGGGGTGCTCAAGGGCCACGAGGTCGACAACGACCCGACGCTCGAGATCTACGGGCGGATCGCCGTCTCGCAAGCGGAGGCCGGAGCGGATCTGGTCGCCCCCTCCGGGATGATGGACGGTCAGGTCGCCGCCGTCCGCACCGCACTCGATTCGGCAGGGCACCCCGACACCGCGATCCTGGCCTATGCGGCAAAGTACGCGTCGAGCTTCTACGGTCCCTTCCGTGAGGCGGCCGAGGGGGCTCCGCAGTTCGGCGATCGGCGCGCCTATCAGCAGGATGCGGCGAACACCAATGAATCCATCAGAGAGGTCGCAGCCGACATCGAGCAAGGTGCAGACGCCGTGATGGTGAAGCCCGCTCTTCCTTATCTCGACATACTCCGCGAGGTGAAGCAGCGCTTCGACTACCCCACCGCCGCTTACAACGTCTCGGGTGAGTACTCGATGCTGATGGCCGCGGCCGAGAGGGGATGGGTGGACGAGCGCCTGGCGACGCTCGAGGCCCTCACCTCGATCAGACGTGCGGGCGCGGACGTCATCGTCACGTATCACGCCCGCAAAGCTGCCGAGTGGCTGACGTAGACAGGACGCGTTCCGAGAAGCTGTTCGCCGAGGCGCAGACACTTCTGCCCGGTGGTGTGTCGTCACCCGTGAGGTCGTTCAACTCGGTCGGGAGCCATCCCTTCTTCGTGGCCGGGGGGTCGGGAGCCAACATCTACGACGTCGACGGCAACGTCTATCTCGATTTCGTTCAGAGCTGGGGCGCGCTCTTGTTCGGGCATGCACATCCGGAGGTCCTGAGGGCGGTATCCGAAGCGGCCTCACGAGGCACTTCCTTCGGGACACCGAGCGAGCTCGAGGTCGAGCTTGCTCGTCTCGTGAACGCTCTCGTCCCCAATGCAGAGCGGGTCCGCTTTGTCTCCTCCGGAACCGAGGCCGGGATGAGCGTCGTTCGGCTTGCGCGCGGCTACACGGGCTGCAGCAAGATCATCAAGTTCTCCGGCTGTTACCACGGACATTCCGACGCCCTCTTGGCCGAAGCCGGATCGGGGATCGCAACCCTCGGCATCCCTGGCACCCCGGGCGTTACCGAGGCGACCGTCGCAGACACCGTCGTCGTCCCCTACAACGACCTCGAAGCCCTGCGAGCGGCGGTCGACGAGGTGGCCGAGGACGTCGCCGCGATCCTCGTCGAGCCGGTGGCCGCGAACATGGGCCTCGTCACTCCGCGGGAGGGATTCCTCGAGGGCCTCCGAGAGGTGGCTGACGAGGTGGATGCTCTGCTCGTCTTCGACGAGGTCATAACGGGCTTCCGGTTGGGGGCCGGAGGAGCCCAGGAGCGCTTTGGGGTCGCTGCGGACCTGGTGATGTTGGGCAAGATCCTGGGCGGAGGTCTCCCCGCGGCCGCGTTTGCCGGGCGTGCCGAGATCATGGACCGCCTTGCGCCGGTCGGTCCGGTCTACCAGGCGGGCACCTTGTCGGGCAATCCGGTGGCAATGGCCGCCGGCATCGCGACGCTCACGATGATCCGGGCGAATCCCACCCTCTACGACGATCTTCAGAATCGCGCTCGATCGGTCGTGCGAGCACTGATCGACGCAGCCGATGCTGCCGCGACGCAGCCGATGTCGGCGGTGGCGGTCGGAGGACTCGCCGGGTTCTTCTTCGCGGAAGAAGAGGTGAACGATTACGCCGAGGCGCGCGCTACCAGCGGGGAGGTCTACGGGGCGTTCTTCAGAGGGATGCTCGAGCGAGGGATCTATCTACCGCCGTCGCGCTTCGAGGCGCTGTTCATCGGAGCCGCGCACACCCCTGAGCATGTCGACCGCCTCGCACTGGCGGCCCGTGAGGTATTGAGCACACTCTGATCCTGTCTGTCGGTTATTTCTCCCGGCCGAGGATGATCCACAGGATGCCCAGCATCAGCAGCAGCATCCCGGTCATGACGATGAAGGCCTGGCCGCCTTTCACACCGGCGTTGATCCCGCCGGTGCACGCGGCCGGAGCCATCAGCAGGATGGTCGAGATCAGAAGCCGGAGCCGGGACAGGGCTCTGGAGGTTCGGTCGTCTCTCATGTCGTTGCTGCCTCCTTGGCTCGGCGTGCACGCTGCTCGGACCGGCTGAGGAAGAACAAATGGATCGCGAGCAAGATGAACGTCCCCAGAGTAAAGATGCGCGCCTTACCCAATGGGTTCCCCGGGTCGTACTGGAGAAGTGCGACGACAGGCGGGGCGGGCTCGGCGTCCTCCTCGGCCCCCTCGTCGGCCGCCAGCGTCCCGGACGCGTTCTCTTCGGTCGACGCCGGTGGCTCCAACACGACCGCGCCGTAGAGCTCGCCGTCCTGCTCCAGGAACCTGATCGTGTCGGTGTCTGCGGTGTTCGCCTCGGCGTTGTCGGGAAGATTGCCCCTTTCGATCTCCTCGGCGATGACGTCCTGGGCGGAGGACCCGAGCTCGGCGGACTGGGCGGCCTCTTGCGTGCTCTCATCGTCGATTTTGCGCCATCCCCCCCCATCGGGGTACTCGCCGGCGGAGGGTCCCTCCAGGGGTTCGCCCTGTTCGACGACGCTGACCGGATCCCACTCCGGGAGCTTCCCCACCGGGCCGAGAGGATCCTTCGACCAGATCAGTCCCATGATCAACAAGAACGCCAGGGTGACCGAGGCCGTGACGAAGTACGCGAGGCGCGCCCCCATGATCATCGCGAGCAGCAGGAACACGCTTCCGCAGAAGACGATGATGGACGAGATGGTTGCCGCGGCGCCTTCGATGAATACGGCGTCCACCTAGAGGGACCTCTCGTACTGGACGACGGCTTGGATCTGCTTGTCCGTCAGGGGGTAGGGGGGAACCGGGATCCCCTGCGGAGGAGCCTCGCTGAACTGCGGCATCCACCAGAACCGGCGACCCTCTTTGACCGTCTTGACGTGGAGCTCCTTGTCGAGGTGTTTGACGTCGCCCTTCCACAGGGCGAGGCCCGAGTACCAGACGGGTGGCTCCGCGCTCTCGTCGACGTCGGCCGTCTTCGGGTCGTCCTTCGGCGTGGGGGTCTCCTTGCCCTCGCCCTGGGGACCGTGGCAGACGGCGCAGCGGACCTCGAAGATCTCCTTGCCGCAGGATTGGTACTGCGCCTCCGACGGGTTCTGGCATCCCTCGGAGATCTCGGGTGCCTCGTTGTTACCAGGAAGGGTCTGGAGATAAGAGATCGTGTCGTCGATCATCTGTTGGGTCATCGGGCCGCCGAACTCGACCCCCCAGGTCGGCATGGGGGTGCCGGGGCGACCGCGCTCGATGGTCATGCGCACGATCTCCTCGTCCCATCGCTGGAAGACGTTCTGAAGTGGGGGAGCCTTGTAGTTCACGACCTCGCCGGTGGTTGGGTCGGTGAACTCGACCTGACCACCGAGCAGGCTCTGTGCGCTCTCGTCCTCGGGGGTGGCCGGGTCGTCCTCGACGACCGCACCGTGGCAGGTCTCGCAGCTCATGCCGAGGGCGAGTGCGTGCTCGGCCTCGCGGAACTGCTGCGGGTCGGCGTCCTCGGGGATATCCGGTGGGGTCTGCAGGATGAGTGCGCCCCGCTCGTGGGATTCCTCTTCGAAGCGCTCGGAGAACTGCTCCTGGCGATTGGCCTCCGGGAGCCAGTACGCGGGGATGAAGATGGCCGTTGCGACGGTGGCAATGACTCCCGCGGCCAGGATCCGCTCGAGCCGCGGTCCCTCGAGGACCTCGTCGGGGTCTCCCGGGCGCAGCGCCTGGGGGATCCCCAGGATCCCGCCCGGCCGTCGGGGCTTGCGCGAGCGCGCAACGAAGATCGCCCACAACAGCACCGCGGGCACGAGGATTACGAGCGCGATTACGAGAAGGTTGTTGTCCGATTCCACCGGCTAGCTCGCTCTCAATCTAGACCGGCACGCAGAAGGGGCCGACGGGCTCGGAGAACTTCCCCCACGTGTCGATGCCTCGAGGGGGACCGGTCTCGACCTTGCCCGTGTCGACCACGACCTTGCCCCCCCTGATCGCGATCGGGAACCGGTCTAGGCCGCGGGGGGCCGGACCGCTGTAGAACTCGCCGCTCAGGCGGTACTTCGAGCCGTGGCAGGGACATTCGAACAACATCGACTTGCTGCAGTGAGGCACGGAGCAACCGAGATGCACGCACTTGCGATAGAGCGCCTGCATGCCCACGTTCTTCGCGCCGGTGAGCTCGTAGATGGGGTCCTCGCCGGTCCCTTCGTAGGCCACGAGCCAGAACCGGCCCTCGGCTACGAACTTCGGCGTGTAGTCGGGGGGGCCGATCTCGGCGAGGAGATCCTCCTGCACGCCGACGGTGATCTCGGTCCCGAAGCCACCGGTCAGCTTGGGCCAGAGGAACGACAGCGTTGCCATCCCGAAGAACCCGAGGAACGACGAGAACGAAGCCGTCCACGCCCGGTTGAGGAACTGCCGGCGCGAGACCGCCATCTGCTGCGGCGTGAGGGGCTTGAGCTTCTTCTCCGGCGGTTTCTCGACGGTGACCTCGGGCTTGTCCTCGGTCTTCGCGGCCGCCGGCTGGGCATCTGCTTTCGCCGTTTCCGTTCCCGGGTCGTCGGGGACGGTGGTGTCGGCGCGCGCCTTGCGCTCGCGCCGGATGGTCACGTTGGCCATGAATAGGCCCCACGCGGCCACGCTGACGGCGACCACGATCAAAGCGATTGTTCCTGCACTCATAGCTCGCCTCTATTCGTCATAGCTCGAAGAAGATCCCGCCTTCCCAAGGAAGGACGAAGTTGAAGCCCGGCCCCCTGAAGAACATCCCGATGATGGTCAGCACTGCGAAGGACAGCATGAAGAACGAGAAGATCACGATCGCGAGCTTGCGGTCATCGGGCCTCGTCGATGGGTTGCGGTCGATGAACGGCGCAACCATGAGGCCGATGATGATCACGGTCGGGATCGTCACTCCTGCGACCTGCGGGTGGAGG
>JALZBR010000312.1 GCA_030863485.1 Actinomycetota bacterium
GTCTGGTAGTGGCTCCGGCAAAGCGTGCGAAAGGGAGACGGCCGGCTCGGAGGGCCGGCACAGCCTTAGATCGAAGCGCCCGGGCCTCCGTTCAGACGAGCGGCTCCTGCTCCTCGCTCGACTGCGACACCTCGGCGAGGCTCCACTTGAGCTGGAACTCGACTTCCTCCTCGTCGGAGCCGCGCTCGTGCTCAATGCTGAACTGCGCCCTCGCGGGGACGTGAATGCGTTCCCCGGCGACCTGGATCCGAAACGGGGTGCCAGTCTCGAGGGCGTCGGCAAGCCGCCGGAGCTTGGCCACCACCTCGCTGGTCGAGTACACGCGCTCCACGTCTCGGGAGCCTTTACTCATGGGGAAGTTCTCCTTTCACTGCTCTTTGACCCAGGACCTCATGGTCCCGGGCGACAACAACCAGACCGAGAGTCGGGAGTCAAACCAAGGCCAAGGGCTCGAGGCATCCAATCACGTCTCCTGCGCGATGTCTCCTCCTGAGCGAGAGCACGCCACGTTACGGGTGACACTGCGGCGGCGACGGGCGCCGGCACCTCCCCTGACGAGCGGATTCAGCGCGAGCTGGCGTAGCTCTTGTTCCGTTAAACCTTTGTTAAAAAGAGCCTCGTACCAAGATTTCTTCCGCTGAGCGCGAGGAATCCGCAGTGAGCGTGGTATTTTGCTCGCTGCTCGGATGGCAGGGCCTGAGCTTCGAGCGCATGCGCAGTGCGCCAGGCCGATCAGGTCCAGAAGCGACGACACTTTTCAGCACATCCGAGAAGCACCTTTCAGCGAACAGACATCACCACTGTTGCCCTCGAGCGCCGTCGTTCTGTGCAGGGGCGATCCGAGGAGGAGACAAATGTCCGAAAAGGTTTACTTATCCAGTCTTTCCGGCCGCTTGAAACGGTATCCGGGGTCGGCACGCATGCGCGCGTGGAGGCTCTCCTCGCTCGGCCCCCGCGCCCAGAGGGTCCATTTCACTCCGGAAGACGCCGACGCCTTGATGCGCGAGCTGCTGGAGAGCGGCAACTTCTGCAAGGACACCGGCCTTGGCCGCATCTACCACCGAAGAAAGGTCTCTCTGCGCGAGATCTCCACTACGCAAAGTTTGCACGTCTCGGTCAGAAGCGACGGGTTGTTGTCGGTCCACCTCGACCGCATCTCTCCCGCCGTTGGAAGGAAGCCCGGGTGCGACGATTGCCGTTACTCGGTCCCTACCGTGGTCCGCCACAACGTGACGGGCATCGCCGAGGACTTCGTTCGCCTGCTAACCCGCCGCCGCGCGCAGCGCCATCTCGAGCCGGCGAATTTCTCCATTCAGGAAGTCGCCAAGGAGCTCAAGGCAGAAGTCACGAGCCGGCGAGAGACCGCGGAGTCGTCCGTGCGACGTCGTCGCCCTGCAACAACCGAGGGGCGAGGAGCGCGCGGGAAAGGGCTCATCCACAAGCTCCGCCCGACACGCTCGAGGAGGCCATGACTAACGCCTCGCTCGCCGGAGGCTTGGACGACGCGCCAGCATCTGCTCGGTGAACTAGCATGCAGCTTGAAAGAGCTCCCTAAGCCGCCCAAACAGGTGCCGAGGTGGCGTTCCTTCTGGCGCCGAGGCGAGAGGGATTATCAGGGGACAGGGCTCGAAGGATGTAGGCGGGAGGAGCCATGGCGACCTATGTCAACCTGATCAAATTCACAGAGCAAGGAATCCGCAACTACAAAGACACGGTGCAGAGAGCCGAGGACTATTGGAGCGCGATCGAGAGAGCCGGCGGGCGCACCCTCTACCAGGTGTGGACGATGGGCGAATACGACATCGTCGTGCTGTTCGAGGCGCCCGACGACGAGACTGCGACCTCCCTGGCGCTTCAGGTCAGCGCTCTCGGCAATGTTCGGACGACGACTATGCGCGGGTTCGATGCCGAGGAGATGCGCGCGATCACCGAGCGCGAGGTCTGACACCTCCATCACGTGGGTGAGAAACGGCTCCTGCTAGCGTCCGTTGCGCGAACCTTCCGAGCAAAGGCCCAGCAGGTGTTGGTGAAGCGCGCGCGTGCTGGGGCTCGGAGGGGTGTTCAACTCCTCGTGTAAGAAGCGACAGAGGCCTTCGTAGATCGCGAGCGCCTCGACGACATCTCCCCGCGCCGCGGCCGCCTGCATCACCCATCGATAGCCGCTCTCTCGGTACGGCGAGCGCTCGATGAGACTGCGCCCCGCTCTTTCGGCCGCGGCTACCTCCGATCCGCCCAGCCCCAGCCCGGTCGCGGCAACACAGTCCAAGGCGCGAATGGCGATCTGGTCGAGGCGCCGGCGCCACTCGTCGATCCAGGGCGCCTCATGTCCGTTCAGAAAGACTCGGTTGCAGACGTTGAGGGCTATACGGGCCGGAGCCCACGCCCGCTTCCACTCGCCCAGAGCCACCGCCGACTCCGCAGTGTGGATGGCGCGGTGTGCAGCCTCGACGTCGATCCACGCGTCCGGGTCGAGGACCAAGCGCAGCTCGCTTCGGCCTTCGATGACCCCCGGTCCCAGGGCGGCGCGCAGCTTCGACACGATCGAGCGCAACGCGGCGTCGGCCCTACGAGGAAGCGCACCGGGCCACACGGCGGCCATGAGCTCGTCTCGGCTGACCGGTTGCACGCGCCTGGTCGCAAGATAGGCAAAGGCCACTCGGCCCTGCCGCCCCGGCATCTCTTGCTCCACTCGGCGCCCCTTCATCCTCACTACGAGGCAGCCGCACAGCTGGATCCTCATCTCGCGCAAGACGCCAACGTTTTACCAACGTACTCCCAATCCGAAAGAATCAGAATCCGCGCTGGGGCTAGGACGGAGAGGTCAAGGAGCGAATGCCCAAGGTAATCAACTGCGAGTGCGGCTATCTCGTCCGTGGGGAAACAGACGACGAAGTTGTGGCGAATGCTGAGGAGCACCTCAGACTGAATCATCCCGATCTGGTTGGGGCGCTCAGTCGGGAGGACATGCTGGCCATGGCCGAAGAGGTCTAGCGGTACAAGCGTTTGGTCCTGAAGCTTTCGTCGCGTGCCACCGTTTCCCGGCAGCACCCACCGCAAAGCCCGGTCGTGGCTTTCCTTGTGGAGTCGTTGTTCGAGTTCGAGCACTGAGGGAGGCAGGTAATGCTGCATCAGAGGCAGGTAGTGCTCAATCATACTCTGCTGAGCGCGGCAACCCCTAGGAGGCGACGCGCCCGTCGACTGCCAATCGGCGTGGTGGCCTTGCTACTGGTCACCATCGTCGTGTCATCGACGGAAGCGCTCACCGCTCAGCCGACACGGAGTTACCGCGTCAGCCGCGTCGCGGCCCCCACCCCCCAGCTGAACGGTCGCTGGGGCGATCGCCTCGCGACTGCCGGCAATCTGAACGGCGATCGAGTGAAGGACATCTGGGTGGGTGTTTACCGCGAGGATCTGCCGGGCGCAGAGAACGCCGGGCGCGTCTACGCAATCAGCGGCAAGAACGGCTCCGTGCTGTACAGAATCGACTCGCCTGAACCGCAGGGAGAGCCGGAAAGCGCACGGCCCCAGTGGGCCGGCTTTGGCTGGGGTATCAGCAATCTCGGCGATGTCGATCGCGACGGCAGGAATGATCTCGTCGCAGGCTCTGTAAGACACGACGTCTATACGGGAACGGGCGCGCCCTGCGGCGCTCCGGAACCAAACGGCTGTAACGAGAACCAGGGCAAGGCGTGGGTCTTCAGCGGCAGGACAGGAAGGCTGCTGTACGCGCTGGACAACCCCAGCCCTCAAGGATCCGCCAGAAATCCCGCACACTTCGGTTGGGGAGCTACCGCCGGCGACGTCAACCGCGACGGGGTTTCCGAAGTCCTGATCGGCGCGACCGGCAACGACTTTCCCGCAGGCTGCGGCGACCGCAACCCCCTCCCTGCAGGATGTCGTATCGACCAGGGACAAGCATTCATCTTCAATGGCAAGAACGGCCGGTTGATTCGAACGCTGAACGTGCCTTCGGAGGATCGCGACGTCACCAATACGGGTGCCTGCCTCACCAACTGCGGTGGGCTGGGCATCGTCGCCCAAGGCCCGGGAGACGTCAACCGCGACCGCGTCGCAGACCAGCTCGTAAGCGCATGGACGTACAACTTCCCTACCGGGCCCAACCCCCAGTGCTTCGCGCAGCAGCCAGTCAACTGCAACCCAGCACAGGGCCGCCTGTACGTCTACAGCGGCACGAACGGCCGGGTGCTGCGAAAGATCGACAACCCCGAACCGCAGGCGAACGCGCGCTTGTGGGGCGGGATCGCAGAGGCCTTCGCGCCGGGCGACGTCAACCGAGACGGGTTCGCCGACATCTTTGGGCAGGGCTTCCAGCAAAACGGGCCGGCGGGGGAGGCTCAGGGCAAGGGCTGGGTCTTTAGCGGCAGGACGGGCCGAGCGCTCTACTCGCTCAACGACCCGAGTCCAGAGCCAGGGGGGCAATTCGCCTATGCCCTGGCCAAGACGAACTACAACAGGGATCGCTTCCCTGACCTCTACCTCGGCTCATCGCCCCATCACGTCCCCGGCACGCCGCAAAGCGGGGGCACCTACGTGTTCAACGGGCGAAACGGGCGGCTGCTCAGGGCGTTCGAGCTGCCCCAGGCGGATAGGCAGCACGGGGTGGCCGAGCCGCGCAACGTCGGTCCTAACATGGGTCGTGCCGTCGCCGCGCCGGGCGATGTGAACGGTGACCGGCAGCCCGATTACGTCACCAGTGCCCCCAACCTGGATGTCGGCCAAGACGTGGACCAGGGGGTTGTCTACTTCTTCCGATCGCGAAAACCTGCCCGGACCAGGAGTACCGCGAGGCCACGAAGGGCGACGAGGTAGCGGGCCCGGAGCCTGCACGCGTCCCTTCTTCGAATCTGGCTTCAGCCGGAGAACCGAGGTGTGTAGACACTTTTGTCCCCTGACCGCAGCTCGAGGAAGTGTCGGGCAAGGTCCCCCCTACGCGTACGCTATGCGCGTGTTTCTCTCAGCTCTGGACGAGCGCTCCGCGCTGCTTTTTCTGGTCATAAG
>JALZBR010000098.1 GCA_030863485.1 Actinomycetota bacterium
CGCCGTGCAGCGCCTGCGCCGGCTCGACATGGCCAAAAAGCCGGGCGTCTCCGAGACCATCGACTGGGCCCGCGCCCTCGACTTCCTCGGCGCCAACAACCTCGACCCCAAGATCGCCGAGGACACCCTGGGATCGGTGGTCAAGGACCGTGACGACCTGCAGATGGTGAAGGAGAGCCTCCCGGAGGTGATCAGAGCTGGCTAAGACCGCATCCCGGAAGTCGGGCATGGAGGAAGCCCTGGTGGGCTTCGGACGCGCGCTACGCAAGGAGGGCGTGGTTGTAGGTTCGGGGCACATCGTTACCTACTGCGAGTCCGTGGCGAAGCTCGACCCAACTGAACTCGCCGACCTGTACTACGCCGGGCGTTCGACGATGATCCATCGCCCTCAGGACATCCCGATGTACAACCGGGTGTTCAAGGCCTACTTCCTCGACGAGGGGAAGATGGACGAGGTCCTCCAGCTCAAGCAGCAGGTCTCGCCCGAGGCCGAGGCCGTCATGGAGATGGTCATGGAGGAGGGCGAGGGCGAGGAGCGGGAGGGTGAGCCGCCCTCCGGCATCATGGCTTCCACCCTCGAGGTGCTCAGGAAGAAGAAGTTCGCGGAGTGCACCCCTGAAGAGCTCGCTGCCATCCGCAGGCTCATGTCCAGGTTCCGCCTGGTCCCGCCCAAACGGATAACCCGGCGCCACGTCCGGACGCCGCACGGCAAGATGCCCGACATGCGGAACACGATCCGAAAGGCGATGCGAACGCACGGCGAGATGGTTGAGCAGGCGTGGAAGAAGCGGAAGGTTCGCAACCGGCGCCTCATCCTCATCCTGGACATCTCCGGGTCGATGACGAGCTACTCTCGGGCGCTGCTGCAGTTTGCGTACGCGTCCGCCCGGCAGCCGGGCAAGGTCGAGGTATTTTGCTTCGGCACCCGCCTGACGCGAATCACGGACACGTTGCAGAAGAGGAATCCCGACGAAGCTCTCGCCGACGCCACCAAGGAGGTGTTCGACTGGGAGGGAGGCACTCGGATCGGAGACTCGCTAGACCAATTCCTCCGCAAGTGGGGGCGTAGGGGTCTGTGCCGGGGCGGCATCGTCGTGATCTGCTCCGACGGGCTGGAGCGTGGCGACCCTGCCGTCCTCGACAAGGCGATGCAGCGCATCGAGCGGCTCTCTCACGCCATCGTCTGGATGAACCCTCTCAAGGGAGACGACCCCAACTACGAGCCGCGAACTGTGGGAATGGCGGCTGCGGCCCCTTACATCGACGTCATGCTGTCGGGTCATGATCTCGACAGCCTCGAACGGCTCGCGGAGGTCCTCCCCTCCCTCAACTGAGGCCCCGGGCGCTTCTAAACGCGGACTCTTCGCCCCCGCGCCGGCTTACAGGGGAGGGCGCCTGGCTTACTAGCTAGTGGTCACCCTGTGAGCTGGCCTCAACTAAGCGCGGCTCGCCGATATAAATGAAGGGAGAGGTCCCCGCCAGATTTGGGCAACGGAGCGTTCGTTTAGCCGGGTTGGGGCCGTGGTAACCCTCTCGGACAAGGGACAACTTGCAATAGGAGAAGCGGGTATGGAGATGAGATGGAGCGTCGCCATTCAGACCGAAGGCGACGAGGTCATGAGCGTCGAACGCATTGTTGAGCTTGCCGACTCAGTCGCCAAGCACGACGGTGTCGCCAGTGGAGTAGGGCAAGCGGCTTACGGGGCAAAGCTGATCGTAGTGGCCGGCAGCAGGGCGGAAGCAGAAGCAATCGGAACGGCTCAGTTCCGCGCCGCCGTGGAGGAGGCCCAGCTTCCCGAGTGGCCGATCACGAGAATCGACACGATCAGCGAGGAAGAGGAAGAAGCGGAGGACTGGTAAGGGCTCGATTAAGAGCGGTCGGGCATGTAGCCCACCGCTTTGGACTTGTCCTCTACTTGGAAGGCGGGGTCTTGGGGGTTTAAGGTCGCGAGCTCGGCATTGATCCCAGCGATTACCTCATCCACCTCCCTCACCCTCTCATTGAGGGCTCTGTAATCCTTGTCCCCGGCAAGGCGTCCCATGACCTTTGTGTTCACGATCTGATCGTTCTTCCACGGGCTCGGCCATTCGGCTACCAGCTTGTCCCGTACGCGGGCCTTCATCGCTTCGATCTCACTATTCAATTTCGCGAGCTCCTGCTCGGCAGCTTCGAGCTGCTTTTTCAGCTCTTCTTCGCGTCCGTTTTCTGCCATCTCCACCTCCAGCTTTGCCGGCCCGCCAGGCGCAAAGGCTGCTCCGGCTCCATAACTCATGCCTCGTGATTACGACCTGAGTTTAAGGCGGAAGCATCAGTAACAGTGCGGTCACAGCCGCCGATTCCGGTTGATCAAAATCAGGGATCTGTTACGCTTCTGAAACAGTTCGATCCGTGGTTTCGGAAGCCCGAAGCCGTGTGAGAAAGGAGTAGGGGGTCTTTCAAGGTTTGCCTATCCTTTGCAGCATCCCGGTGGATAAGTAAGCCTTTCGAGCTCTTAGCAGAGCTAACGTCTACGCCCAAAAGACACGCCGAGTACCGTCGGAGCCTTTCCGGGGAAGTGCGCCAGGCGGTGGCGTGGCCGGACAGCAACATCAAGTCTTGCGGGTACGTCATCCGTAAGCCCCGATCCGGCACCTGTGCCACGTGCACCGGGTAGTCATATCTTCGCAATCTCCTTTGCGCCTTTAGCCGCGTCTTCGTCTTCGGCTATTCGCGTGAGGGGTCGGCAGGTGCAAGCAGTTGGGCCTAGCAGGGCCCGGAAAGGAAGGACGAAGTATGGCAGTAGACGAAATTGAAATCGGAGGCTTAGGCGCCAGCCGCAAGCGGGTGGAGGACGCCAGGTTCCTCGTAGGAAAGGGGAACTACGTCGACGATTTCAAGCTCAGTGGCATGCTCCATGGTGAGCTGCTGCGCAGTCCGCTGGCGCATGCTCGGATTCGCTCCCTCGACTACACGAAGGCATGGTCGGTTCCCGGCGTGCACCTCGTGATCACGGGCGAGTTCGCAGCCCAGCACAACCTCGCGTGGATGCCGACGCTTTCGTACGACACCCAGGCGGTTCTGGCGACCGACAAGGTCCGGTTCCAGGGCCAGGAGGTGGCCTTCGTGGTGGCGGAGGACCCGTACATCGCGAAGGACGCCTGCGAGCTCATCGAGGTGGATTACGAGCCTCTCCCCGTCATCGTCAACCCGATGCAGGCAGTCGCCCCCGGCGCTCCCCTCATTCGGGACGACAAGGACGGCCAGAAGGACAACATCTGCTACACCTGGAACGTCGGGGACAAGGCAGGCACGGAGCGCGCCTTCCAGCAGGCGGACAAGATCTCCAAGCTCGACTTGTTCTACCCGCGGTCGCACCCCTGTCCGATTGAGTGCTGCGGCGCTCTCGCGGACTACAACCCGGCGACTGAGAAGCTCACGATCTACCTGACCACTCAGGCGCCGCACATCATCCGCACTGCGGTCGCGATCGTGGCCGAGCTTCCCGAGCACAAGATCCGGATCATCGCCCCCGACATCGGCGGCGGCTTCGGAAACAAGGTGCCGGTCTACCCCGGTTATGTCTGCGCCACCTTGGCCTCGGTCGTCATGGGCCGTCCGGTCAAGTGGATCGAGGACAAGACCGGAAACCTCATCTCCACCGGGTACGCCCGTGACATGTACCTCCACGGCGAGCTTGCGCTCACCAACGAGGGCAAGATCCTGGCCGCCCGTTACCACGCCAACACCGACAACGGAGGATTCTTCTCCGACGCACAGCCGACCAAGTTCAAGGTCGGCCTGTACCACTCGGTCACCGGCGCTTACGACATCCCGGTCGGCTACCTCACCGCTCAGGGCCACTACACCAACAAGGCACCTGGAGGTGTGGCGTACCGCTGCTCCTTCCGAATCACCGAGGCGCTTTTCTTCTGCGAGCGGCTGATTCAGAACGCGGCGTACGACATGGGCATGGACCCGACGGAGTTCAGAAGGCTGAACTTCGTGAAGCCCGAGATGTTCCCGTACCGTACGGCTTTCGGGTTCCTCATGGACTCCGGCGACTACGAGGCTGCTCTTGACATCGCGATGGAGCAGATCGGGTACTGGAAGTTCATGGAGGAGAAGCAGAGGGGCCACCAGTCCGGCAGGCTGCTGGGCCTCGGCACCTCCACCTTCACCGAGCCGGTCGGTGCCGGAAACTCCCGTGAGTACGACATCATCGGGCTCAAGATGTTCGACTCCGCCGAGCTTCGGGTTCACCCGAGCGGCAAGGCGGTTCTGAAGATCGGTTCCAAGACCCAGGGTCAGGGACACGAGACCACGTTCGCCCAGATCGTGGCTCACGAGCTCGGAAT
>JALZBR010000348.1 GCA_030863485.1 Actinomycetota bacterium
GCTCCCGTTCGGGGCTCCAATCGGTGCCAGCCACTTTGTCGGACAATAGTCGGACCGAATGCACCCGGACGGGCTCGGACCAGCCCGACGTATCGGACTGTTGATGCCGAGTTCTGGCTGAATTCACGCCGGAAATCCGAACGAAAATTGCGGCCACGGACGAAAATTGAGCCTCTGGAACAGGGCGGGGAGGTCTCATAACCCGAAGGTCGGAGGTTCAAATCCTCCCCTCGCAACTAGTTCTTAGGCGCAAATCAGGCCCCCCGAGGAAGTCGTCAGGGGCCCTTTGTCTGTTACTGCCTTTCTCTTGCTTTCGTCGGACGGAATGACTACAGGTAGTACCTGAAGGCTCTCGAGTCCTTCACCACATTGCCATCATGCTTACGTAGTCGATGCGGTGAGGCCATCCCGGTTCCGCGACTATGCGGCATCGGGGGAGGAAACCTGTAATGAACGTTGCCCCATCTTGAAAGGCTTCCCGGTCTGCAGGCACAAGCGCAACTGTCATTGGTGGGCTTGGTTTTGGTTCTCCAACAGAACCTCCCCCTGGATTGAGTGGCCTCTCGCACTCGGGCAACGCCTCAGCATCTAAGGCGTTCGGCACTGCAACCAGCCAGGCGAGCCCTTCGAATCGGTTGTACTTGCTCTTTGTAAGGCGCACAAGCTTGACGTAAGGGTCGGGGGCCGCCTGCACGTGGGGGCCGCTCTTAAGCACGGCTTCTGTACGTGAAACGTTGGGCGTGTCTGACTTTCGGGGCGGTTTCAGCCCCCAATCCTTCGCTATCTCCCCCTCGGCTTCATCAGACGTAAACCGGTCCTTCGCATCCACCGGCACTCCTGATCTTTCTTCAGGTGGGGGTGGCGACTCTGACGATGGATCGCTACACGCAGTTAGCGAGAGAAGCAGAAAAGTTAGATCCAGCCAAACCGCGCGTCGCGTCAGACGGGTGCGATCACAAATGATCCAGGGCCTTCTACGCCATACCACTCCGGAGCATCGCACTTATTGCCAACGTGGCGACCCTCTGAGATCAAGAAGTTGCCTACTCCAGGCCCGGCAGTGACCTTCGCAAAGTAGGATTTTCCGTCCGATCCCATCCCCGAGGCATAGAGGATGTGTCCGTCCACCTCGGTCCGCGCCAAGGAGACCTTACCGTCTTGAATCACGACGCAGGTGAGCTCTACGGCCACGCCGTTAAAGATGATCGACCCATAAAACCCCGGCCGATCTGAGGCAGCTATTGAGAAGCTATCGCCGACATTTTCAATCAGCGATGTGCCTGAGCCGATTGCCGTGTGGTAGACGCCTGGGGTGGCGTTAGCAGCGATGGGGAAACTGCCGAATGCAAGGCCGAGGACGGCAATGAACAGACCCCCCACTCGACGCCCGCCGTAACGCTTGGACAATCTTCTTGTCCTCCTCGACGGCCAATTCCGGGTGCGGGAAGCCCGGAAGAATCTCAGGTGCGAGCTTACGGCGCTAGATGCCTGGAAGCTAGGGGCAGCGGAAACATTTTCCTGCTGACCGCCTGGTTCACCTCAAAAGCCAATGGAGTGTGCCACTTGTGCCGATACCCAAAGGGACGAGGGCTGTTTGGGGGTCGAGACGTGGTTGTCCAGGCATCCCCCGTAGGATCTTCAGGGTTACGGGAGCGATCCTCACGGTTTTGACGCCGACAACACGGCATTGCGTGCGAGGAATGAGCGCGGGAATCGCCGGATGACTGAGGCTAGGAGTATTAGAGTCATTCGTCGTTTCCGTCCAATAGCGTTCTCGGTGTCTTGGTTGATCGGGGCTCTGTCCTCACCTTTGTAAGCCTGGTTGCGCTTGGGCTTGGCTTAGCCGGCCTGGTCAACGGCTCAGTTAGGTTTCTTGGCATCACCTCCCGCAAAGGTGCAGGAGGATTAGTCGCCGCCAGCGTCTTAGCGTTTTTCGCTAGCGGTGGCCTCTCCCCGCTGATCAGGGACGCTTCCTCGTTCGAATCACCCTCACCGTCTCCAACGCAAGACTTCGTCGTCGATAACCCAAGCCCTTTGCAGCCCCTCGCCGTACCACCCGAGGCACAAGAAGCAACAGTTGTTCAGCACATTGACGGCGACACTCTATGGCTCATCGGTGGCACGCTTCCCCGTGCGACCGGAAGTACGGTGCGTCTCCTTGAAATCGACGCGCCGGAAGTGGGGACGCCGTATAGCACCGAGGCGACCAACTTCTTGAAACAGGAGTTGCCCGTAGGGTCAAAGGTCTACCTACTTGCTGACCTGGAGGACAGGGATGGTCGCGGGCGATACCTCCGCTATCTATGGAAGGAGAACGGGGAGTTCTTTAACGAGAAAGCGGTGCGACTCGGCTACGTGAAGGCCTTGCTGATACCTCCAAACGACAGGTACATCGATCAGATCAGGGCTGCCGAAGCCGAAGCCAGGGCGGCAAGGCGGGGAATCTGGGCGCTTGCGCCTTCGCCCTCCCCTGCATCTCCTCTCCCCAGCCCCACCAGAAGCCCGTGAGCACGCCTCGAGCAACTCAACCACCGGCTACTCAAGACTGCCACCCCTCATATCCCGGCGATTGCATCCCACCTCCACCACCCGATCTCAACTGCGACGACATCCGGCGCAGCGTCAGAGTCTTGCCACCCGACCCGCACCAGTTCGACGGCAGGCCGGGACAACCGGGGGAGCCTGACGGGATTGGGTGCGAGAGCTATTGACGGCTTAGTGATGGGAGAGCGTCGAGCATTTCCGTCAAATCCAGCGTGGTGGGCTATTGCGGCTCTCATCGTTCCTGCTGGCTTTCTTGCTTTTTGCGTGGACGCCGGCTAGCGGCGGCTATTAGGAGGTCTCCTGCCGCACTGGACGATCCCGACGCGAAGAGACGACCCAACCTGGCGGCTGGGTCGTCTCGTACTGAAGCCGAATTGCTACCGCTGCTCGCAGAGGGAGGCGGTGACGCTCTGAGACTTCGAGTCGAAGTTCTTCGTAACACTCTCCTCGCCGGCTGTAGCGGTCACGCTTGCACCCGGCGTAAGGCCTGTGACCTTGAGGGCCTTCCCTGAACCATCCGGGCAGTTGCTCGTCGTGAAAGTGGGAGCCTTGGCGCTTGCGTTGCCGGAGTAAGAGACCGTCAGCTTGAGCGCCTTGGTCTGCAGCACCTTGAACTGAGCGCACCCCTGCCCCTGGACCTCTCCTTCGGTCCCGACGCACAGTTTCCAGCTCTGGCCGCCGAGAGCAGGCACGTACACCGTCATGGAGCCGTTGCTGTAGAGGGACGCACCGGAAGGAGCAGCCAGCGCAGGCGTTCCAGGAGCGCTGGGAGCGCCTGGCACGTTGGCGCCTGGGAGCTTCGTGCTACCTCCGCCGGATGGGTTGTTGCCACCATTGCTGCCACCCGAACCAGACCCGTTGGGTCGCCCTAAGGTACCTCCCGGTCCGGATGGGATAAGACCCCGCACCGATGGGTTGGTGCCGGGTAGGAGAAGACTGCCCCCGCCGGCGTTAGACCCAATACCTGCGTTCACGCCGCCCACGCCGGACTTTTCGACGTTAGCGGCTCCTTCACCGGAGGCAGCGGCGCCCTGCTGGGCGGAGAACGCGCGGCTCGCTCGCGAGCTGGCGTCGGCTGAAAGCCCGGAGCTGTTCGCCTTACCGGATACGCCCGAGCTCCCTCCCACCGAGTGCGCCACGAACAACCCACTCCCTGCCACGACGGACGTCGCCAGGACCGTGGCTACGATCCTCCCCGGTAGGGTGGACAAGAAGCCTAGTATTCCTTTCATCTGATTCCCCTCGCTTTTGATCGCGTGAATCTTGCGCCTTCTTTATCGGCACAAAGTCGTCGTGCCTTAAGCGATTTATTGGAATCCTGAAAAAAATTCCGAGCTTGTCGATTTCCCGGGCCGCCGTTCGACGTCTTAACAGGAAAGGTTGTCTTCCGGTGAAACGCCGGAGCCCGATTACGGAAGGAGGCAGCAGATGCGCTTCATGCTCATCGTCAAAGCGAACGAGGAGACCGAGGCAGGAGTTCCACCGAGCGAAGAGCTCCTCAGGGAGATGGGGAGGTACAACGAGGAGCTCGTGAAGGCCGGCGTTATGGTTGCGGGTGAGGGCCTTCACCCCTCCTCCAAGGGAGCCCGCGTCATATTCTCGGGAGACAAGCGGACCGTGATCGACGGGCCGTTCGCAGAGGCCAAGGAGCTCGTCGCCGGGTTCTGGCTCATCGACGTGAAGTCTAAGGAGGAGGCGATCGAGTGGGTGAAGCGTTGTCCGAACCCGA
>JALZBR010000367.1 GCA_030863485.1 Actinomycetota bacterium
CCCCATCGCCGCTACGAGCGAGCGATGGCCCCCCCGATGGCCGCCGACGCGCTGGGGCGGCCCCGCCTGCACCTCGACGAGCTCCTCGACGAGCTGAACCTGCCCTCCTCGGGCGTGGCGCTCGTCGAGGGTGTCGGCGGTGTGCGCTCACCGCTTGCCCACGACGGGGACACGATCGCTCTGGCAGAGAAGCTCGAGCCCGACTACGTCGTCCTAGTGGCTCCCAGCGGGTTGGGCGCCGTCAACGACGTTCTCACCAGTCGGGACTCCCTCGCGGGTCGCTGGCCGCTCATCGTGTTCTTGAACCGATTCGACCCAAAAGACCCGATCCACCGTCGCAACCTGGCATGGTTGCGCGACCGTGAGCACCTGTCTCTCGCCGTGACGCCCGAGCGCATCGCCCAATGCATCCTCAAGCTGCATCCGAATACCCTTGGCTCTCACGCCCGAACAGTGGAGGTTCAGTGACCCGCCAACTTCTAAACCAAGCGGCAGCCGCTCTCATCGATGAGAAGAGAGACCTCGACGAAGACGAGCTCGCCGCGCTCGCGCGCATACCCAGCGAAGAGGTCCCCTCGCTGGCGGCCGTGGCGCACGAGGTGCGACTCGCGCGCTGCGGACCGACGGTCGAGGTCGAGGGGATCCTCTCGGCAAAGACCGGCGGCTGCCCCGAGGACTGCACGTTCTGCTCGCAGTCGTCGAGGTTCGAGTCTCCTGTGAGACCGACGGCCATCCTGGATCTCGACGAGATCAGGGCCGCGGCACAAGAGACGGCGCGCATCGGCGCATCCGAGTTCTGCATCGTCGCCGCGGTCAGGGGGCCGGACGACAGGTTGATCGATCGGGTTCTCGAGGCGACGAAGATCGTTATGGACGAGACCGGCCTCCAGGTTGCGGCCAGCCTCGGCATCCTGACGCGCGAGCAGGCCTATCGTCTCGCCGACGGAGGCGTGCACCGCTACAACCACAACCTCGAGACGGCGCGCTCCTTCTTCGGCTCAATCGTGACGACGCATTCCTGGGAGGAACGCTTCGAGACCTGCCAATTGGTCCGGGAAACCGGCATGGAGCTGTGCTGCGGGATGCTGCTCGGAATGGGTGAGAGCGACGGACAGCGGATCGAGATGCTGCTCGATCTACGAAAGGTCGCGCCGGCCGAGGTTCCCCTCAACTTCCTCAATCCCCGTCCGGGAACACCTCTGGGAGACCGACCGCTCGTCGAGCCACTCGAGGCTATCCGCTGGATCTCGTTGTTCCGTCTCGCGCTCCCGGAGGTGATCCTTCGCTACGCAGGCGGGCGCGAAGTGACCTTGCGGGAGTTGCAGTCGTTCGGTCTGACTGCCGGGATCAACGCGCTCATCGTAGGCAACTACCTGACTACCCTCGGCCGCCGGCCCTCCGAGGACATACAGATGCTCGCGGATCTGAGGATGCCCATCGGGGCTCTCTCGAAGGTCATCTGAGAAGGTTTGTGCACTGCGAGGGATGCGGTCGCACGGAGGCCGAGTGCGACGGGAGCTGCGCTCGTGCACTCGATCCCCCTAGGTTCTGTCGCCGGTGCGGTCGCAAGCTGCGCGTCCAGGTGACTCCGACCGGCTTCACCTCCTCGTGTCCTCGCTGCGAGCCCCGCGCCTGATGCCGATCGACGGTCCGGTTGCGCTTACGACGCCGGCGCGTTAAACCGTTGCCCAAGGACGACTACGAGATGACCGGGAGGAATCAATGATCGACGAGCAGAACCCGGCGGGACAGGCCGCCGAAGAGGACGACGACACCTCCGAGGGCACGTCGGAAGGAACTTCTGAAGGCACGTCGGAGGGAACTTCTGAAGGGACCTCCGAGGGGACCTCTGAAGGAACTTCTGAAGGGACGTCCGAAGGGACCTCCGAGTAACGAAGGGGCGACTAGCGCCTTTTGCGCATAACGGCCTGGGCGGCGAAATGACCGCACAGTCCGTGGACTCCCCCGCCCGGGGGCGTCGAAGACGAGCAGATGTAGATGCCGCGGTCTGAGGTCGAGTAAGGACGCAGCCGGAACATCGGTCGGGCGAAGTGCTGGCGTATGTCCTGGACCCCCCCATTTATGTCGCCTCCGATGTAGTTGGGGTTGTAGGCCTCGAGCTGGGCCGGGTCGATCGTGTGGCGGCCGATGATGCGGTCCTTGAACCCCGGAGCGAACCGCTCGATCTGAGATTCGATGCGCTCGGTCATGTCCTCAGACGAACCGATCGGCACGTGGCAGTAGGCCCATACGGTATGACGGCCGGCCGGCGCCCGGATGTCATCGAACATGCTCTGCTGCGCCACGAGAACAAAGGGTCGCTCGGGGTGGCGCCCGGAGACGACCGAGGCCTCGGAGGAGGCGATCTCGGGAAGAGATCCGCCGACGTGAACCGTCCCTGCCGTCGAGCAGACGTGCGCGGTCCACGGGATCGGCCCATCGAGCGCAAGATCGACCTTGAAGACACCAGGGCCGTAGCGAAAGCGACGCAGCGAACGCAAGTAACCCTTGGATAATCGCTTGCCGGCGATCTGGACCAGCTGTCTGGGGGTGACGTCCATCACTACTAAATCCGCTGGAGGAAGACCGTCTAGATCCTCAACGGGATGGTCCGTCTCGATCTCGCCCCCCAGGGACTCGAGGTAGCGCGCCATTGCGTTGGTAATCGCATCGGACCCCCCGACGGGTATGGGCCAGCCATACGCGTGGCCGAGGATCCCGAGCAGGAGGGCAACCCCGGCGGTCAGACGCTGTTCGAGCCGCAGCATCGAGTGGGCACCCATCCCTGCGAACATCGCTCTCGCCTGATTGGTCTCGAAGCGCGACAACGCGAGATCGACCACCGAACGCAGGCCGAGAGGACCGAACCGCGCCATAACGAAGGGATGACGAGGGACACGCAGGGGGCCGAGAGCATCGGCGACGAGATCGTCCGCGTGCTCCACGAGCGGCCGCATGAGTTTCTCGTACGCATCCCCATCTGCCGGAAAGGAATCGGTCGAGGCTTCGATCGAACGGGCCAGAACGGCGGCCGACCCGTCTTCCAGTGGATGAGCAAGAGGGACGCCGGGGTGCACGAATCTCAATCCGAAGTCCGCAAGCGGGATCGCCTTGAAGAACGGCGAGGCAATCGCCAGCGGGTGGATCGCAGAGCACACGTCGTGCCTGAAGCCCGGAAGCGTGAGCTCGTCGGTCCTCGTCCCCCCGCCGACCTCCGATGCCCTCTCGAGGACCTTCACGCTGCGTCCCGCCCGGGCAAGGGTTATCGCTGCGGCCAATCCATTGGGCCCGGCCCCCACAACGACCGCGTCATAGCGATCCCTCAAGTTGGTTCCCGCCGGGCTCCGGTCGACCCCGGGACTCGCTCTGCGCTCCGAGATCCGTCGGAAGATCCAATGGACATAACGAGGGGGCCGAGTCGCGCAGGTGCTGCATCTCGGCTGCGACGGATGAGGTTGCCAGACACGGTCTAGATTTTATCGGAGCAGCCCGGGCGCCCCCCATACGAGCGCGCGCTCGGGTCGCCCTTGCACGCGATCTCGCTTGCCGTCCCCATCGACCGCCACGAAGGGGTTGGCCGAACACCCCGAGACCCTATGGCCCCGAGCAGCAGCGCAGGAAGCCCCGGGTCGATCCGGCGACCGCGATTACACTCTGCCCGCAGGCGGGCTCCAGCGCCGCACTCATCGATCTGAAAATGAGTGGAGAAGAGTTTGAAAGTCATTGTGACGGGTGGAAGTGGGTTCCTCGGCAGCTTCCTGTGCGAGCGTCTGCGCGACCGGGGCCACGAGGTGATCGTCCTCGACAGAGCCGAGCCCCGCTGGACCCCCTGGGCCGAGTGGCATCCCGTCGATGTCGGCGATCCGAGATCCGCGGACCTCATCTCGGAGATCGGCGCGGACGCGGTCATCAATATGGCCGGGCTCCTCGGCACAGCCGAGACCTTCGACTGGCCCCAGGAGACGGTCCGCGTGAACACGATCGGCACCATCACGACCCTCGAGGCGTGCAAAAGGTTGGGGGCTCGCTACATCGGCGTCGAGACCGGCACACCGTGGCTGAGCCCTTACGCCATCTCGAAGCGAGCGGCGACGGACTTCGCCCGCGGATACGGCGAGGCGTTCGGATTGCAAACGTCGGTGCTCAAGGTCTTCAATGCTTACGGTCCCCGCCAGGACGGCACGGGCAAGGTCAACAAGATCGTTCCTCGCTTCGCCGCAAACGCCTTGCGGGGGGAACCGCTGCCGATATTCGGTGACGGACGTCAGGTCATCGACGTGTGTCATGCGGACGACGTCGCCGAGTGCTTCGCTCTCGCCCTCGAGCGCGCGCCCGGCGTCGGAGAGGTCTTACAAGTCGGCTCCGGCGTCCCGATAACGGTGTTGGAAGTCGCCGACCGCGTCCTCGATCTGTGTGGAGGAGGCGAGCTCGAGTTCCTGCCCCGCCGTCTCGGAGAAGGACAGGAGTACCCGGTAGCCGACACGACGATGATCCGCAACGTCTTGGGTTTCGTCCCAGCCCCGCTCGACGAGCGTCTCAGCGAGACAATTGAGTGGTACCGGACTCACGTTGTCGAACCGGCAGCCACGCTCTCATGAAACGCAGCAACGTCCCGAACCGAGGCCGCACCCGGAGGGCCCTCCAGAGGTAGTTGCGCGCGCTTTTCGGGTGACCGGTCATCCGCGCGAAATACGCCGTCCTCTCGAGGTAACGCCCCTCTGCGTTTGGATGGCTCTCGAAATAGTCGCGGTGTTTCTGATAGATCAGCGTCCGCGACCGATAGCGTGACTCGAAGTTCAATGAGTTCCTCGAGTCGTGTCTTCTCAGCCACAGACCGACCTGTGGCTCGGTAGTGACTGGGTGGTGGGCGGACATCCTGATCCACCACTCCACATCCGCAGAGTTCCGACATCTCTCGTCAAACGTGAGCATCGCTTCTCGTCGCACCGTCGTCTGTCCGAGCGTCGGGATGGGGCGGTCGAGGATCGTGTCATGCACGAACCCCTCGAGCATTCGGTTCGCACCCACCTTGCCGGTGCTCGGGTTCCCCCGCCAGCAGATGGCGACGGGGGCTCTCTCCATACCTCGTAGCCCTAGCTCCAGTCGGTCTCTCGCATACAGATCGTCGTCGTCCAGAACCGTGACGTAGCGCCCCCTTATTTGCTCGAGGCCCGTGTTCAGGGCAGCCGGAAACCCACCGTTGGTCTCCCGTCGCACGACGCGCAGGCGCGAGTCGTCCGTCAGCCCGGTGGGGACCTCACCCCCGTCGACCACGAGAACCACCTCGAAGTCCTGGATGGTTTGGGCGAAAAGACTTTCGAGCGCCGCGTCGATGAACGCTGAACGCCCATAGGTCGTGACGATGACGCTGAACAAGGGTGGGTCGCTCACGGCCCAAATCTAGAACCTGCCGTCGGCGGGGGGCCTAGGAACCCAGCGTGCCAGCAGATGACGAGCCGCCCGGAGGGAGGAGCCCCCGCCCGCCCGTCGAATCCCTCGGGTATGCGGACACAACTTCGCTTGCTGGCGTGCTCGATGACCGTTCTCGTCGTGGGCTCGTCGACTCCCGCGTTCGCATCTCGCCCAGTAGCAAAGGAGCGGGCCGCGACGACGGTCGTGGCGTTGATTGACACCGGCATCAATCCCTACAGCCCCGCCTTCAGGGACAGGTCCAGGCTCGGGCGCACCCACCCCTCGAAATACATCTCGGGCTTCCCCAAGAACGCCCCGGCACTCAGGCTCTCGCTCGGACTGCCCTACAAGAAGGCGATCAAGAAGGACGCAGACATCTGGAGCCACGTGCAGCGCAACAAGCTCTACTGGATCCCCGGCACTCGCATCGCCGGGGCGATCTCGCTCGGCTCGGGGGGAACCAGTTGCCCGGTGGTGGACCCACCTCCGGCAAACGCCGTCGGCTTCGGCTGCAAGGAGCACGTGATCCTCGACGACCACGGCCACGGCACGATGACGGCGTCACGGGCGGCCGGCGCGCCGAGCTCGCTGGCTCCGAACGCCCGGATCGTCGAGATCGAAGGACTCGGTGCCCAGAGCGTCCGCTGGGCCGCTGAACAGGGATGGATCGACGTGCAATCGAACTCCTGGGTCAGTCTCGTGCCCCCTCCGCTGCCGAGCAGCGTCAGCCAGGCCTTCAGCTATGCGTCCCAGCGCATGCTCGCTCTCGCGGCATCGGGCAACGGAACCGCATATCTCGCCGGCGTTGCGCCGACCCCCACCTACCTCTTGTCCACGGCTCCTCCCGGCGTCGTTCTCGTGGGCGGACACGACAACGGCAAGGTGACGGCATGGGCTGGAGCGCCTCCTCACGTGGTAGCCGATGCCTATGCCGGTCAAACCGCTCTCGCTCACTCGAGCGGCGGGATGAGACCGCATCCGATCGCTTGCTGCACGAGCGCGGCTTCGCCCTACGCGGCGGGTGGGGCTGCAGCAATCGTCCTCGCAGCACGTCGTCTGCTCGGCGATTCCTCGACCGGAGCGACCGGCGGCCTCGTTTCCTGTGGACACGCGCCAAGGATCGAGAGGGGCCCTCTCGCCGACGGGATCTTCACATTGCAAGAGCTCAAACGGGTTCTGTTCCTCACCGCCGAGGCCCATCCCGGCAAGGGGCGTCACGACGGGCTCGTCCACTGGGCAGGAGACCCCCGGCCCCCCGACCACCTCGAGTACGGGGTGGGAGCCAACCCGTTCTGCGCGGGCTGCACCACGATGCCGGTCGATTGGAAGGCCCTGCCCAAGGAGGCGGATACCTATCAGTTCACCGGCTACGGCGGTATCAACGAGCGCAGTGTCGCCCTTGCGAAGCGCGTCTTACGCGGCAAGGCGCCTCTGCCCAAACGAGCCGCCGCCGACGCCCAGTACAAGCTCGATCAAGACATCCGGCGAGCCGAGTTCTCGCTGAATGACCTCGGGCGACCCAAAAGTGAGCAGGGCGCAGCCTGCGCGGTAGCAGCCAAACGCTGACGGCTGAAGCCCCACAGCAGGCCCTCCTCTAGAAGTCGATCCCGTGCCAGTTCCAGGCAGTCAGATCGCGGTCCCCCCGCTTGCCCTTGAGGGTGACCTTTCTCCGCACGAGGTTGTTGGCCGGGTTCTGCTCGTATAGGAGTCCCTGGGGGTTGGCCTCGACCTCGACCCAGTACTCGCCGTTCGGAAGAGACGTCACGTTGAAGGCCTGGCCCGCCACCTGCGAATAGGTGTCGCCCCAGCCGACCGGGAGGACCTCGCGGATCCACAATGCTTCGGAGCCGCCGCACGATGTCGAGAGGTTCGCCCGTTCGGTGTCCCGCGACGCGTTGTCGAGGCTGAGGTCGATTGCCGTAGTCGGAACGACACAGAAGGATTGCTTGCTGCTCCGAACCACCTCGCCCGTCTCGACGCTTCTGATCTGGTAACGGGCAAATTGCTGGAAATGCCAGTGGAAGTGGCCGTCGCGGCGGTCGTACTCGAACGTCCCGACGGGAGCGCGCCCCACCGCCTCGTCGCCGTCATAGAAGTACTGGTAGGCATCCATCGTGTCCTCGCCGTCGCGCCGGAACCCCTCGACCACGAGAGGCGAGGGTCCGCCGGTCCACACCGTTGCGGCGAACTCGAGGCGGCTCTTTCCGCTGCGTTCGTTCTCGATCCTCATCCTGAACGCGGGCAGGGCGGCAAGGTCCGGCAGCATGGACGGGTCGGAGGGGACCCCCGCTCCACCGAGCGTGCCAGCGGAGTCCTCGCCGGGTGCGTGAGAGGGGTGATGAGTCCTGCTACTACCCTCGAATTCTTCCCACTCCTCGTAGTCGGGGCGGGGGACCTTCTTTATCTCGAGCCCGAAATGAGTGACTGCGTCGGTGCGGGCAACCCCGAAGAGCTCCCGGTAATCGCGCGTGATCCTCACGGTCGCGTCGTACGCGCCCGGAGCGAGGTCGAGCCGAACGCCATTGACCAGCGGGACTGCCCACCCCTGATCGAGACCCCAGGCGGCACCCCTGAGGAAGCTTCGCAACGATCCGCTGCAGGAGGTGGGAAACGTGGGCCTCGAGGGCCCGAGGTCGTCAACTCGCTGACGATCCCAATTGTTCGGACAGAACCGTTTCTTTGCGGAGTACACGACCTTGCCTTCGGAGTCGCGCACGATCACCCGGGTGAAGTCCTCCAGGCCCCGCCATGACTCGACGTGGTCTCCTCCCAGCTCCACCCACTGGTCACCGCCGGAGGTGTGAAGGACCTGATTCAGTACGAGGGGATCCTTGTAGCTCGCTCTGGTGACTCGAAGATCGAAAGAGGCGTCCTTTGACTGAATGAATACCGGAGGCTGCATATTGATCGCTCTCTTGCCGTATCTCTCTGCGACCACGTCGCCCGTATTCCTGAGGGAGAGACGCGGAAGGCCGTCATCAGAGCCGGCGTGGGAGATCGTCGCGACCGACACCATCAATGCAAGCCCAATCCAGGTGGCTACTGCCCTGGTCCTCACCGTTCCTCCTCTTGGGAGAGCGCCGGGCCCCCGGTGAGGCTCCCCTGCCTCCTGGTCGCACCCGGCTCCCGACAGGCAGTCAAAGCGACTTCTCGCCGGCTCCCCCTCGTCTTGTCTCAGGATGGGCCAAATGCCGACAAAAGAGAAGGAAAATGCGGAAAAGTAAGTAGTTCTACGTAGCTCCCGCCCGGCCGTGGCCCCCGAGGTTCGAGAGCGCTACTGTCTGGCGATGAAGATCGGTGAGCTCATCGGCTCATCCACGCTGATGATCGGTCCCGACGACACGCTTCGCTCCGCCGCAAAGGCGATGGTCGAGCGCCGGGTCGGGTCGTGCGTGGTCGTGACCGAAGACGGTTCTCCGGCAATCCTCACCGAGCGCGACATCTTGCGCGCGACCGCTTCGGGAGTCGACGCCGACCAGGCGAAGGTGGCTGAGTACATGACTCCCGGCGCCCTCACCGCGTCGTGGTCATGGGATCCGGTAGAGGCAGCCGAGCGCATGCGCTCCGGGGGGTTCCGCCACCTGATCGTCATGGCAGACGACGGCTCGATCGCCGGCGTTCTGTCGATGCGAGATCTCATGGGGGTCCTGCTCGACGAACGAAAATCGGGCTAGGAGCACGATCTCTCCTAGGGAGTCACCTTCTGCATGCCCCTCGCCGCGAACAAAAGCGAGGCCGCGATGAGCCCCGCAAGGGCAACCAGACCGGGCCAGCTCCCGGACCACGTGACGGGACCCAGGAAGCCTTCGCGCGCGAGCGCCAGCACGTTCGTCATCGGGTTGAACCGGGCCACAGTGTGAAGCCACCCGGTCAAGAGGTTGATCGGCATCTGGGCGGTCGACAGGAAGATCACGATGAAGACTCCGGTCTGCATGAGCGGGGCTGCCTGTTGGGACTTGAGTCGAAGAGCCAGACCGATGGCCCAGCCACCGGCGACCAGAGCCACACCGAGCGCGGCGATCACAAGCGTCGCCACCCCCAAGACCCCGTCCTGAAAATTCGCTCCGCCGATCACGGCAACGAAGAGGAGCAGGCCGATCGGGATCAGCGCCCGCATGACCGAGGCCAGCAGGGGGCCGGCTACGAGCGCCGTTCGCGAGGCGGGGCTGGCCAAGAGACGATCGAAGAAACCATTCTGGAGATCTCTTGCGGCGCCCATCCCGGTGGTGATCCCGGCAAAGGCAACTCCCTGGACGATGGTCATGGGGATGAACCAGTCGATGATCTTGTCCGCAGGAAAACCCGGCAGCAAGACAAGTCCTGAAAAAGCTCCCGTGAACGAGATGGTGAGGAAAATGGGCATGACGAGCGACGGGATGAACGTGGAGGGGATGCGTGGGATGAGCCGAAGGCTTCGGGCTGCGATACCCCAGGCGACCTGCATGCTCGACATCTCTAATCCCTTTGCGCGAGACGCCCGCGCAAGGCGAGGTTGGCCGCCGTGATGGCCACGACGAACGTGAGAGCCGCTATGGTCACCGAGATCAGATAGGGGCGCAGTTGGATGCCCTGGATCACCTGTGTCCGTAATCCCTCGATCAGATGCGAGAGCGGGTTGGCCGTCGCGGCCCCCTTGAACCACCCGTTCATGAGCTCGCGGGGGAAGAAGGCACTGGACAAGAACAGGGCGGCGAACATCAACGGGAAGCTGCCCTGGACGGCCTCGGCCGATCCCGTCTTGAGAGCGAACGCGACGCTGAACGAACCGATCGCCGCCGCGAGCAAAGAGGCTACGAGAGACACCATGAACATGCTCACGAGACCGCCCTCGGATCGCATCCCGAAGACCGTTGCTACTCCGAAAAAGAGCCACGCTTGGACGAAGCCGAGCAAGGCCGACCCGGCGACTCGGGCAACCAGGATCGAACGGCGCGTCACGGGAGACGCAATCAGTCGATCGAAGAACCCACCCTCGATGTCTGTGGCCATATCCGATCCGGCGGCCACGGCACCGAAGAGACAACCCTGGATGATCGTCGTCGAGACCAGGAACTGCAGGAAGGAATCAACCTCGGGGAAGCCTGGGAGGTTGATCGACCGCTGGAAGGCGGCTGAGCTCAGCGCCATGAAGAAGAGCGGGAAGATGATCGCCGGTGCGATCGACGCCGGCTGTCGGATCGTATTGACGATCGCACGGCGACTGAGTGCCTTGTAATGAGACAGGGCGTGCGCGCTCACCGACGAGAAGAAGTCTCCGCTTCGGCGGAATGGCTTTCTTCGGCCCCCTCGAGTCGGCGTCCCGTCGCGATCTGAAAGACGTCGTCGAGCGTCGGGTTGTGCAACTCGAGGGTGGCCACTTCGATCCCTGCTTCATCGAGAGCGCGCGAGGCCGCGCCGACCCGGCCTGCGC
>JALZBR010000388.1 GCA_030863485.1 Actinomycetota bacterium
CCGGGTCGAGCCGGGGCAGTACCTCCACAGCCGACCCGGGTGCCCGCGTGACCTCCAGCACTCGGGCGGGGACGCCCAGACGTCGGACGCTCTCGGCGAGCCGGTCGTCGTGGGTGAACACGACCACCTGCCGGTCGATTGCGGCCTCCTCGAGCACCCTGGCCAGCCCATCGACCCGCGCCGGATCCATGGACTGCACCGGGTCATCTAGGAGGACGAAGCGGAAGGCGCTGTCCTCAAGCGTGGCGCGGGGAAGGAACAAGCTGAGCGCGAGCGCGTGCAGCTCCCCCTGGCTCATGACACTGAGGGCGGCCCCGGCCACGCCGTCGATCGTGACGTCTAGGGAGACGCGGCGCTGGGTGGCGGCGCCCTTGAGCTCGACGCTGCCCAGCTCGACATGCTGCGCAGCCGCAGGGTGCGCCAGATCTCCTGCGAGCGCTGGGAGATCGGCGTGAACCGCTCGTCGCGGATCTCGTCGGACATGCGCTTCAGCCAGCGCTCGGCCGTGTCGAGGTCGGCGACGTCCATCCGGTGGACGGCCAGACGTCCGCTCTCGAGCCACGAGGCGAGCCTCACAGCGACAGGCCTCCACGAGCTCTCCCTGCGCTCGAGCTCGGCTTCGGCCTCCCCTCTGAGCGCCTCGACCTGCTCGACCAGCCGCAAGAGTTCCGTCTCGACGTGGTCGGCCAGCGCGGCAAAGCCATTGGCCAGCTCACGCCCGCTCACCCACTGGCGCCATGTCTCAACGAGCCGGGGGATGTCGACGTGCCGGCCGAGCTCGGTCGCACGCCCGAGCTCCTGCGGCGGTGGCTGGAGGAGGTCGAGCCCACGGCGAGCGGCCTGCTCGGCTCGTCTCCGGTTCGGCGGCGAGGTAGGAGCCTCGGGAACGGGGAATCATTAGCTCGTTCCAGAGCCGGAGGCATGGGACAAGATCAACAGATGGCTGAGGAGTGGTGCAGCACGGAGGGAAGCTCGACCCGTGACCGGCGAGGTGCTTCCCGCTCGTGTGTTCTGTTGTCCCTGAGAGCTCAACCCCGCGAAACGGCTGCTTATCCACGCCCTTCAGGGTCGCTTCCGTAGTGCCTCTCGATCGAGGACTACCAGTTCGGCCGTTCTGCTCCACCCCTGGGATACCTGCTGTCCAGGACGTCCTGACAAGCGAGCCGTTAGCTGCCGGACACTGTTCCTGGGGCCGGACGCAGGTTCCGCTCCTTACCTTTTGCGCTTCTTGCCGGCGTCCCCACGCTTGCGGCGCCACTGGCCGTTCTTGTTCCGTGATCGGGGTTGCTTGCCCCCCCCTTCTTCCTTGACGTGCGGTACTCGGCCTGCTCGGCGGTCAGCCATACTTACCTCCCTACTGGCCTCCCTACTGGGGTGCCTCAACTTACAACGATGAAACTCGACGGGCGGTTCCCGGATCCAACGGTCGACATTCGCTTGGAACGAGGCGTGGAGGCAAGGCCCAAGGTTTGCTGCCAGCTGTCGGCGGTGACCTGGCTGTCGCAGCGGGTAGTCATCCGGATTGGCTAGGGCGCGGTGGGGCGATCTGTTTCACGTACGCGGTACCGGCCCCCCTCTGGGGGCGAGATGTCCCATTGCTCATTACTCTCAGTAGAGCGACCGGAGGCGAGGAGGAAGAGGGTGACGCCTGCAATGACCAGCGCGCAGGTGGAGCGACTGCTGGCCGTGGTTCGTCTTGGTGACGCGGATCGGCTGGGGTGGTGGCGGTCACACTCGATGGACGAGACGGGGGAGTATGTCCTCGCTCACGCGTTCCCGAACACGTGGATGGCGACCGGGTTGGAGCTGGCGATGGAGTCGGCACGCATTCGCCACGACATGGCGCTGCAGCGCCCCACGGCTGTCCATTTGTTCTCCGACTACTTGCCTTTCCATGGCCTCCTGCGAGCGTGGTTGATCGAGCGGAAGCTGGAGAGGGATCTGGAGCCTCTCAGATGGCTGCGCGAGACGTCCGTCGACGAGCTCAAGGCAAAGCTCGCTCCCCCCGCCGACGGAGAGCACCGTGGCGACGGCCTATATCTGGGCGACCTACCTCGTGAGTCTCTGGACGACGACTCTCCCCTCGAGACAGCGCTCGGTCACCTAGCTTCGGCCTATGCAGGCCTTAGCCAAGAGTTCGTCGCCCCTTATCTGGATCTCGTCTGATGGAGGTCACGACCCGCATCATCAAGGGTGGCGCGCTATTGGAGGACTCACGTCGGTTCATTGAGGCCTGGGACGAGAGCCGCCCTCCTGGGGACAACCTCGAGACGTTCCGATCAAGGAACCTACTGGGCAAGCGATCGAGGTCTCGCACAGAGGACACGCTGGCAGTTCTTCGGCAGCGGTTCGTTGAGCCTGGACCCGAGGTGATTCGCGCCCTCAAGCCCCTGGCGATACGCGCCGATGGCTTTCGTGACGCCTGCTACTACGAAGTGGCGCGGAATGACGACCTGCTCGCGTATACGGCCGCTGAGATCCTGTACAGACTGCGTGATCTAGGGTGGGTGAGGATAACCGTCGATGGCGTCGAACGCGCGCTGCTGGAGACACCGCCCGCTCCGGCCGTCAAGGAATGGGCAGACACCACTCGCCGCCGGGTGGTGCACGGACTCCTCTCGGCGCTACGTGACTTCCGAGTGCTCGAAGGACGTGCCACGAAGCACATCGCGCGGCCGCGTCTCTCGTTCGCCGGGTTCATCTACGTACTAGGGAGGCTCCGGACCCAACTCCAATCGTCCCATCAGATAGTGGCGAGTGGCGCTTGGCGGTGGTGGCTGCTGGAGGACCGGCAAGTGCGCGCGCTGTTCCTGGAAGCCGACCGGGAAGGGCTGCTGCGGTTCTCGGAGGCGGGAACGAGTGTTCGGATCGACTGGCGCGTCGGTGGACTGGAGGAGATGGTTCGTGCCGTTGCCTGACCCGCTCCAGAAGATCGCTGAGGAGACTCTGGGCTACTTCAGCGGTGGGTCGGCGGGGGCGCCCTACCTGCTCTATGTGTATGAGCCGGAGGCCGAGCTAGCCGTCCGCAAGGAGATGCTGGATCTCGTCGCTTACCTGAAGGCGCACGGTTCCGATGTCGCTGCGGTGTCCCTCGCGGACCTCTTCTGGCAAGCGGTCGACGACTCAGGCTTTTATCAACAGATGGTCGAAGTGGAGAAGGAGAACCCGGACGATTCGTGGGCGCTGGAGAAGGTGCATGAGACGCTCCGCGAGATTCTTACCTCTCCGCCCACGCTCGCCGACCGAGTGATGACTGCTGTGGAGGACACGCCTGATCATTGCGCGGTCATTCTCTACCGAGCCGCGGCCCTATACCCGGTCTTTCGTACTTCGGCACTGCTCGATGACCTGCGGGACCGCCTCCGGCGGCCGGTGTTGTTGCTCTATCCCGGGCAGGTGGTTGAGCCGTACGGGCTGAAGTTTATGGCGCGCTGCGAACCCATCCATGGCTACCGCGCAAAGATCTTCCAGAGGAGCTCAGCATGAGGATCGCAGAGATCTTCCGGCACGACCTCGATCGTGAGATCAAAGAGGTCATCAAGGTCGACGCGAGCGATGTCGACGAGGTGAGCGACGAGCTGCGCGAGTACGTCGTAACAGACCACATTCACGACGCGTTCGTTGAACTGCTCGACCACTATCAGGATTCGATCAACAGGCCCAGCGAAGCGGTCAATGCCTGGATTTCGGGCTTCTTCGGATCGGGCAAGTCGTCTTTCGCGAAGGTTCTCGGCTACATACTTGCCAATCCGAAGCTCGCTGGCACGACCGCGGCGGACCTGTTTACCGCGAAGCTGGCGACCCAGCAGATCAAAGCTCTCCTGAACACCATCCACTCCCGAGCCCCGACGATGGCGATCTTCGTGGACCTATCGGCGTCCCGCAACGTCGCCCGAGAGGGCGAAGCGGTGGTTCTGCCCCTCTACCGCGAACTTCTCACCCAGCTGGATTACGCCCGCAACCTCGAACTAGCCGAGCTCGAGATCACTCTTGAGGCCGACGGCCGACTTGAGGCCTTCATCGACGCGTTCGGCAAAGCGACTGGCCTCCAGTGGCGGGACCGGCGAGACAAGGCGCTGGCGCTCAACGAAGCCTCAAAGGCCCTCCACGAGCTTGACCCTGAAACCTACCCAGCTGCCGACAGCTATGCCAGGACGCGACCTGAGGTTGAGGTCACCAACAACTGGTTCGCAAAGCGGGCAATGGAGTTGCTCTTTCGAAGACGGCCAGACGCTCGGCGCATCGCCTTCGTTGTAGATGAGGTCGGCCAGTACGTGTCCCGCAGCGTCCAGAGGATGCTCGACCTCCAAGGCCTTGCCCAGGCGTTCCAAAAGGAAGGCGGACGGCTGTGGCTGATCGCCACAGGCCAGGAGACGCTTGAGGACGTTGTCTCCGCGCTCGACGACAAACGCGTCGAGCTCGCGCGTGTCCGTGATCGCTTCCCCCTCAACGTCGACCTCGTCCCGAGTGATATTGAAGAGGTGGTGAGTAAGCGCGTGCTTGAGAAGAACGAGATTGGCGCGCAGGCAGTCCGTAGCGTCTACGACCAACATCAAAACCAGCTCCGCGCTAACGTCACCCTCGATAGCCCGACCCGGGGCGGGGAGTTCACGCGGGAAGAGTTCACCCGCGTCTACCCGCTCCTGCCTTACCAGGTGCAGTTGTTCATCGACGCTGTGTCCGGCCTGCGCGCTCACGGCGGCGCCGGACCGATGGTAGGTGGTGCGAACCGCACACTGATTCGCCTGGCCCACCAGCTGCTCAGGACCGTGCTGGCGAATCTTTCTGTTGGGGCGCTGACGACCGTGCCTATGGCCTACGACCTCATGGACGAGATCGTTCCGACGTCCTGGCGGGCAGAGATCGACCAGGTCATGACGCGCCACGGTTCCGATAGCACCGCTACTGAGGTCGTCAAGACGATCGCGCTGACATCAAACGTGCGGGCCCTCAAGCTGGATGCGCACAACCTGGCCGTACTGATCCACCCTGCTGCTAGTGCCGAGACTCGCCAACCCGAGGTCGTGGCGGCACTTCAGAAGCTCGTTGCAGAGGAGACCGTCCGCGAGGGAGAGGACGGCTACCGGCTTCAGTCCCCGCAGGAGAAGGACTGGGAGAAGGCCCGCCGGAGTCGTGAGCTGAAGACCGGTGACTTCAACCGGCTGCTGCGCGAGACGCATCTGCGAGACATGCTGCAGGGGCTCACCGCCGCCGCGGGAAGCGGATATAAGCGCCAATTCAAAGTGGGCGTTCTCTACGACGACGACAAGCTTCTCGATGGTGACATCACGTTGCGCATCTACGAGGGCGGCGACGACCAGTTGCAACGTGCTGTTCAGCGCTCTCGGGAGTCCGCTCATGCCAACGAGGTCTTCCTTGTTTTCAGCCGCTCCGAGAACACCTGGAGGTACGCGGAGGAAGTCTTCCGCTCTCAGGAGATCATCAAGGACGCTCAAGCGCGGTCACTCGAGTCAGCTGAGACCGAGCTGCTGCATGAAGAGCGTAAGCGCTACGAGCGGCACGTCCGTCAGTTCCAGCGCTCCCTCGCCGACGACGTGCTCAAGGGAGGCATTGTTTTTCGCGGCAACGCCAGCGCCCTTGACGGGCGCGACCTCCGTTCGGCGCTGAACGACGCACTGCAAGGACACTTGGCCGAGATCTATACCCGTCTCGATGAGTTCACCGCGCCGGTCAAGAAAGGCGATGCGGTTTCGTTGATCCGAACCGACGACCTCTCGGGCCTGCCGGACTACCTCGGACCCGACGGACTCGGGGTCATCAAGATCGAGGCCGACGGCCACAAGATCGACGAGACCGGTCCTGTTGCACAACTCATGGCGGTCGTTCGAGAGCGGATGGAGTACGGCAGCGAAGCCACCGGCAAGTATATAGAGAGCCACTTCCAACGGCCGCCGTTCGGCGCGGAACTCGACGTGGTGATGGTGGTAGCCGCGGCTGCGGTCCGGGCAGGGCTTGTGACGGTCGGGCAGGGTGGGAGCTGGCTCAGATCGCGCACGGACGCCCGTCTCGAGCAGGTCTTCAGCGCCGTCCCCAAGTTTCGGGCTGCAGTGCTTCGTACCCGTGAAGAACTGGACGTCAAAGTCCGCACTCGGGTCGCCAAACTCCTACACGAGGAACTCGTTGGTGAGCGGCCGGGGCTAGCCACCGAGGACCTCGCAGCGTTCGCTCGCGAACAGCTCGAGTTGGATCGCGAGAAGGTGGACAGCGTCTTCGACACGCTCATAGGCCTCGCACTGGGCACACCCGAACCGGTCGACCGCGTACGTCAGATTCTCAGGCGCATGCGAAGCGAAGACGACGAGACCTTGGTGAGGTCGCTCGACGCGGGCCGAGCTGACCTGAAGGACGGCATACTCGCCGCCCGGGACCTCCATGAACTGCTCGGCGACAAGGACCGCCTCGAGACGCTGCGCGCGGCTCGCGAGGTTCTGGAACGCGACACGACAAGCCTCACAGTCGCGGGACGCCGAGCGCTCGACCTTGCCCGCGAGATTCTGCGCACCCGAACGTTCGGCGGCCGCTTCCCCGAATTGCGGGGCGCGGTCGAGACCCTTCGAGCCGAGCACGAGAGTGCTTGGGAAGAGGCCCGCGACGACCTGGACTCCATGATCGCTGAGATTCGGGAGCGGTCTGCTCCGCTGCTCGACCTGCTCACCGACGCCCAGCGCGCCGAGTTCTCCGAGCGACTCGAGGCAGTAGCTGTCTCACCCGACGCCAACGCTGCCCACGGACCGAGCGTGGAGACCATCCGCGCCAGGGCGGAACGCTTGCCAACGCTCCTCGATGACCTTCGGGCCGAGATCGGACGTACTGAAGGCAAGAGCGTACGACGTGTTTCCATCCGGGACCTGTTCAACGAACCTGTGCGCGACGAGGACGATCTCGAGGCCCTCCTCAAGCGCATCCGTGAAGCCGCGGAGGAAGCGCTGAAAGACGACGAGTACTTCCTGCTGACCTGACGGGGCGCAGATGCCGCTGTCGAAGGAAGCCCGCGACGCGGTCGCCCGCGCTGTCCAACGTCTGCGGGCGCTGTTCGAGGAGGAGTTCACGCGGCAAGCGACCGGTGTGTTCGGTCTCCACAGGGAGCGCCGCGCCGCATCAGACTCGGTAGCTGACGAGCGGGCCTCGGATGACGCCGACGCGCTCGTTCGGCCTTGGGTGGAGCCACTGTCAGCCCTGTCGTTGACTCCTACGCAGGTGGTGCAGCGCAGCGAGTTGGTGGGTGCCGTCGCCTACCTGCGACGGGAAGGCTGCGAGGGTGGCGAGGCGGTTGCCCGTCTGATTCGCGAGGCAGCCTTCACGGCGACCAACCAGTTGCTGGCCGTGCGGGTCGCTGAGGCCATTGGTGTCCTGCCGGAGGTCACGGCGCAGGGTCGCCTGTCCTCGGGTTATCGAGAGGTTGTGCGTGACCTTTTCCCCCTTCTTGCGCAGCAAGATGACGAGGGCGTCTGGGACTACATACAAGTCTGCGGCGACGAGCTAGGGGTCACGGTCCCGCTCTTGTTCGACCGTCGCCTCCCCACATCAGCGTTCGTCCCAAGTCGTACGTGTGTCGACAGCGCGATCGCGATCACCAACAGCGCTGATGTGGCTGCGTTATGGGCTGAGCCTGAGGCGCTGGGGTGGGCGTACCAGTTCTTCAACCGCGACGACGAGCGCCAGCAGATGCGCGCGGAGTCAGGAGCTCCCCGCGACTCGCGGGAGTTGGCGGTCCGAAATCAGTTTTTCACTCCGCGGTATGTGGTCGATTGGCTGGTGCAGAACACGCTGGGTCGGCGGCTGCGGGAAGCCGGCTACGACCTGGACCTGCCCCTTTTGGTCGGTGAAGTGGGCGTTGGCGAGCCGCTGGCACTCGAGGACGTCCGAGTCCTCGACCCCGCCGTTGGGTCTGGTCACTTCCTGCTCGGCTGCTACGACTTGCTTGAGCAGGCTTGGCAGATTCAGGGCGTGCCCCCGGCGCAGTCCGCTTCGAACCTCCTGCGAAGCCTCCATGGCATCGAGATCGACCCGCGCGCCAGCCAGGTCGCCCAGGCTGTGCTGGTGCTGCGTGCGCGGCGAGCCGTACGCGACGGAGACGTCCAACCACCTGCAATCGCGACCGCCCGTCCACTGCCTGCCGGCTTCGATGTCCGCCGTGAGGTCTTCGAGCGGTTGTCGCAGAACGCCCGCGACCTCGCCCAAGAACTCAACGACGCGCTCGAACAGGCTTCGACGCTCGGCAGCCTGCTCAAGGTCGAAGAGCGACTCGACACTGCCCTCCAGCGGGCCCTGAATGCACCGAAGCTCGACCAGCAGGTCTCGGCTGAAGGGCTCGAGCAAGAGCTGATTGACGCAGTCGAAGAGATTGCTCGACGGGCCGATGCGACACCTGGCGCTCGGCTCTTCGCCGCCGACGCCCGCGACGCCCTGCGGTTCGTGCAGCTGTGCCAGCAGCGCTACGACGTCGTCCTGATGAATCCGCCTTTTGGCGACCCCATCCACGAGACCAATGACTACATCAAAAGTGCCTACAGGACCTCTGCCGTGAACTTGTACGCGGCGTTTGTGGACCGCGGCGTTGAGCTGCTCAAGGAGGACGGCCACCTCGGTGCCATCACCTCCCGGACTGGATTCTTCCTCACGACGTATCAAGATTGGCGCAGCAAGATCGTCGTACCGCGCACTCTCGCGCTCATCGACCTCGGCTTGGGGGTGATGCACGATGCGATGGTCGAAGCCGCCGCCTATGTCCTATCTGCTCGACCGCATCACCACGAAGCCAATTTCCGGCGACTACTCGACGAGCCTGATAAGGCCTCCGCCGTTTACGGCGGGACAGGTGATCAGTTCGTTCGCCGCCCAGACGACTTCGTACACGTCCCTGGCTCCTCTGCGGCGTATTGGCTCTCGCCTCGCCTGCTCCGCGTCTTCCGAGACCATCCGACACTCAAGGAAGCTGGGATCGACGTGCGACAAGGGATCGCCACAGCTGACGACTTCCGGTTTGTTCGGCTGTGGTGGGAGGTCTCTGCAGACTCGATAGGCCGCAGACGACGCTGGATGCCGTTCGCGAAAGGCGGGGAGTATTCCCCCTATTACGCCGATGTGCGCCTCGTCCTTGATTGGGAGGACAACGGCCGGAGGATCCGTGAGTTCAAAAGGGCCAAAGGCGAGAGCGAGTCAAGGACGATTCGGAGCCAATCTCATTACTTCCGTCCGGGTCTGACCTGGTCGCTTCGGAGCCAGAAAGGGTTCTCGGTTCGCCCAGCTCCATCCGGAGGTCTCTTCGGGCACAGTGGCAACATGATCTTCGTAGCGTCCGATCACAGTCGTGACCTAGATGGACTGATGGGCTACCTCAACAGCGGGATGGGCGCGGCGCTGCTCGAAGCAATGGTGGCTTTCGGAAAGTACGAGGTCGGGACCGTGCAGCGCCTGCCACATCTCGATTCCGTTCAGGAGGCCGGGCCCCGAGCCAGCGAGCTCACTCGTCTTCGGATGTCCGAAGGCGAACGGGCGGAGACGGACCATCTGTTCGTCTCGCCGTGGGTAGGCGTCGGCGGGGCCGAGACTGCTGTGACGATCTCACGTCACGTGGACGAGGTGGTGAGTCGAGCGGTGGGTCATCATGAGGTCGTTGAGCCCTTGTCGGCCACGTATCCGACGCGCTGGTTCGAGGAGGACTATGACCCGCCGGGCTCTCCAACCGCCCACCAAGAACTCTCGTACCTGCTCGGGGTCACGCTGGGACGTTGGGACATCCGCGTTGCGCTTGGGACGCTTACACCCCCGCCGCTTCCCGGCCCCTATGACCCTCTGCCTCCGGTGTCGCGCGGCATGCTCGTTGGGGAGGATGGCCTGCCTGCGCCGCACGCGCCTGAGGGCTACCCCCTCGACCTGCCGACCGAGCGGCTGCTGCACGACGAGCCTGGCCATCCCCGGGATGTGGTCGCGGCCATCCAACTGGTGATCGGGTTGCTGGAGAGTGCCGCAGCGCCCCCCGAACTCGCGCTGCCAAAAGAGCTGAGAGACCTTCGGGGCCGCCTCCGTGGCCGGTTCTTCGCCGACCACGTGAAGGACTACTCGGCTTCTCGAAGGTACGCACCGATCTACTGGTACCTGGCGGTCCCCTCGCGGGAATGGGGTCTGTGGGTGTACGCGCCTGCCCTCTCCAGGGAGATTTTGTTCGCGATCGCGGGGGCCGCTCGCGACAAGTTGCGGCGTCTCCGCGGGCAGGCGTACCAGCTGCGCCAGCGTTACGGCGATAGCGCAGACCGAGCCGCAATCGAACGGATCGAGCAGGTGGACAGCCTTGCCGCTGAGGTAGAGCAGTTCGCGGAACATGCGGATAAGGTCGCGCATAGCGGGTGGCAGCCGGATCTCAACGACGGTCTGATCCTGTGTACGGCGCCACTAGAGCCGCTGTTTGCCGACGAGGGCTGGCGCCGACGGGTCGCCGAATATCGGAGGAACCTGGAGAAAAACAGCTATCCGTGGGCAACGGTCCAGCGAGAGTTCTACGGGGGCGGTCAGTGACGCGGCTTCGGGAAGAGCTGCTAGTGCAGCTGGCTGGGAAGCTCGACCGACACCGCGTGGTCGTCTGGGCGGACCCGCAGGGGGAATATCGGGAGGTAGCCACCGATCTTGCCCCTGAGGGTTCTGCGTTCGAGCAGTACCGGGGCAGCTGGTACGAGCTGCGGCGGCGAGTCGAGTCGAAGCTTTCTCAACCCGAGCCACGCCTCGTCGTCTACATCGACGCGGAGGAACCGGACGAAGATCCGTTGGCCGAGCTGCGTGCCCTCGGAACAAAGTACACACGCCAACTCGCAACCCTTCTGCGTCAGACCATGACACCGGAACTGACTGCCGCGAAGCTAGACGAGATCGCCAAGGCTGCGACAACGTTGGTCCAAGCCGAGGCACTCATAGAGGGCGGCGCAGCCGGCGGACCCTCACACCTGCTCAAGGTACTCGGTCCCCACGAGCCAAACGAGCTGGCGCTCAAGCTCGCGACAAAGGGACAGGAAGTCCTCAACGCACACCCGGACCTCTTCGAAGGGGCGGCGCAGTTCCTCCACGATCACCTAGGCATACGTCCTCCCCGTCCCGACGACCTTCATGCCGCGATCGCTCGTCACCTCGTCCTCGTCGAGCTCGCTGTCGCCGTGCCTCAGCTTCCCGAGGGCCTGCGGAGCTCCTACCAGTCTGTTAGTGACCAGCAGCGGCGCCGATGCGAAGCATTGCTGGACCGCTGGAAGCATGACCAGCGGCTCACGGAAGCATTCGACGACGCCATGACGCAAGCTAGCCGAGACCTCACCTTGTCGACGCAACTAAGTTGGCACGACGCTCTAATTGATATTGACACAGTCCCCTCTTACGACGCCCTTGCGTTCAGCGAGTACGTGGCTGGAATGGAGGCCGAGCGTTTCGTCGAGGCGGAAGATCTTGCAGCGGCGCGTTTGCAGTCGCGCTGGGTGGTCAAAGATGAGACACAAGAGACTTACCACCGCTGGCGCGTCGCGCACGCAGCCGCGCAGGTGCACCGTCTAATCAAAGCCAGTCCAGACGAGCCAGAAGCTTCTGTCGCCTCCCGACTCCGGCGGTACACCGACCAGGCTTGGCAGATTGATCGAGCCCACCGACGACTTGAACTCGCCTTGCTCGCGCTGACTGACAGGGCCCCCGTCGAGACCGTCGTTCTCGCCGCGAGATGGAGCTACGACCAGTGGCTCGATGCTCACCTACGCCAGTTCTCTGCAGCGGTACAAGCGGACGGTCTTGAGACTGGTGATTACTTACTCCAGGGCCATATCCACATGAACGCCGTGGCTCCTCGTGCAGCTCATGGTTGCGTCGCCTATTTCATGGTGGACGCTTTGCGGTACGAGCTTGCGCAGGATCTAGTCGACGCCTTGAGGCATCAGTTTCCGGATGGGAGCATCGAACTCGAACCTGCCGTGGGGCTCGTGCCATCCATCACAGCTGTGGGAATGGCGAACCTCTGCCCAGGGGCGGAGAGAGGGCTCTCACTTCAACTCACAAGAAACGACAAGCTCGTCGTGAAGATCGACGGGCATGAGGTCATGACCCCCGAGGATCGCGTTGCCCGCCTCCGGGCCGCACACGGCAAGGTTGCTGACCTCCGCCTAGACGACATCTTTCGATTTAGTGAGCAGGATCTGCGCGAACAGATCGACGCCTCCAACCTGGTGCTCGTCCGCTCACAGGAGATCGACGAGCAGGGAGAGACCGGCAAGCTCAGCATCGGCCTGACCGGCTTTGACGCGACCGTCCAGCAGCTTTCCCGAGCCGTTGCCCGCCTCGCTCGCCACAGCATCAGTCAGTTCGTTATCAGCGCCGACCACGGGTTCCTCGCGCTCACGCGCGAGATCGGCGCGCACATGATTATTCCCAAGCCCGGGGGCCTAGGGGAGGTACATAGACGAGCCTTCATCGGAAGGGGCGGTACCACAAACGAAGCATCACTGCGGCTCCCTCTCAGCAAGATCGGCTTGCCGGGTGACCTGGACGTGGTCATGCCACGTGGCCTCGCACTGATCGCGGCTGGAGGCGCAAGGGGCTTCTTCCATGGCGGGCTGTCTCCTCAAGAGATCGTCGTCCCGGTCCTCACCGTGGAGGTCCAGCCTCCAGAGGGCAGCTCGGTACTCATTGTGGAAGCAAATATCGCGCCCAGGATTACGACACACATCTTCACAGGCAGGGTCGCGCTTCCCCACACCCTCTTGAGCGAGCCTGTGACCGTCCGGCCAACTGCGGTGAGGACGTCAGACGGACGAGATGTGGGCGTGATGGCGACCGCGGGCGGGGCGGAGGAAGGAGAAGGCCTCGTCCGGCTCCACCCCGGGGATGACATCACGCTCGGCTTTCGGGTGATCGGTAGCCTCGCGAAAGGCGACAAGATCGCTTTACGCGTGTTCGACGCCCGCACCGACCGCAAGCTAGGCGAGTCCGCGAAGCCCTCTACGGTCGCCCGCCGGCTGGAGGTGGACGATGAGCCCGTTTGACCCCCTCGACCGCCTCGCCAACGATGCGTTCCCTGGCCGCGTGGTACGCAAGGACCTCGTCCGGCGCACCAAGGTCGGCGCCAACGTCCCCGTGTACGTACTCGAGTACCTGCTCGGCAAGTACTGCGCGTCGGACGACCCGGTGGCGATCGAGGTGGGCCTGGCTGAGGTCAATCGACAGCTGACCGAACACTTCGTGTGGCCCGATGAGGCTGGAAAGGTCCAGGCCAAGGTCAAACAGAGGGGCAAGTACCGGGTCATCGACAAGGTCAAGGCCAGACTAGTCGAGAGTGAGAACAAGATCTGGGCCGAGCTCGTCAACTTCAACAGCCGTTACGCTCATATCCCCGAGCGGACCTGGCAGGAGTACGACCGACTCTTCGAAAGCGGCGTATGGGCGCAGGTCGACCTCATCTACAACGAGACCGACGACGAGCCAGCCGGTTCCCGCCATCCCTTCTGGATCGAGTCCTTCCGCCCCATCCAGGTGGCGGCATTTGATCTGGACGAGTACCGAGCATCCCGCTCCCAACTCGACCGGGACGCCTGGATCGACCTCCTCATCCGTTCGATGGGCTACGAACCCGCGGAATTCGACACGCGTCTAAAGCTGCACTACCTCGCGCGACTCATTCCGCTCTGCGAACGCAACTTCAATCTTGTCGAGCTCGGACCACGAGGAACTGGGAAGTCGTTCGTCTACCGAGAACTCTCACCCAACTCCATCCTCGTCTCAGGTGGAAAGACCACCATGCCCCAGCTCTTTGGCTACTTTGACCGTCGCCGCAACCCCGGCCTCATACCAGTGTGGGACGTGGTGGCGTTCGATGAAGTCGCGGGGCTGCAGATCTCCGAACCGACCGCAATCCAGATGTTGAAGGACTACATGGAGTCAGGGTCGTTCTCGCGGGGGAAGGACGAGGTACCCGCGGAAGCATCCATGATCTACCTCGGCAACACTGATTTCCCGCCAGAGGTTCTCGTCAAGGAGTCGCACCTCTTCGCAGATCTCCCCCAGGCGATGATCGACACGGCCTTCCTCGACCGGCTCCACTTCTACCTGCCAGGTTGGGAAGTACCCAAGATGGAACAGCGCTTCTTCACCAGCCACTACGGACTTGTGACGGACTACCTCTCGGAAGCGCTGCGAGAGCTGCGTAAACACAGCTACGCAGACGCAGCAACGGGTGAGTTCACCTTCGGTCCCCATCTCAACGCCCGCGACGAGAAGGCGGTTAAGAAGACCCTGTCAGGGTTTCTCAAGCTCCTGCACCCCAATGGGCGCTGGACACGTGCCGAACTGCGCGAGTATCTCGAGCTATCGATGGAGGCTCGTCGGCGCGTGAAGGAGCAGCTCAGAGTCCTTGCTCCGCACGAGTACGCCAAGACCTCCTTCAGCTACATCGAGGTCGACACGGGTCGGGAGCTCTTCATCGACACGCCCGAGAAACCTGAGGATATCGACCTCACCGTGGCAGAAGAGCTCGATGCCGAGGAGGAGCAGGTCCTCGAACACGCCACTGAGCTAACGCTCGAGCAGTTGGCCCATTTGCCCGAGAGCCAGACCCTCGAGTTCAAGGCCTCGATGCGGTACGACCTCCAGGTGGGCGGGGTCAACAAAGCTCTTGAGCAAGTCGTCGTTAAGTCGGTCGCGGGGCTGATGAATGCTAGGGGCGGTGTGTTGCTAATCGGAGTTGCCGACAACGGGGAAGTCGTGGGTATTGAGAAGGATGTTGCCATGCTCCCGAAGCGCCAGGACCGGGATGGCTACGAGAACCACCTCACCACACTGCTCGAGAACGGGATCGGGGCCGCGGCTACGGCGAACGTAGGCACGCGCTTCGAGGAGGTCGATGGAAAGAACGTCTGCCGCGTGGCCGTCAAGCCAAGCTCGTCTCCGGTATGGACGAAGGTTAAGGGCCAAGAGGATGTCTTCTACGTTCGACTTGGTAACTCCACCCGGCCGCTCGGCCCACGCGAGGCTTATGAGTACATCAGTCAGCACTTCCGCTGACCAGTGGGCCTAGCTTAGCTGTTCCATAAATAAGGTGAAAAGGGCATGGAGGCAGGTGCGCGGAATCGCCAAACGGTACAGGTGCTAACGGAGGCGGGGCGCGCGCTCGGCTATGAGGTTGCGGTCGAGTACCCGGTGCCAGGCGGGCGAATAGATGTGGTTTGGCTCACTCGTTTGCCGTTCCGACGCGAGGCGTTGCCGGTGGTCGCATTCGAGGTGGAATCCTCCTGGAGGACCCGAAAGCACGTTAAGGGAGACCTGCTCAACCTCCACGATGCGGGCGCGCTCTGGGCGTGATCATACTCTTGGGCGAGGGGGAGGATGTCGATAGTCTCCGCGGCTTCGCCCAAGCCTTGGTGGAACGGCCGGGCGCTCGAGTTGAGATATGGGCCGAACGGGACGTCGAGCGGCTCCTGGCGGGTAGGGTCGCACCGGTGCAGGAGCAGGCTCACCGCCAGCCAGACGACCTAGAGGGCGCCGCTGAGACAGGGCACATGGGCAAGTACCGTGCGCTGTCGGACTGGCTGCGACAGCAAGACCGCTCACGCGTACCTGCTACCTTCTCCGAAATGGAGAATATCCTTGGTTTTTCTTTGCCCCCTTCGGCTAGGAATCATTTAGCTCACTGGTATGGGTATAAGGGCACCGCGCTAGGTCGTGCGATACGAGACGCGGGCTGGCGAGCCTCGGACGTCAATCTGACGGCGGAGACATTGGTCTTCGAGCGCGAGTAAAACTCGTCTACCCGGTCGCGCAGGAGTCGACCGACTTGCATTAACGGGAGGCGGTGCGGGACGAGTTCAGTAGATCAGCTCTCGTCAGCCGACAAGCTCCTGTCGGAAGCCCGTCTCTAACAGCGTCTGCCAGCCACACTAGCTCAGCTCCTCTGCAGCCGCAGGGGGCTGGTGATCGGCACATGGCAAGGAGTGGCGCTGCCTGACAGCTGACCGCTCCTTCCACACCCCCGGCGAGGGCATCTTCGCCGTTAGCGTTGAGTGGCGCTCGGAGGTCTGGCGCCGGCGAGGGCGCGGCGAGGTCGCACTTCCTCGGCGACGGGCGCTGGGATCACTCGGGCTCGTAGTGCTCCTGCAGCTGCCGGAAGAGCCCGCTGCGTTCGCCCCACCGGTTCGCGTCGGTCTGGAAGAGCATCGAGTGGCCGTAATTGCGCGTCCTGAGGTTCAACTGCACGGCGTGCAACCTCGCCCCCCGGTCGGTGTAGACGAACTCCCAAATGGCGGCGGGGTTGCCGCGGAAAGTGGTGCGCTCGAGGCGGATCTCCTCGTAGTCCGACTTCGTGGAGGCGAACTGTCGGGAGTAGCGGCGACGGTCCTCGTACGGGTCGTCCTTCGCCTGAGCCGTCCAGTCGACGCGGATGTAGTCGCCGGTTTGCGGGTCCACGATGTCAGTGCGGTTGTCCGCGTGCCTGCGGAGCTTCCAGCCGGCGGGATGAGCGATCTCGTACGGCTCTCCCCGCGGGGCGTAGCGCACCCAGCCTTCAGGTAGGCCGCCGTTCCCATCCTTATCGCGATCCGTAGCCGGTTGGTCCTTCGCCTGGTTCTCCTCCCGCGCCTGGCCCTCGTCGATCGCTCGTTCGTCCGTCTGCGGCTGCTCGGCCCCACCTTGGCCCGCCGGTGCCTGGTCCGGGCTCTGCTCCGTCGCGACCTGGTCCTCAACCGCGACGTCGTCCCCCTGGCCACCGAGGTTGCGTGCCAGCCAGGCGGTCGCGAGCACGACGAGGATGATCCCGAGCACCGCAACGAGTGCGAGCGCAGCCTTCCTCGGGCCGCCGTCCGAGGGCGTGACCG
>JALZBR010000411.1 GCA_030863485.1 Actinomycetota bacterium
CTTACGGGCTCCGGGCTCTCGGTAGCCGTCCTGCTGGCGCTGGCGGCGTTGTTGTTCGCCGGTTCGCGGAGGGGCCGGGACTCACAAGCCGGAAGGGTTTCGCGCGGGGAGACTGCGCAGCGCGCTACAGCAGCCCCCTCGCGAAGGCGCTCTTGATCCAGGGGATGACAATGTCCAGCATCTCGTCGAGGCTCGTGGTCGCCTCGAACCCAATGAGCTTCTTCGCCTTCTGGGTATCGGGGATCCGCTTCTGAACGTCGTGCTCGAACGGTTCGTCATTCACATAGCGGAACGGCACGGTCGGACCCTTGATCTTGTGCCAGATCTTCTCCGCCAGCTCCAGCACAGTCGTCGACTGCGACGTCGACAGGTTGAAGTCTTCGTTGAGTGCAGCCGGGTGCTCCATCGCGGACACAATTCCTCGCCCCAGGTCACCCCCGTACGTGTAGTGGCGAATCTGATGGCCGTCTCCCAGGATGTGCAGGGGGTCCTGGCCCCTCAGCACTTTCTGGGCTAGGTCGGGAACGACGTGGCTCATCGCCAGCCTGATGTTGCCGCTTAGCAGCTCCACGTCGCTGAGCGCACGCATCTCCCCGATGCCGACGCAGTTGAAGGGGCGCACGATTGTGTACGGGAGCTCGTACTGATCGCGCGCGGCGCGGGCGAAGTATTCGACCGCGAGCTTCTGAAAACCGTATGACGACCGAGGAGGTGGCACCTCCAGCTGCTGCCCTTCATAAGACGGCCAGGAGGTAGCGGATTCGAAAACCATCGACGAGCTCATGTAAGTGACCTTCCGGAGGCTCCCCGAATGGAAAGCATCGATTGCCGCATCGCACGACGAGGCGATGATGCGTTCGTTGGTTGCGAGCAGGTCGTAGGCGAAGGTGTGGAAGTAGGAGATGCCTCCGATCATCGCTGCTCCCGCAACGAAATGCTCGCAGTCCTGGAGAACATCCTTCAACAACCCGACGTCCGCAGCGTCGCCCTTGACGAACCTGTACCGAGGGTGCTCGTCGTAGGACTTTGCCACCGTCCCGTACTTCGAGAGATTGTCGACTCCGATCACCTCGTAGCCCCTCGCCAAAAGCTCCTCGACGACGTAGCCCCCGATGAAACCGGCGGAGCCTGTCACAAGGACCTTCGTCATCCGGCCGCCTTCCCTCGCAACTCACGTTCGCGCAGCGGCGGCCCAAACGCGAAGAAGTACCAGCGCAGGTAGCTCGGCAGCCAAGTGAGGAGCTTGAAGTTGGAGCGCCCTTCCGAGCGCTCGACCCATGTCGTCGGGACCTCCTCGACCCGCAGGCGCAGCCGTCTAGCCTTCGCGACCAGCTCGATGCCCATTTCGAAGCCCGTCTCCGACTCGATGCCGGCGCGCGTCAGGAAGTCCTTGGAGTACGCCTTGAAGGAGTTGGTGGCGTCGCGAGTGCCGACGCGCGCGAGCGCGTAGAGGCTCAAGCCCGCGGTCCGCGACAGGCCTTGCTTGACGGCAGGGGCTCCGATCTGCCGGCCTCCCGGCATGTAGCGGGACGCAGCGGCAATCACCGCCCCTTCTTCCACCAGACGCACGAGGTCGTCGATCTGGCGAGGATCGTCGCTTCCGTCGGCCATCGTTACCACCACGACGTCGGCTCTCGCGCGCTCGATCCCACACCGCAACGCCCATGCAGGGCCGGGGTGCCTCGTGTTGTGCACGGGAACCAGTCGTTGCTCGTGCTCGGCATATTGCTCGAGATAGGGACGCGTCGCGTCCTCAGGAAAGTCGTAAACGGCGAGCACCTCGGACGGAAGCGTCACCGCGGCGAACAGCCGCTCGAGGAAACCGAGAATCGCCTTACCCTCCTGGTAGACGGGAACTACGATCGAGACGCGCGGCTTCAAACCAGGACGCCGCTGCCCAGAAGGTTCCAGATGTCGATGACGGGCACGTCCACCTTCAGGTCTCGGTACTCCGAATGGGGCGTGGCGATGAAGAGCAAGTCCGACCTTGCCAGGACCTCGTCGAGAGCCACCAGGGAGTCGTCGGTCTTGACGTGAGGGTCGGTGCAAAGCACCGCCTTCGCCTTGAACTTCAGGATGCGCTTCAGCTTGTAACTCAGGCTCGAGCGGATGTCGTCGGAGTCTGCCTTGAAAGCCATCCCCAGGATCCCAACCGTCATCTCGGACAGCTCGAATCGCTGCTGCGCCTTAGAGACGAGGTACAGAGGGAGTCCTTCGTTGATCATGACGCTGGCGTGCCCGAGCGTGAAGTTGTTGTTGTTGAAGGCAGCGAGCTGGATCGTGTCCTTGAAGAGGCAGGGGCCGGCGGCAAAGCCCGCGGGAGGCATATCGGCAGCACGAGGGTACTCATGGGCGAGAGCAGAACGTATACGCTCGAAGTCCAGCCCGAACTCGTTTGCGATCATGAACAGCTGGTTGGCCGTCGCGAACTTGATGTATCGCCACGTGTTGGTGAACAGCTTCGCGAGCTCCGCCTCTTCGGGGGTGAGATGGACGATCTCCGAGGTGAGCTGCCGGAAGAGCAGCTCGGCCCTCTTTGCCGCCTTCGGGGCGCGGGCCGCGACCAACTGCGGGAGCTCGTAGAGCTCTACAAGGGCGTTGCCCTCGGCGATGCGCTCGGGACAAAAGGCCACGTCCACATCGAGATCGAGGCGCGCTACGAGCGACTCGACGAGCGCAGTCACTCCCGGATAGACAGTGCTTCTCAACACCAGCAGCTGTCCATCGGTGAGGTGGTGGGCATAGGACTCGATGGCCCTGGGAACGGCTTCTGGCTTCGGGTTCAGGTGCTCGTCAACAGGGGTCCCGATCACCACGACGACGCTCTCTGCTGCAGACACCGACACAGCATCGGTCGTCGCCTCCACCCTTCCGTCCTCGAGCATCCGTTGCAGCAGCTCGGCGGCTCCCGGCTCTCGAAAGGGCACCTCGCCCCGGCTCACCCGCCCGACCGCGGCGTCGTCGATGTCATAGAGGATCACCGAGAGCCCTCGGTTAGCGAAAGCGAGGCCAAGCGGCAGGCCTACGTGCCCGCATCCCCCGGCGATCACCACATCATGGTCGAAGCCCATCACGCCTCCGCGGCGCTCCCGTGCACCTAGCCCCCTCCTGGGGCTTATTCAGCCCGCAAGAAGGATATCGAGACGGTCGAGCGGCAGCACGCGCACCGGGCGCGTGGAGGCGCTTGGCGCTACGGCTGCCGCTCCGCCACCACGAGCATCTGCCTGCCGAAGATGCGCCAGAGCGGGCGCAGGCGGAGGTACGCGCGGACGAGGGGCAGGCTGTGGGGGATGCGACGATCCTTTACCGTGTAGGGGAGGAAGCGAGGGACCACCTCCCGGGGGACGAAGCCGCTCAGCCTCAGTGCCTCCACCATGCTCAGATGAGTGAGCGGCGTGTGGTGATCGAAGAAGTCCCAGTAACGCCCCGGGAGATAACGGATGTTGGGCTGCAGCACGATGAGCGTTCCGCCGGCTCGCAAAACGCGTTCGCACTCGGCCAACGAACGCAGCAGGTGCTCCTTCGTCGGCATGTGCTCGAAGAAGTTGGAGCAGAAGATCACGTCGACTGATTGTGACCTCACGGACGACATGTCGGTGGAGTCGGCTTGGAGCGGCTCGGCATCGATCGCGTGCTTGGCGAGATCTGGGTTCAGGTCCACGGCGAGCTTCCGTTCGCACTTGATGGAGTTGATGAACTCGCAGGTCCCTGCGCCCAGATCCAGCACGGTGTCCGTCTGCTTGACATAGCGCTGGAAGAAGTGCTCGCACAGAACCCTCCACATCTCCCTTTTGAAGGCGAGCTCCCGCTCGTCGAACCGAGCCTGGTAGAGGTCCCTGAGGTGTCCGCCGTCCCCCTCGCTGGTGGCTCTTAGTTCCCGCATGCGAAAGCATCCTACGGCCCGCCCCGATCCCCCACCCGACCTCACGCCTCCGACGTCTTGGCGAGCCGACGAGCTCTAGCGTCGCTCGGATTCACGATTTCCGGTACTCCGGCCGCTCGAGGAACGCACCCCCATCGTCCTCGAGAAGGAGACCGGCGTCCTGCGAACGCAGGATGTGAACGCGGCGCCCCCGCGTTAGCTTGTGATGTGTGCAGGCCAGCTCGGTGCCAAGTGCTTTTCGGCGCCTTCCCCCGGTGCTCGTCGATGCTGTCGCGGCCGCCGTCCTGCTCGGCATCGACGTCGCCGCCTGGTTGACCACCCCGCAGCCGGCAGGGGGTATTCGGGACTCCAGAACCATTGCCCTCGTCGTGCTGGTCCTCGCCAGCGCGCCCCTGGCCTGGCGGCGCCGCTGGCCGCTCACCGTGCTGGCCCTGACGTTTGTTGCCCTGACCGCGCACGAAGCTCTTGGATTTCCACACGCGCCCATGTTGGGTCCCTACCTCGCGCTTTACTCGGCCGGCGCGCACCGAGAGCCTCGTCCTTCGGCGATTGCCGCCGCGGTAGCGATCGCGGTGTATTGCGCCGCTTTTGTTTCCGGAGTGATGAGGGGGGAGATAGCCCCAGTCGCGCTCGTCCACAATTTCGCACTCGTCGTCGTTCTATGGGGCTTCGGCGCGAGCGTGCGCAGGACGCGCAGCTACGCAGCCGAGCTCGAGGACCGAGCCGCCAGGCTGGAGCGGGAACGGGAAGAGAAGGCCCGCCGAGCGGTTGCCGACGAGCGCGCTCGGATAGCCCGGGAGCTTCACGACGTCGTCGCCCACAACGTCAGCGTCATGGTCGTGCAGGCGGGAGGAGCGCGCCGCGTGCTCGAAGCTCGACCGAACCAGGCGCGCACGGCACTGGAGTCGATAGAGACGACCGGGCGTCAGGCGCTCGCGGAGATGCGGCGCTTGCTCGGCATCCTTCGGGCCAACGGGGACGCGGTCCGCCCGCTCGAGCCCCAGCCCGGCGTCGACCAGCTCGGCAGCCTCGTCACACAGCTCGAGGACGCGGGG
>JALZBR010000014.1 GCA_030863485.1 Actinomycetota bacterium
GCTCGTTCCTCGAACGAATTCCCGGTGCTTCCAATGCTCCACATCCTGTGCCACTCAGCAGCGACTTCGGCGAGAGGATCGCCGGCCACCACTGCATAAGTGGCGAAATGGCGGCCAGCATCGGCAAACGCTTGGATCGTGGCGTCCAGCCCCATGTCGGCCGGCTCGATGACCGAGACGTTCGCCGGCTTCTCGACTCGGCGAAGGAGGCCCGAGGTGATGTCGCCGATCAGGGCAATAACGGTCGAGGAGCCACGCCGCATGTCGCCATGATAGGAAGTCTCCGCACCGGCGTCGGCAGTGAATGAACTACGCCGGGGATGCTCTCCCGAGCCCAGCCTCTCTCGCCCTGATGATCGCCTGAGCCCGGTCGGCCACCTGTAGCTTGTTGAAAATCGAAGAGACGTTGTTCGCAACGGTCTTCGGCGCGATCCCAAGGCGCTCGCCGATCGCAGAGTTCGAAAGCCCAGCGGCAAGCAGGTCGAGGATCTTCCGCTCGCGCTCGGTGAGCTGGGGGAAGCTCGCGTCGGCGGCAGGGGGTGGGTTCGAGAGGAAGCCGAGGACGCGACCGGCGACCGCCGGACCAAAGATCGCTTCCCCGCGTGCTACGGCTCGGATGGCCCTCTCGATCTCATCCTGCTCCGCACCCTTCACGACGTAACCCCGCGCTCCGGCCCGCATCGCCGCGAAGACCGACGTGTCGTCATCGAACATGGTGAGAACGAGAACCGCAACGCCAGGTGCCACCCGAGCGATCTCACGCGTCGCCTCGAAGCCGTCGAGCCCCGGCATCTTGAGGTCGAGGATGGCCACATCGGGGCGGGTCGACAGGACACGGTCGACGGCCTCGCGTCCATCGGCCGCCACTCCGGCGACATCAATGCCTTCGAGGGAGGTCAAAAGCGCGGCCAGGCCGGTTCGCACGACGGGGTGGTCGTCGGCGACCAGGACGCGAATATTGCTCACTGCACCGCCAGTGGAAGGGAAACGAAAACGCGGGCGCCGTCAGGCGTAGGCCCGGCCTCACAACGGCCTCCAAGCTCAGCCGCCCTCTCACGCATGCCCTGAAGTCCTACCCCGTCGCGCCATACACCGTTTATCGGAGGGCCGTCGTCGCTGATCTCGATCCTGAGGTCGTCTCCATGGGTCAGGCGCACCGTCGCTCTCGACGCTTTCGAGTGACGGACCACGTTGTTGAGAGCCTCGGTCGCGATTCGGAAGGCGGCGACCTCTATGGCCGCGGGGAGGGGCGGGAGCAGGTCGGGAGCGTCGATGGTGACATGGACGACCTCCCCATCGGCCCGCCTTATCGTCTGCTCGGCGCGCTGCCTGAGAGCGCCCACCAGGCCTAGCTCGTCGAGCGCTGGCGGCCTCAGGTCATCCACCAGGCGCCGGACATCCGTGATCGCCAGCCGGCTGTCCCGCCGCAGCCCGTCCAACAGCTCACGCGCCTTGCCGAGATCGCCCTGTACGAGATTGGCGGCTGCGTCGGCTGCGAGCGCCATGCCCGTAAGCGTGGGTCCGAGGCCGTCATGAAGGTCGCGCCGCAGCCGCCGGCGCTCCTCCTCCTGTGCGGCAACGATCTTCTCGCGGGACGACTGAAGCTCTTCCGTGAGCCGCGTCGCGTGCACGGCGACCGCAAGCGGCGCGGTGACTAGGGTGAGCGCATTCCTGTCGGCGCTGGACAGCTCCTGTTCCCCCGTCCGCAACCCGACGACGAGCTCGCCAACCTTGGCGCCCCCGTACACGAGGGGGAGTAAATGGACCTTGTCCGGCCTGGTACCCGCTGAAGCGAGGGTCTTTCCTGCCGCCGTAACGGAGACGAACGGAAGGCGGAGCGCGTTTGCCACTGCGACGGCTACGCCCCCGAGTTCACCTACTGAGCCTCCCAGAAGCTCCTCGCCAACCCGAGACGCTACCTTCGCGGGGTCCCGCCTATCGCCGTACATCGCCCGATCGACCATCCTCTGAACGCGGGGGAGAAGCGGAGACACCAGCACGACGAGCAACGCCGTCGCCACGGCCGAGCCGCCAAACCTTGGCGCCACGAAGCGGTCGAGGAGCGCGACGAGTCCGAGGTAGCACGCGACCGTGGCAGCTGAAAGCAGCACGAATGCCAGCGTCCTGGAGACGACGAGGCGGATGTCGAGCAGGTGATGGCGCAGTATCCCCACGGTGACTGAGGCGGGGATGAGGGGGATGGCAAAGAGTATGGGTATGGGAGTTCCGGCTACCAGGACCCATGGCAGGGTGAAGACGATGGCGGCGATCGTTCCCATGAGGACCCAAAGAAGCTGACGACGCTCGCGCTCCTGAGAGTTGCGGTAGCGCAAGAACAGGCTCAGCGCGGCAAGCAGCATGAAGGCGCCGTTACGAAGCTCGGCAACCACGGGGAGCCAACCTAGTTCGCTGTACCGCGCCAGCTTTAGATAGCCGGGTGGTGCTCGTTCGAAAAGCGCGACGGGCTCGGCTCCCATGTAGATGGGGAAGACGGGGGAGGTGAGGATGAGCGCCCACACCAGCGGCCTCCATCGCCGCGACACCGGGCGCCCGTCCGGGAAGAGCATCAGAGCCAGCGGCAGGAACAGGGCGATTGACCAGGGCCAGCTCCACTCGAATAGCGTGATCGCAAGGCGCTGAAGCGCAAGCGGTGCTCCCGCATCGTGTAGGGCTCCTGCTACGGGCGCCATGAGGGCCGTGGTTCCATGGCCGAGCCCATCGGCCACGAACAGCCACCCGATCGGGTTGCGGGGGCGATGGAAGGCGACAACGGCTCCGCAGATGGCGAAGGCGAGCGCCATCGCCGAGTTCGTTACCACGAAGGACTCGAAGGCAATCTGCCAAGTCCAGTCGAGCAGGACCGCTCCGACGCACGCGCCGACAACTTCCAACGTGACGAAGGTGCCGAGCATTACTGCCAGGCGCCGAGTCCAATCCCCCTGCTTCGAGCCCGTCATGAGGAGCAGTTTGCGCTCAAAGGTTCCCGGAGTACAGGGACGAAGTTCCCTTCAGCTCGGGAGAATCTCCTGGCGCACGCGGAACGCCTCCTCATGCGTCCCGGGACCGACTCTGCTCAACATTTAGCCCGTAGTCTTCGACCAAAAGGAGGTGCTTCATGCAGCGATCACGCATGTTCATGTTCGGCCTAGTCATCCTCGGCCTGCTCTCGGTGGGCGATCTTTTCGCGCCCCTCCTGACCGATGGGGAGGCGCCCCCCATGTTCGTTGCTCTCGTCCTCTCGGTGATCGGGCTTGTGAGCCTGGTCTCGGCCTACGGCGCGTGGCGCGGCTCCAAGGGCGGGCTTATCACCCTCCTGGTTCTCCGCGGCCTCTCGGCTCTCAGTGCCGTCCCGGCGTTCTTCGTGCCCGGCGTCCCCGCAGGTGTCCGGGGGGCGGCCGGAGTTGGGATTGTCGCGACGGTGATCGGGATCTTGCTGGTAGTGAGCGGCCGGCGGGCTCCGGCATCGGTTCAGTGACTACAGCCGCAGATCGACTCTCGGGCACCGCCGTGACGGTGCCCGGGAGCTTCGGGCGCAGGAGTAGGCTCCTCGCGGCCTTGATCCTCCCCCTGGGACCGGCCGCAATCGCGGTCCTTCGGCTTGTCCTTCCCTACTTCACGATTGATGAGCCGACAGCAATGGCCGCCGAGGTCGCCGGTAACCCGGGGGCGCAGTCGTTGGTCGTATGGCTGGGGCTGGTCGCTGCGATTGCGATCGTTCCGGCAGTCATCTGGATCGGCGGGCTCACGCGCCCCTCGGCTCCGGTGGTGACCGCTTTTGCCCTGGCCCTGGCCGTACCCGGCTACCTGGCGCTCGGCGTGATCATGTCGACCGATGTAATGCTTTGGAGCGGGATTCGCAACGGAGTCGACGCACAGACCGTGGCGCACCTAGTGGCGAACACTCATCCGGCTGTAGGTCTCGCCGAAGGCATTTTCGTGTTGGGCCATCTCGTGGGAACGGTTCTGCTGGGAGTGGCGCTCTGGCGCTCGAGGATCGTTCCAAGGTGGGCGGCGGGGATGACTGCGATCTCGCAGCCGCTTCACCTCGTTGCCGCCGTGTTCCTGGTAAACCCGACGTTGGACTTTACGGCGTGGATGATGACGGCGCTGGGGTTTGTGGCCGCGGGTTTGGGATCAGGAAATGGGATCGGAAGGAATGCCGTAGAGGACAGAGCGGTGGATGGGTCTGATCAGTAGTCCTGGATGATGCTGTTCGGGTTCGCGACCCTCATGGCCGCGATCGCCTCCGCGCCATCGGCATCGCTCTCTACACCAACCAGGACCGGGAAGCAGCACCGGCGTGGTCTTGGTCGAGCGAAAGGAAGCGTAGGAGCGGGCCGGCGACCGGTGATCATCAAGTGGCGCCCGGGTCTTCTCAGCGAAAATCCCTCGAGGGCAGATCCGTCTTCAGCGAGAGGCTCAAGGGCTCGATCTTCAGGGCAAGCAGGTTGATCACGCCCTCCGCTTTCTCTAGTCGGCCGGTGACCACCAGGGCCGGTGACGTCGTGGCTACTTTCCGGTAGCGCGCCCAGACGCCAGCCTGGCAGATCACGTTCACGAGGCCGGTCTCGTCCTCGAGGTTGATGAAGATGGTGCCCCCGGCCGTGGCGGGCTTCTGGCGGTGGGTTACGACGCCTCCCACGAGCACGATGCTCGCGCTCGCAGCCGTCGCGAGGTCGGCCGCGGACAGCACTCCCCGGCGCTTAAGAGCCGGACGGACGAACTCCATCGGCGACTTGTCCGGCGACAGTCCCGTAGACCAGAAGTCTGCCGATGCCTCCTCGATCGGGGCCATGTCGGGGAGGCGAGGGGGATCGGCGCCGATGACCATGTTCTCGAGTTGGTCCTCCCGCGATCGCGCCACGACTCCGGCCGCCCAAAGCGCCTCCCTCCTGCTTAGGTCGAAGCAGCCGAAGGCCCCTCCGGTTGCCAGGGCCTCCATGTGAGGGACGGTCAGGTTGCACCGCCGGGCGACGTCCTCCATGTCCTTGTAAGGACGGCCGTCGGCAATCTTCTTGGCGACGTCCTCGCCGATGGTTCTGACGTAGCCGATCCCCACGCGGACCAGCGGTGCCTCTCGTGGGCCCTCGAGCGTCGCCTTGTCGGAGGAGGCGTTGATGTCGGGGCCCAGTACTTCGACGCCGTGGCGGCGCGCATCCATCACCAATGTCCTAGGTGCCCAAAAACCCATTGGCTGCGCGTTGAGCAGCGCCGCCAGAAACGCCGCCGGGTAGTGGTGCTTCAGCCAGGCCGACGCGTAGACAAGATACGCAAAGCTGACCGAGTGGCTCTCAGGGAAGCCGAAGCTGGAGAAGGCGACGAGCTTCTCCCAGATGTCATCGGCCCCCTGGCCCGTGATGCCCCGCTCCGCCATCCCCTCGTACAGGCGCGTCTTGAGCCGCTCCATCCTCTCTTGGCTGCGCTTCGACCCCATCGCCTGGCGCAGTTGATCGGCCTCAGCGGCGGTGAAGCCCGCGACATCGACCGCCATTTGCATCAGCTGCTCCTGGAACAGCGGCACTCCGAGCGTCTTGCGGAGGGAGTTCTCGAGCAGGGGGTGGAGGTAGGTGACGGGCTCCTTGCCGTTTCGCCGCCTGATGTAAGGGTGGACCGAGCCCCCCTGGATCGGTCCCGGCCGGATGAGCGCGACCTCGACGACTATGTCGTAGAAGCAGCGCGGCCGAAGGCGGGGGAGCGTAGCCATCTGCGCGCGTGACTCGACCTGAAAGACGCCGACCGTATCGGCGCGGGACAGCATCTCGTAAACGGCGTCCTCCTGGGGGAGGGTGGCCAGATCGACGGGTACCCCGTGGTGCTCTGCTATTAGGTCGATGCAGAGGTGGATCGCGGTCAGCATCCCGAGCCCCAGAAGGTCGAACTTGACGAGCCCTGCCGCAGCGCAGTCGTCCTTGTCCCACTGAAGGACCGTCCGGTTCTCCATCCGGGCCCACTCGACGGGGCAGACCTCGATCACGGGACGGTCGCACATGACCATCCCTCCAGAGTGGATGCCCAGATGGCGGGGGTACCCCTGCAGCGTGGCGGCGAGATCCATGACGGGCTGGGGGACGTCGTTGTCCGGGGTGTTGGCGAGCGGCCCCCAGCCGTCGATCTGCTTCGACCACGCATCCTGCTGCCCCGGGGAGTGGCCGAACGCCTTGGCCATATCCCTGACCGCCGATTTGGGGCGGTAGGTGATCACGTTGGCGACCTGGGCCGCATGCTGCCGGCCGTGTTTTTCGTAGACGTACTGGATCGCCTCCTCCCTGCGGTCGGCCTCGATGTCGAGGTCGATGTCGGGTGGGCCGTCGCGCTCCGGCGACAGGAACCGCTCGAAGAGCAGCTTGAGAGCCACGGCGTCCGCGTTCGTGATGCCAAGGGCGTAGCAGACTGCGCTGTTGGCGGCCGACCCCCGGCCCTGACACAGGATGTTGGAGCGGTTGCAGAACTGGACGATGTCCCAAACGATCAGAAAGTAGCCGGCGAAGCCGAGCGACTCGATCATGTCCAGCTCGTAGTGGATCTGCTTGTATGCCCTCGGCACGCGCTCCTTGTCGGGAGGCCCATAGCGGCGAGCCGCCCCCTCGAGGGTGATCTGGCGAAGCCAGCTCATCTCGGTGTGGCCTTCGGGGAGGGGAAAGTCGGGAAGCTTGGGAGCCACCAGGGCGAGGTCGAAGGTACACTCCAGCCCCAGCTCCGCGGAGTGCTCAACGACCCCAGGAAATCGGGAGAAGAGCCGCGCCATCTCGTTACCGGAGCGGAGGCGGGCCGTGGGCGCCGGCGGGAGCCACCCTTCGATCTCATCGAGCGACCGGCGGGCCCTAACCGCGGCGAGTGCGTTGGCGAGCTGCCAGTCGTCCGCTGTGGCGTAATGGACGTTGTTGGTGGCTACGAGCGGGAGCTTAGCCTTCGCGGCGAGCTCTGCCAGGGCATCGTTTCGATGAGAGTCGGTGGGAAACCCGTGGTCCCACAGCTCCACGGCGACGTTGTCGCGGCCGAACAGTGCCACGAGGTCGGCAAGTGCGCGGGCGGCCGACTCGGGACCTTCCTCGGCCAGCGACTTGGGGACCGATCCCTTGCGGCATCCGGTCAGCACCAGCCAGTGGTTCCCATGAAGCTCGGCCAAGCGGGCCAGGTTGTAGACGGGCTTTCCCTTTTCCTTTCCGGCGAGCTGACCCTCGCTTATCGCCCGGCAGAGGCGGGCGTACCCTTCGGGATCCCGGGCCAGCAGGAGTAGGTGATGGCCTTGGGGGTCGGGCTCACCGGCCTGAGGCTTGGGGAGATCGAAGGAGAGCTCCGCTCCGAATATGGTTCGTAGTCCCACCTCCCCGGCGGCAACTGCAAAGCGGGCGGCGCCGTACATCCCGTCGTGGTCGGTCAGCGCAAGCGCCTCAAGGCCCAGATGGGCGGCCTGCTTGGCGAGAATCTCAGGAGACGAGGCGCCATCCAGGAAGCTGAAGTTCGAGTGGCAGTGAAGCTCGGCGTATGGAAAGCCGCTTTCTGACCGGTAAATGCCCCCCGCTGAGTCCCCGCGGGTTGGGGGGGTTGGATTCGGAGGAGCGGGTGCAGGTTGGGGACCTCGACGCTCGACATCCTCCTGGTCTGAGCTCAGCCCCGCGTCTCGTCCGTTCCACCCAGAGAGGATCCGCTCGAACTCGGGCCAGGGAATCTTGGGGTTATTCCAGCCCAAGCTTTTCTAACGACTGTTTGGGAACTTCCTAGCCGCCTCCATAAGGGTAGGAAGTATCGAACACATGTTCGGTTACGTCAAATCGCCACGAGGGGGGCGGGCATCCGTCAACCTGGACTGGTTCGGGGAATCCACCGGGTAGGGCTCCCGGTAAAGTCGTCTTCAATCATTCCGAAGATCCGAGTGGGGCGGACTGCGTAGAGCGCGTTCGCCGCAACGAAGTCTATCGAGTACCCACCTCCGTACTTGGGGTTCGCATGCTCACTAAAGCGGGAGGCGTCCGAGCGGCCCGATCTCCGATCGGCCAGTCCCTCGACGATCACCGGCTCCCGAGGGTTTTCGGTGGTGACAACGCATCGCGGGTCGGCGTCGAGGTTGCGGGCCTTTAGAGAGAGTCCTCCACAGCTGAACCAAACTGCATCGTCGTGCCAAATGCCCCAAACCGCCGACGCGTGTGGGCTGCCGTCCGGCCCTACAGTCCCGACCCAGTAGTAGCGTGACGCGCTCAACCGCTCGACAGCCCAAGACCATGGCAGCAGGCCTGTGCCCTCGCTGGGTCCGACAACTCCATAGTCGGGCATGAACGGACGGCTCGCGTATGGCTCCACTGGACTTACCTGGCCTTCAAGTCAAACCGTCGTCAATCGCGGACCGGCGCGGTAGCTGCGAGGCCACCGCGCCGGCGAGATGGTCAGATTAACCGGCGGTATTCGCGAGGATGATTGCGACTATCAAAACGAGCACCGCAACCCCGATCGCAATCGGGAGCACGTTCATGCCCTGCAAGCTGCTCCAGCTTGGCTGTCGCCGCACAGGACCACGCCCTGGCTCTCTATACGCCATAGTTCGCCTCCCCCTTTCCAAAAAGACTATTTTTGTCTTTTTCTGCTACTGCGCAAACCGAGCGCGGCGCAATTTTCTCCCGCGCTGGGGCACAGGCTCAAGCGGGAGGGGAGGTGGCGATTCGGACTAGGCTCGAGGCACCGGACTCGGCTCCCCAGACTTCACCTGGACGGCCAAGCAGCTGACGGACGTTCGCGCCCGGCGAGCTCAGCTCGAACGAACGGAACTCCTCGCTCCTGGGGTCGAACCGAACGATGGCGTTGGCGCCGAAGTCACTTACCCAGACGATGTCTTTGTCGTCGACGAACACAGCATAGGGCTGGGGGTTGGAACCGGGCAGCTGCCACTCTCGCCAGTCCTGCCGCCTCGGGTCGAACCGGGCGAGCTTCCCAGCGAACCACTCCGTCACCCAAAGGTTTCCCGATGAGTCGCTCCAGATTCGCCGGGCTCCACCGCCCTGCGTGGGGACGTCGAAGGTGCGAAGCTGCCCCGTCGCCGGGTCTATGTGGGCGATGTAGCTCCCGGCGAGCGAGGAGAACCAGACGCTTCCGTCGGGAGCCGCGGCCATGCCGTAAGGCCCCCGCCCTTTCGGCGCCGGATCGACGCGCACGTTACCGGTGACGGGGTCCACGGATCCGTACACGCCCGCCTGTCCAGTGAACCAAAGCACCCCGCGCCCATCGAAGGCGGTCGTGTTGAGGTTCACGTTGGGCCCGGGGAGGGGAAACGCGCGGACGCTCTTGGAGGCAGGGTCGACCGACACGATTGCGTTCCGCCCTCCGTCGGTTATCCACGGTATCCCGTTGGGCCCGACGATGACGCCGTGCGGCGCTGATCGCTCGCCGAGGGATACGTGCTCGGTCCGGCCCGTACGCGGGTCAAGATAGCCCAGCTCCCCGGAGCCCTGAGCCGTGTACCAGACGCCGCCGTCGGCGGCGGGAGCAACATCGTGTGGCCGGGACCCTTGCGGTACCGCAAATTCCGTCACTTCCCCCGATTCGCCTACAACCGGCGTTGGCGGTGGGGAGGAGGCGGGTCCAGCACCGGACGTGGCAGCAGGCGTTGAGGTGGGGGAGACGGCGCGCTCGGCTTGAGGAGCTGAACATGCGGCGAGAGCGACAACTGCCAGGACGAGCATGGGCCGGAGGCGGAAACGGGTTCTCATGGGTGGGCCAAGCCATTATCCCAATCGGTCAGGAGGAGAAGGCCAGCGTCGCACTAGAGGTCTTTTAGTCGTAGCTCGCTTCAAGCCACCAACAGTCCTGTTCGAACGAGACGAGGTACGCCTGGTCGTCTCCGCAGATGACCTGCAACCTGACCCGGTCGCGCTTGGCTGCGTTGTCCCACCAGCGTTCGTGCACCGGCCATGGGCCCGCCCATGCAGTGACGGGGATAGGGCGGCCTGGCCCTATCCGGATCC
>JALZBR010000051.1 GCA_030863485.1 Actinomycetota bacterium
CCTCGATGAACTCACCGACGTAGTGCTGGCGGGCGAACTGGCGCCACGGGTCCTCCTGCGTCGCCTTGAGCGACAACGACACGCGCTCGCGCTCGAGATCGACGTCTAGTACCTCGACGTTGACCTCGGCGCCCACGTCGACGACCTCGCTCGGATGGTCGACGTGCTTCCACGAGAGCTCGGAGACGTGGACGAGTCCATCGACGCCACCAAGGTCCACGAACGCGCCGAAGTTCACGATCGAAGAGACGGTCCCAGTCCTGACCTCGCCCTTCTCCAGCGAGGTGAGGAACTCGTGGCGCTGCTCGGCCTGCGACTCCTCGAGGAACTTACGGCGGGAGAGAACGACGTTGTTGCGGTTGCGGTCGAGCTCGATGATGCGGCACTCGAGACGCTTGCCGACGTAGGGCTGAAGGTCCCGGACACGACGCATCTCGACGAGCGATGCCGGAAGGAAGCCGCGCAGACCGATATCGAGGATGAGACCGCCCTTGACGACTTCGATCACGGGACCCTCGACCGTGCCGTCGCGGTTCTTGATCTCTTCGATGTTGCCCCAGGCCCGCTCGTATTGGGCTCGCTTCTTGGACAAGATGAGGCGGCCATCCGCATCCTCTTTCTGGAGGACCAGAGCCTCGATCTCGTCACCGATCGAGACGACCTCACTCGGGTCGACGTCGTTGCGTATCGACAGCTCGCGCAGGGGGATGACGCCCTCGGACTTGTAGCCGATGTCGAGCAGTACCTCGTCCTTGTCGATCTTGACGATCAGGCCGCTCACCAGGTCGCCGTCGCCGAAGGGACGAATGGTCTCCTCGATGGCGGCCATGAGAGCTTCGGGGGTGTCGCCGACGTCATTCTCGACGATCGTGCCGCCCGCGTAGGAGCTCCCGGAGCTCGATGCGGCGGTGCGGGTGATCACGCCTCCGTGCCCATCGGGCAAGGTCTGCTCTTGAGAGGCCGTTGCGGCCCCGTTCGAGGCTTGGGCAGCCTCGTCCTGCGTCTGACTCATCGGCTCACGATTTCCTTCCTGACGTAAAACAGCCCCCGTTCTTGGGGGCCGAGAAAGTATAAGGGGGCAGGTAGAACGGCACAAACTGTTCTCGCGATCGTCGAGACGATCGCTGGCTGTGGTCGGCTTTTCGGGGGGCCGGCGCCTCACCCGGGCGCGAAACGGGCGGCCCCCCCGGGACCGCCCGTTCCAAAGAGCTAGAGCTGGGTGGTTAGCCGGAGATTATGTCGACCAGCTTGCCTACCTGCTGCTCCTCGACGTTGTTCGCCACGTCGGCCTGGCTCACGATCCCGATGAGCTCGTGGCCGTCGATCACGGGAAGACGACGGACCTTGTGGTCTGCCATCGTCTGGATCAACAGATCGATGTCGTCGTCCGCGCCGATCGTGACTGGCTTGCCCTGTCCGAGCTCCCCTGCCGTCGTCGAGCTGGGGTCCTTACCCTCTGCGAGGACCTTCACGACGATGTCGCGGTCCGTGAGCATTCCCTTCAGACGGTTGTCCTCACCACAGATAGGCATGGCGCCGACGTCGAGCTTCTGAAGCTTCTTGGCCGCGTCTAGAACCGTGTCGTTCTCGCCAATGCACTCCGGGGATCCGGTCATGATGTCGCGTGCCTTCTTAGCCATTTGCGACTCCTTTGCTAGATGGGACCGACTCTTTGGTCCCTACCCCGCACCTCTCTGCGGAAAACAAGCTCCCTGTGCTACCGTTTTGCCGGTTATTCGACGGAGGTAGTCCTCGGCACGAGAAATGCCAGCCTCCGAAGGCAGAAAGGAAGTAGTTGTGGCAGAAGGTACCGTCAAGTGGTTCAGCAACGACAAGGGCTATGGCTTCATCTCTCAGCCGGATGGAGAGGACGTTTTCGTCCACTTCTCGGCCATCGAGACCGAGGGCTACAAGTCCCTGGAAGAGGGCCAGTCGGTTCAGTTCGAGGTAACGCAGGGTCCCAAGGGAAAGCAGGCGTCGAACGTACGACCGCTGTAGGAGCAACTGATCTGGAAACGAGCGGCCCCTTCGGGGGCCGCTTTCTTTTTCCCCGTACCCCCGAGGCAACGGCAATCGTCCTCGGCAGAAGCGGGGCCCTGGGTCAGGACTTGGCGTCGGCCCAGGTACGGCCCGACGACAGATCGACGTCGAGCGGGACCTTCATCTCACACACCGAAGTCATCTCGCTACGCACGAGCTCGGAGGCGGCCTCCAGCTCCTCGTCGGGAACCTCGAAGACGAGCTCGTCGTGCACGGTCATGATCATCTTCGAGGCGAGGCCCTCGCCCTCCAGCGCGGCGTCGACGTTGATCATCGCCAGCTTCATGATGTCGGCGGCCGACCCCTGGATGGGGGCATTGAGCGCCTGACGCTCGCCGATCGCGCGCACCCGCGGGTTCCCGCTCCCCAGTTCCGGCAGGTAGCGACGGCGCCCGAACATCGTCGTCGTGAACCCGTCGGCATAAGCCTGCGTGACGATCTCGTTGAGGAACTCTGAGACACCCGAGAACTGATCGAAGTAGGCGTCGATGATCTCCTGGGCCTCGGCCACGGGCACGTTGAGCCGCTCGGCGAGGCCGGGGGCCCCCATGCCGTAGGAGAGCCCGTAGTTGACCATCTTGGCGACCGAACGGTGGCGCGTCTCGAGTTGATCGGGCTCCAGGCCGAAGATGCGTGAGGCCGTGGCGGTGTGGATGTCCTCGTCGTTCTCGAAGACCTCGAGCAGGATCGGATCCTCCGACAGATGCGCCATGACGCGCAACTCGATCTGTGAGTAGTCGACCGACACCAAGAAGTGACCGTCTTCCGCGATGAAAGCGCGTCGTATCTGTTTGCCGAGATCGGTTCGGACGGGGATGTTCTGCAGGTTGGGGTTCGTGCTCGACAGTCGGCCCGTGGCCGCCGCGGTCTGGTCGTAGGTGGTGTGGACTCGACCATCCTTGGGATCGACCAGCGGGGGCAGCGCGTCGACGTAAGTGTTCTTCAGCTTTGCCAGCTCGCGGTACTCGAGAAGCTTCCCCACGAAAGGATGCTGGTCGACCAGTTGCTGCAAGGCGCGCGCGTCCGTAGAGAGACCGGTCTTGGTCCGGCGGGTGGTCTTCAGACCGAGCTTGTCGTAGAGAAGCACCCGCAGCTGCTGCGGCGAGCCGAGGTTGGTGCGTTCTCCGGCGAGGTCGTAGCACTCGGTCTCGAGCTCCGCTATGCGCTTGTCAAGGTCGCGGGCCATCTCGCTGAGGTAGTCGAGGTCGATCTTCACCCCGACGAGCTCGGTCCGAGCGAGGACGTCGACCATCGGATGCTCGATCGTGCTGTAGAGGTCGGACATGCCGAGCCTGTCGAGCTCGGGCTCGACCGCAGCCGCGATCTCGGCCACCGCCAGCGTGCGCAAACCGGTGTCTTCGACCTCGCCCTCGTCGGGCCCCCCGGCACCGAAGTCCAGCGCCCCCTGTGCTTCCTCCTCGCGCTCGACCGGAGCGGCAGACTTCAATTCCCGCCCCGTGTACTTGCGAGCCAGCTCGTCCAGCGGGTACCCGGGGGCGCCCGGATCGAGGAGGTAGGCGGCGATGTGAGTATCGAGCCGCAGACCCCGCAGCTCGATGCCGGCGGCGAGGAGCGAAAGGATCACCTTCCGAGCGCCGTGAGCCAGCTTGGCCACGCCCTCGTCTGCGAACAGGGGTCCGAGCGACGCGCGGAGCTCTTCTGGCTTGAAGCCTCCCGCGCCCACCTGCACGTAAGCGACGAGCCCGTTCCCCCACGAGAACCCGATAGAGCGGGGCGCCCCCCGCGCCGCCACGGCGGTCACGTCGACGGCGAACTCGCCCGCCTTGCGCAGGTCTTCGACCAGTGCTTCGAGGTCCCGGGTGCTCTCGATCACCCGCAGGTCGAGCTCGAACGCCTCCCCCTCGCCCTCGGCCGCTTCGGGGAGATCCGAGAGAAGTCGTTCGAGAAGCGTCCTGAACTCGAGCGAGATGAAAAGCTCGCGCAGCTCTTCGAGATCCCAGGCCCCCATCTTGAGATCTTCGAGGCCGACGTGCTCGAGAGGGACCTCCGCAAGGGTCGAGAGCTTCTTGTTGATGGCGACCTGCTCCGCGTGGGCCGCGAGGTTCTGGGCGAGCTTCGGCGTCTGTTCGTCCGCGTGCGCAACTACCTCCTCGGCGCTGCCGTACTTCTGCACGAGCTTAGCGGCGGTCTTCGTCCCCACGCCGGGGACGCCCGGGAGGTTGTCCGAGTTGTCACCCTCGAGCGCCTTGAGGTCGACATATTTGGTCGGAGGCACCCCGTAGCGCTCCTCGACCGCCTTTGCGTCCATCTCGACGATGTCGGAGATGCCGCGCCGGTTGTAGAGGACCTTGATGTCTTTGTCGACCAGCTGGAAGAAGTCCCGGTCCCCGGTGACTATCTTCACGTCGACGCCCTCGCTGGTCGAGCACTTGGCGAGGTAAGCGATGATGTCATCGGCCTCGTGACCGGCGAGCTCGAACACGGGGATCTTCATGACCCGCAGCACCTCGCGGATGAGCGGGAGCTGGGGGCCGAAAGTGGACGGCGCTTCAGAGCGCGTCGCCTTGTAGTCGGCGAACTCGGCCGTACGCTGCAGGGGGGCGGCCATGTCGAAACAACACGAGATGTAATCGGGCCTCTGTTCCTGAAGCAGCTTGATCAGCATCGCGGTGAATCCGTAGACCGCGTTCGTGAACGTCCCGTCGGTCGTCTGCAGGTCCTCCGGAAGCGCGTAGAAAGCGCGAAAAGCCAGTGAGTGCCCGTCGAGGATCAGGACCTTCGGGCGGGATGGTTTCTTTGCGGCGGCCATCCCGGTCGAGCTTACAATCCGTGCATGGCACATCCCTCGCCCGACCTACGCGGTCTCAACCAGGCTTCGAAGGAATATCTCGAGGCGATCTACGAGCTCGGCGAGGAGGGCCAGAGGATCCTCCAGGCGCGCATCGGCGAACGACTGGGCCTTGCCCCCGCAACGGTCTCGGAGGGGATCAAGCGGCTCGTTGCGGAGGGCCTCGTCGAGGTTGAGGGCAAGCGGGACCTCGGTCTCACGGCCAAGGGAAGGCTTCTGGCGGAGACCCTCGTACGGCGCCACCGCCTTGCCGAACGCATGCTCGTCGACATCCTCGGCATCCCCTGGCACCAGTGCCACGAGCAGGCAGAGGACTGGGAGAAAGTGATGACCACCGAGGTCGAGGAGGCCATCCTCACCAAGCTCGAGGGTGACGCGACCTGTCCCCACGGCAACCCGATCCCCGGCGCCCCCTCGACGGTCCAGTGGTCTGACCTTAAGGCCGTTGCGGAGATGGACCGGGGGGAGAGAGGCCGTCTCACCCGCTTGCTCGAGGACGTAGAGCTAGACCACGAGGTGCTGAAGTACCTCGAGGATCACTCGTTGATGCCGGGCCGCGATTTGACACTGGTCGACGTCGCCCCGGACGGGACCCGCACGCTCCAGGTGGACGGTTCGAACGTCGCGCTCGGCCAGCGCCTGGCCGACAATCTCTGGGTGCTTCCGGCCAGATAGCTCTACGCGGGAGCGTCTTCCGGGGTGCGCGAGCCGAGGTCCTTGTCCAACTGGAAGAGCCCATTGCCGTCATTGCCGATCCGCTTCAGATCGTCGACGATCTGACCCACCGTCTTCTCCTCTTCGATCTGCTCGGTGACGAACCAGTCGAGCAGGGGTTGTGACGCAAAGTCCTTCTCTTTGGAGACGAGGTCGTAAAGGGTGTTTATCGACGCCGTCACCTTTTGCTCGTGGGCGAGCGCGGACTCGAAGACGTGTAGGGGCGACGAGTAAGCGGTCGGTACGTCTGCGAGAGCTTGCAATTTCACCTTCGCTCCCCTGTCGATGATGAAGTCATAGAACTTGAACGCGTGAGCCTGTTCCTCGTCGAACTGTCGTCGGAACCACGCTGCCATGCCCGGCAGGCTCTCGTTCTCGCAATACGCGGCCATCCCTAGATAGACGTACGCGGACTGGAGCTCGATTTGCAGCTGGTCGTTCATTGCGGCTTCTACGCGCTTGGAAAGCACAGGTCCTCCTCTTCGTGGACTTGTCGCGCCGTGATGAAAGTGTGGTGCGCGTCATTCTATGGAGACCGGTCGCCTCTGTCTGTTCAGTAGGCCGAACATCCTTTTCAAGAATGCTGGATGAAAGACGTTCGTGGGCCCGAAAGTTATGGCTCCTCTGGGTCCAGGGCCTCACTCAGATCGCCGATGAGCGCGTTGACCTCCTCGGGCAGGGCCTCGTCGTCGACGGCCTGCTCGAGCTCCGCGTAGTGCCGGTCTATCTGGGCTGCGGAGTCGGGTGCGATGATCCTCACGCTGGGGCGGGCCTCCTCCCACCGAGCGCGGCTCCGAGCGAGCGCGTCCCTCGCTCCCTCGTACTCCTGTTCCCCTGCTCCGGATCCGTCCTCGAGAGCCTCTTCGTATTCGATCTCCTCCACTTCGAGCAGCGAGGAGGCCTCCGTGAGGGTCACGCGCACCTCGCGCGCCGCCTCCTCGGGGGCGGGATCGTCCGAGCCCAGGACGAGGCCCGCTACAAGGCCCACGAGCAGACCCACGGCCCCCGCGATGAGCACCAACC
>JALZBR010000061.1 GCA_030863485.1 Actinomycetota bacterium
CTCCACGCACACGCCCGCTGCTCCGAGCCCGGAGCGCTGTCTTGGCTCGGACGTCGTATCCGCCTCATCGTGTTCGACGAAGCCCACCAAGCCATTGCGGAGACCTACCGCCGATCGGTAGAGGCCATAGCCACGGGCGGACAACCAATCACCCCAATTGTCGGCCTGACTGCAACACCCGGCCGCACATTCCTCGGCAGCGACGCCGATCTCCAACTCGCGGAGTTCTTCCACGGAAACAAGGTGATGCTGAACACCGGCGCCGAGGGTTCCGACAACCCCGTTCGTTACCTGATCGAGCAGGAGTACCTCGCCGAGCCCACCTTCGAGGTCCTCGGAGAGCTGCCGGAGGACCCCGACGCCCACGGCGACGAGGTCTCCTTCGGATTCGAAGACGACGTCGCACTCGGAATGCCCAAACACGACTATCTGGAGGCGACTTGCGGGACCGCCCTCGAGCTCATCGCCGAGGGCCACCGCCGGATCATCGTGTTCGCGGCGACCGTTGATCTCAGCCACGCCGCAGCGGCCGTACTCCGATCCCTCGGAGTCATGGCTGACCCGATCGATGGGACAACCCCCAGCGAGATCCGGGACTCCGTGATCCGATCCTACAAGGCACAGACCAACACCCCCCGGGTGCTCGTCAACTTCGGTGTGCTAACCACCGGCTTTGACGCCCCGCAGACGTCTGCCGTCGTAATCGGGCGACCCACCCGATCGCTCGTGCTTTATAGCCAGATGGTCGGTCGAGCCATTCGCGGCCCCAAGGCCAACGGCAACCGGAGCGCGAAGATCGTGACGGTCGTCGACCCGAGTGTGCCCGCCTTCGGGTCGATCGCCGCGGCCTTTCAGAACTGGGAGGAACTCTGGTGACAGAACAGCTTGAACTCGCCCCACTCCTATCGGGTGCGCAAACGGTCCGGTCCATCCGCGACACGGGGTACAAGTCCACGGACTACGCGATCGCGGAGCTGATCGACAACGCCTTCCAGGCCAAGGCGACTCATGTTCTCGTCCTGCTAGTGCAGAAGGTGGTCACTGGCGCCGCCCGCCGTACGAGCCGAGTCTCCGAGATTGCAGTGATCGACGACGGCCTTGGGATGCACCCCCAACTGCTCAACGTTGCGCTGTCGTTCGGCGGATCTGACCGTTACAACGACCGCGAGGGCATCGGTAGATTCGGGATGGGACTCCCGCAAGCCAGCGTCTCGCAGGCGACTAAGACTGAGGTGTGGACCTGGCAGCGGAGTCAGCCCGAGAACGCCATCCGCGGGGTGCTCGACCTTGACGCTATTGAGCAGCGGGGATCAGGCGATCTCCGCGTCCCGTGGCCCACCAGGCCCGGCGACTCGGATCACGAACCCCTTCCCGACCACCTCGCCCGGGCCTACCGCTCCATTGCGGAGCCCACCATCTCCGCCGGGCACGAAGTCTTCTCTGGCACCGTAGTCCGCTGGACCAAGCTAGACAGGCTCCGCTGGGTGCGAGCCCACACCATCCTCGACCACACTGAATACCTGCTCGGTCGTATCTACCGACGATTCCTTACGGACCAGAAGCATGCGCGCACCATCGAGGTCGCTATCCTCGACCACGAAAACCTCGACGATCCGCTCGACATGCGGAAGGTCCGTCAAAACGACCCGCTCTACCTTGCCCGGCCGGACACGACCACGCTCGAATACTGGGAGAAGGCCGACCCCAACAACCCCGACGGCGACTACATCCGCGTCACTGATAAGCCCCACTTCTTTGAGCACCAGCCCTCACGCAAGTACGAACTACACCGCACCGACGACCCCAATACGAAGTCAATCGTCGAGGTGCGGTTCAGCCGGGCGCTGCCCGAGTCCCGCCCGGGGAAGCTGCCTGGCGCGACAACGCACCAAGGCCGTCACGCTGCAGACAACTCCGGGGTCTCTATCATCCGCGCCGACCGCGAACTCGTACTCGACACCACGATCGCGAACGAAGCGACTGACCGCTGGTGGGGCATCGAGGTGTGCTTCAGCCCCGTCCTCGACGAGGTCTTCGGCGTTACTAACAGCAAGCAGGGCACCCCCTATTTCAGCCAGGCTCTCCAACTAGTCAAGCAGCACGACGTCACGCTCGAGGAGGCTCTCGAGAGAGGCTTGTTCGACGAAGACCACCCCCTCGCGCAGCTTTACCCGCTCGCCCACGACATCCTCGTCATTGCCCGGGAGATGAAGAGAGAGGGAAAGGAGGAAAAGGCCAAGTTCAGCAAGAACACACGAAAGTCGCAGCCAGCCGTTACCGCTGTCGCATCCAATGTCAACAAGCGTCGCTCCGAAAGCACGCCGACGCCGGGCGAGCGTCAATACGCAGAGGCCGACTACGACGAGGAGCGCGCGGCGGAGGCCATACTCGAGAAACTTGAGACCGATGTCGACCTGACGGAGGACGAACGCGTCGTGGTCGCGGAGAACTACAAGCGCGGAGTCACGGTGACGGTGCTCGACAAGCACCAAGCGCAAGCGCCAGCGTTCTTCTGGCCACAAGAGGAACTCGACCTCAAGATCCTCAACATCAACTCTGCTCACCCCGCCTACAGCGTGCTGGTCGATCCCCTGCGACTGTCTAATGAGGACGTCGCAGCCATGAGCGAAGACCAGGCCAAGAAGCGTCTAATGCTTGGCGCCGACGCGCTCGCTTGGATGCTGCTCGCGTGGTCCCGGTTGGAGCTCGAACACGAGAACACTCCTTCGGCTGCGCAAATCAAGCGCTGGCGGGAGGAGTGGGGCCGCTATCTCGCCGAGCACGTCTCCGACGAATCGTTCCCCGCCGACGAGCTACTAGAAGGGCTCAACGACCTCGATGAGGACGAGGACGACGAGTGACGCATCCGCAGCACTGCGGGGCAGCCGTCGCGGAGCTGTGCCGGGGAGCGCAATCCGTCATCGTCGTGTCGCCGTTCATCACTCGGCCCGGCCTCCAGCCCGTCCTAAACGAAGTCTCACACGCGGCTTCGCTGACAGTATTCACCCGCTGGCGCCCCGAGGAGATCGCGCGCGGGGCATCGGACCCGGCAGTCTACGAGGACGTCGTCGCTGCGGGAGGGACGCTGCGGTTGCACCATCTGCTGCACGCCAAGGTTTACCTCGCCGACAGACGTGCTCTCGTGGGGTCTGCCAACACCACATTGCACGGATTGGGCTGGGACGCGCCTGGTGCCCTTGAGATCCTAGTGCCCGCAGCCGCGGACGACCCAGCGGTAAGTGCGCTGATGTCGCTGCTCGACTCCACCGCCTCCCTTGCCTCGCGTGAGATCCGGGACGCCGTAGTCCGCCGGGCCGAGATGGCAGCTGCAGCGGAGTTCGCTCCCTTGAAGCAGGGCGGGGCAGGCCCCGCGTCATGGCTGCCGTCCTTCCGCTTCCCAGAGACGCTATGGCACGCCTATCGGGGGCACCGCAGTCCGGAGGTCAAGGCCGTCGTACAATCCGACCTCGACGCGCTCGACATCCCTACGGGCATAGAGGATGAGGAAACTTTCAACGCCCTCGTGGGTGCAGCGCTGTTGCAGGGCCTCCCGGGCCGGATCGCGCAGGAGTGCGCCAACTTGAACACCTACCATGCCACCCAGAAGCTCCAACGACTCGCTGCCGCTGCTGGCGTCGCGCTTGACGACCCGGGTATGGCGTGGGAGAGGTTCACGGCCTGGATCGGCTACTTCATTAACGACTATCGGCGCACCATCGGCGGGACGGCCCTGCTCGGCTAACGCCAGAGACCGATCGGGTGCCCGCGGCCTTCGCCCATCTTGCGCCGCAACGGCTCGGGAATCTCCGCTGCCGGCGGCTCATCGCTCTCAGGGTCCTCGCCGAACCTATCCCGAATTGCCTTCTCGAGTAGTGCGGCTGACGCATCTAGACCCTCCGCACGCGCGAGCTCGAGCAGCCGCTTCGCCGCCTCAAGGGCGACGTCCTCAACCGCTCCCCCATGCTGCGGCTTTGACCAGCTACGTCGAATCGTTAGCCCCGACAGAACCTCCTTGACCATCGCCCGTTCCTGGGTCATAGCCTCCTGGAACATCGGCGTGGCACTCTCGCCGCCCACCCTCGGCTCCCACGCGGCAGCGAGCAAGCGCCCAACGGGCGGGGCGACCCTTGCTTCGGTCACACGTTCCAGTAGCTCCGCTCGGGTCTGCTCGTACTTGTCCACCGCATCTCCCCGCGTCTCACACCAGCCGACTTCGATCAGCAATCCAGTCAAGCTCTTTACCGGCGTACCAACCGGTATCCCCGCAGAACCCAGCCATGGTCAGTAAGCCGTCGCTCCCAGCCACGCCGCGTCCCGATGTCGGCTGTATCCTTGAACAACCCGTGGCGCTCCTCCTGCGCAGTCAGCCGTGCGAACTTCTCTCGCAGTGGGTAATCGTCGCCGACAAACAGCTCCTTGCGGTGCAGGATCGGTGGGTTCTCCCGCTGCCGGAAGTCCCGAGCTGAGACATCGAGGCCCCGCAAGTCCACGACCCACGACTCAGCCAGGGCCGGATGGGGGTCCGAGTCGAACTCGGGGTAGACGAGGTAAGACACGCGAGGCTTCTCGAGGTGCAGCTTGAGTACGTTCGCGCCTTCGACACTCCCGACCACGGCGGCGGCGCATCCGAGGTAGACCTGCAGCGTCGACGGCAACAGATCCGCACACTCGGCGTGAACGTACAGTGCCTCAGGCGTGCGCTTGCCCACCGGTGCGGCTGCCGCAGCGGCCTTGAGCGCTTCGAGATTGCCCGCGGAGAAGAGAAGATCATCAGCCTGCTCGCACGCAGCTCGGTACGAGCCGAACAGCGCCTTGACGTCGCGCTGGACACCGACGGGCAGATCGTTGAACTTTGGCCGCTTACGCAGCCGAGCCAAAGCGAACCGGAGCCTGAGCTCCTCTCGACGCGCGGCCGCGCCGTGGTCCCAGAAGCACTCGTCTGCGACGTGGCGGATGACCTGGAACGCTTTGGGGAGCGTCCCGAATGTGTCGAGGATGGGAGCAACCCATTCCGCCTCACCTTCGACGGGCAGTCGACCGCGGTCGGCAAGGAACTCTTCGAGCGGGGCTAAGAGTCGTGCGTGTTGCTCGTAGGCAAGGTCCCGCTTGGTCTTCTTCGGAGTGGCTGGTCGCCGCAGACGCAGGATTCGTCGTCGCTCCCGCTGCCGAGCGTCGAGCCACTCCTGCTCAGCCTTCTCGTCCTTGAACGCGACAAACACGCCAATGGACAGCGGAATCGCTGATGTGTTGAGGGCACCGTTGAGCCACTCGCCGGCCTCCGACTGCCGATAGAGCTTCTGAAAGGTGCCCCTGCCAGTTAGGCAGCCGTCACCGTGTGGTATGGCCGACGCGAGGGCGGCGGCCTCGTTGCTAGTGCGGACAGCAACGACCAGGGCTTTGTTTGCGTACCCCCAAGCCCGGCGGGCCGCGTCGACGCGTTCCGCGGGGTCTTCAATGACATTGAGGACGTACCCGAGGTTGACGACATCGGCGTCTCGAAGTTCACCATCGGGGCGGTGGACGGGGTCCCAACCGGTCGCCTGGACACCGTTGTCCGCGAGTGCGCGAAGATCCTCACCGTGCCCACAGCCATAGTCGAGCACCGTCTCCCCGGTGGCGATGATGCCCAACTCAAGCGCGAGCCGGACGGGACGTGACATCTCCGTCCGGGTTATCGCGGTGGCGCCGGCGCGCTCCAGCGTCTCCACATCAGCATGATAAACGGTCCTCTGCTGAGATTCCTTGATATGGCGCGTCGTCAGGGAGTAAGCCTGCGGTAGCGCTTCTAGCGCCAGAAAGCGCTACCAGAACAACGCCAGTTGCCACTGGAGGTCACAGGCAGATGCTGGGTTGAGCAGGGTCGAACTTGCAGCGTTCCCTGCGGTAACGGGAGGCCGCGTGAAGGCGACAGTGACACCCATCCATTCCGAACGCTGCCAGGCGACAGTCGTCGAGGCCGTGACGACGTTCTTCGAGCGGGTGGACTTGGCCGCGGGCACGGCCCGCAAGTACCGCCACACCCTGGGTCGGCTGGTCGAGCAGCACGGGGAGCAGCCCATCGCAGCGGTGGGAGCCGACGAGTTGACCGGGCTACTGCAAGAGCTGGCCGGCGACGCCACCGGGCAGACGTGGAACCGCCACCGGGCAGCGCTGGGCTCGCTGTGGTCGTATGCGCACAAGCGGGGCTGGGTGACCACCGACGTAGTCCGAGCCGTGAGCGCCGCCGGGCAAACACCACCCGGCGGGGGGAGCAGCGCAAGCGAACCATCCCGATGCGCACGCTGGAGAGGACTGTGGGGCAACCGCGTCATGGCCGGGCGCAACGTCGTCCACGCGCTGCGTGAGCGCACATTCTGGCGCCTGGCTTACGACACCGCCGCCCGCGCAGAGGAGCTGTTGAACCTCAACGTCGAAGACCTCGACCTCTCTGACCGCAGTGCCCCGGTGGTCGGGAAGGGCGGCGAGGTGCGACGGGTGCGGTGGACCACCGGTACCAACCGCTGCTGCGCGAGCTCGTGGGTAAGCGCACTCAGGGGCCCCTGTTTCTGACCGACCGTAGACCTACCGGCGACGTCCCCGCGGCCGACCGCGACGCCAGCGGTCGCGCCCCCCTCAGCTACAGACGGGCCCGGGTGCACGGCTCTCACCCTGGGGGGATAATCAACCTAGTTAGAGCATCGATAACGAGAGGTATCCCGACACCTATAAGGAGGGCACCAAAGAACAGATCACGCTCAGCGATGGCACTTTTACGAAGATCTTCGAGCGATACCGACGCGGTGAAGCCTTTCTTATCTGCCCACACGAAGCCCTCATCCGAGACGAGCGCTTCGACTGGCGCGTATTCTTCCACCCTCAAAATTGGTGATCGGTCAATCTGAACATCCGCCCAAAACGATATCTCTTGAGGACGATACCAGTCTCCTTGTACCGGCAAATCATTTGTTGACGGTGGCGCTCCAGGAAGAGAAAGAAGTGAGTCGGCTGAGAGGCGCGGCATGCGTGCGGTTATCCTTTCCCCTGACTCGACAACGACCGGCCGCATCGGGATTCCTCGCAAAGAGTGCCGGGCAGATGCGTCACCCGAGAAGAATTGGGCATCCCTCCCGAAGTAGGGGCCCAACGCCGCCGGCTCCGTTACTGTTCGCCCGCTGGCAGGGCTCATTCGGGATATATGGCGGAGGCGAGCGTCACCGACTAGAGCAAGAAGCCATTTTACGCCTGCCCCAGGTGGTCGCCCACCAGAGGGTTCTCGCAAGGAGACCGTGAAATCCAGGCCTCCGATCTCCCGCGACTCAATCGCCATCTCGGGGGATACAACGCTCACATCGAGGAAGGCAGATAAGTTTGGTTGACTTACCCATAGAACCACGTGGCCGCTAAAATTCGACGTCTCGTCCAAGGCGAGGGCCGGGCGTGCCATTTTCCATCCTATTACTACCGAAACCGAACCGGAGAGGACGAGTAACACGATCGCAGCGAAACGTCGGCCACTATCGCTCATAGTTGCCAGAATACTCCTCCTCACTTGCTGCTCTTCAATAGCTGGTGCTAAAGCCCCGGCTTACAAGTAAGCCTACGGCAGTGCGCTCATAACATCACTCAATCTCTGACGCGACGACCAAAAGTTGAACATAGATTGGACTTCCGTTTGCTGTCCCCACTGCATCGCGCGATACGGAGCGCCTTGGACTCCAATTGCGCGGTGAAGCTGCAAGTGCAATTGCTCGTTGCGCAGTAGGTAGAGATTTTCTGCAGCTGTCGCCTCACTAGCAAATGACTGAATAGGATATCGCCAATGATGTATCGGGCCGCCGAGACTGACACGCCTTGACATCCTCGGGCGGAGCAGATTAAACGCCGCACGCTGGGTTGCAGTGGAACGAGCAGCCGCCATCGACTGCGTGTAGGCTGTGAAGAGTTGAAGATCACCAGCAACCCACCGGGGCCCACTCTCTGCCACGGTTGCGAGCGCCTGCATTCGTGCATTAGTGGTAATGACCGTGAGCTGTGGGGTTGCCCCCGCCACAGCTGGCGATTGCACAGTAGGAGATGCTGGGGCAGGCGTTCCTCCGGCTGGCGTTGCTGTCGCAGGAGGAGGGGGCGCTGGACTGCCCAACTGCGCAGAAGCCGATGGCCCTGTAGGCGACGGTGCAGACCGCGTCGGCCCTGACGAGGCAGTCTGCGACGGCTGTGTTGAGGAGGCGGAAGAGGGTCGGGTAGCAGGTCCCCCGAATACGCGGGAAAAGAGCCCCAGGCCAAGACCCATCGCTCCGACGATTCCAGCACTCATGACCGTGTTACGTGCGTACGCTTCTAGCGGACTCGCCTCGCCGCGCGCCACATCGGAGACTGCTGTTCCGCCCACCCCCATCAGCCCGCCGGCCGTCGTACCACCGACCGCACCTGCAAGCACTTTGGACCCTGGCTGCTTTACCAGGTTCTGCCCGACAGCGCTTCCCGCGCCTCCCGAAACTACGTTCAGTGCGACATTGGCGCCGAACTCCAGTTCTGAGATGGATCTGTAGGTAGGATCCCCAGGCCCTGGGGCGTTGGCGGGGCTTATCACGGTCAATGACGTAATCAGGACCGCGCCGATCACCACAAACCAAGCGGGACCGCCGTCGGGGTCAATGGCGACTACAGGGCGGTTTTCGACGTACACATACGGGTGGTCTAACCGCGCCCACCCCTGCCCCACCCCCTCGAACATACCGGCGTCGCACGACGTCCAACGCCCCAGCCATGGCGCGTAGTAGCGTGCCCGGTGATAGTAGAGTCCGCTCTCCTCGTCTCGTTCTTTTCCTGTGTAGCGGTAGCGTTTCGGTGCCTCCAGCTGCACCCGAGATGCTTGATAGGACGTGCTGCCGTACGGGTAGTACTCCTCGTACGAGAGGATCTTTCCAGTCTCATCCAACTCAAGCTGGGCGGAGCCGAGGTGGTTGGAGATTTGGAAGCGGGAGACACGCGTCGGCCCGTCCTCGCCTTCGGTACGCGTTTCGACTAGGGCGATGCGCTGCTGGTCGGTGACGATGTGCAGGGTCTCGCGCTCCAACTTGAGCGTCTCACCGCTGAACTCCCTGTAGATCTCGAGATCACCTACGTAGACGCGCTCGCACTTGCGACTCGGTTCAGCGCCGAAAACGCCCTGACGGTCCGTCACCTTGCGGACACGCTGCCCGGCGGCGTCATAGAGGTAGTAGGTCGTTTCTGGCGTTCCGCCGTTGAGCACGGTTTGTTGGGCGGTTGCCTCGAGTTGATCCTTGTGGTTCCAGCGCATCAGCGACACCTCGGGCAGGGAGGTGGTGTTGCCGTGGGTGTCGTAGGTCAACGGTGTGCGTGAATGCTCGTCGCCGGCCGCCGTTGATGACAGGCGGTTGCTCGCGAGTTCGGGCTGCAAGAGGCTGGGCTCGTTGTATTGGTACGTCCGGGTCCAGCCTGGGTTGGCCGGGTCGGTGCCCTGGTGGATCATCCGAAGAAAATTCCCGGCCTCATCGAAGCTATAGCGCTCCACGTAGCGTCCCATGGCGGCGTCGTCCCCGGGATGGAGTAGGCCGATGCGCGGTGCGTCCGTGTGGCTGGGCGGCCACGGGCCGACCGACCCGCCAGCGAACTGTCCGAGGTGCTCCCGCCCGGTGGCCTCAATGAGGCGGTATATGGCATCGTAAGTGTAGTCGGATGACGGCTCTACGCGGCGGTTGCGGAAGAAAATGGTCTGCTGCGCGTCGTTGCTGATATGAGTGATGTTGCCAGCGGGGTCATACGTGTAGCCGAGGTCCTGCAGCCGGCCATGGTCACGCAGCGTTCTGAGGCGCGAGAGCCGAAAGGTCATCTGGTCATAGTCGTACGTAGTGCGGACACCATTGCCGTAGGCGCAGACGGTCCGCTGACCTCGGGCGTTGTAGTCGATGCCGGCAACGAACTCGGTTGCTTCTTCCGCCCCGTGTATGTTGGCGTCGAGCCGCTCGAGCAGGTTGGCCTTGTTGTAGTGGGGGCGGACGACGCTGCTGTCGGGTGTTGTTAGCGTGACTGGGCGGTTGAGTGCGTCGAAGCTCGTATGGGTGGCATAGTGCTGCTCCTCGAGTGCAACGGCCCCGGTCCAGTCGAGGGTGTGCCGGTATTCCTTTGCCAGCTGACGGCTTGTGCGTAGGAGGTTGCCTTTGAAGTCGTAGGCTTCGTTTGTTACGACCCCAGCCCCGTCGTATTGGCGGAATGTCTGCAGTCGCAGGTTGAGTCGGCGAGCGTCCGGCTGGCCTTCGCCGTACTCGGTCCGCTCGTGCAGCACTTCGTCTTCGGTTTCGCCGCTCCGCACGAATGAGCGCAGGGGCCGTCGCAGCGGATCGTACTCAGTCCTGAAGCGGAAGCCCCGGCTGTTCCAGGCGAAGATCGTCTTGCCCAGCACGTCGGTGAGGAGTAAACGCTCACCGGCATCCATGCTGGCCTGCAAGACTCGGCTGGCAGAGAAGTCGTAGCCGTAGCAAACGACGCTACGCCCGCGGGCGTCCAGGAACTCGCGCTGGTTTCCCTCGACATCGAGCCGTACGCGCGTGGCGTAGCGTTCGTCAGCTCCGTCGACGCGGTTGTGCGCGACCGTGAGGAAGGCACGACCAAGTATGTCAAGCCAGACTTGTGGAGGAGTGCCAGCATGTGCGGCGGTCTTCTCGGCGGCGACACGCTCGTGAAGGCCTAGTGCTCCCTCGACGCGCTGGTCGTGCCAGCTGCGCCACCTCCCGGACAGATACGCACCGACGTAGCCGGCAATGTTTCGATCGAACCGCGGGTCGAGTAGGCTGGTGTCGTTGACGTCCCAGGTGGTCTGGTGCCAGGGGTCGAAGACGACCTTCTCCCATGTGTCATTGGGGTTGAGGGTGGCGACGACGCGCTCGAGGGGGTCGTAGAAGAGCACGGAGCCGACACCCAAGATGGCGGCGAACTCGAACCGGTGTGAGGCGGAGAAGAAGGGCTCGTACTGGCGGACCGGGTTGCCCTTGTTGTTGAAGATGGTCCAGCCGCTGCCGACCCAGCGCGGGCTGATGACGGGTCCGCTTTCCTGGAGCGGGCCGGCTTCGGCCTGCAGCTTCTTCTGGATCT
>JALZBR010000097.1 GCA_030863485.1 Actinomycetota bacterium
CTCATCGGTAGTGCCGGGGGCGTCTTGTCGGCCCGACGGGTCCTGAGCAGGGTCACGACCACGTAGATCACTCCGATCAAGAAGATGATCGTTCCGAAGACGTTCACCTGGCCGGGTATGCCGAAGCGGGTGGCTCCGAAGACGTAGCGCGGGAAGGTCAGCTCGCCGCCGGCCACGAACTCCGTGATCACGTAGTCGTCCAGGGAGAGAACGAACGCGAGCATGGCGGCGGCCAGGATCCCCGGGAAGATCAAGGGGAACGTGACCGTCCAGAACGTCGTCCAGGGATTGGCCCCGAGATCTTGTGCCGCTTCCTCGAGGTTGTGATCGAAGCCCGCCGTGCGGGCCTTGACGGTGACGACGACATACGAGACGCAGAACATGATGTGGGCCAGCAGGATCGTCCAGAATCCACGCGCGAAGTTGATCGTCACGAACATCCCCAGCAAGGAGACACCGAGGATGATCTCGGGGGTGGCCATCGGTAAGAAGATGAACAGGTTGAGCCCGCTGCGCGCCCTGAAGTTGTAGCGGGTCAGGGCCAGCGCGATGCAAGTTCCCAGCACCGTCGCAATCAGGCTCGCCAGTGCCGCGATGATCACGGAGGTCTTTATCGCGTTCGTGAGGTCGGGGAGCTCGAAGAGGTTCTGGTAGTGCTCGAGCGTGAAACTGCGCCAGACGAAATTGAACTTGCCGCCGAAGTCGTTGAAGCCGAACACGATCATCACGGCGATCGGCAGGAACAAGTAGGCGATCACCGCGCCGGTATAGATGCCGAGGAAGCGGCCCTTGCGTTGACCGCGTCGCCGGCGCGGCTGCTTCTCGAGCGCCAGGCCCGAGGGCGCCGTCGTCTCCTTGACCGCCATCAGCCGGTCAGCTCCTCGGTGCCCAGCGCACGCGCGTAGAAAAACACGCCAAGGAGGATCGCGGCCATCAGGATGAACGCGATCGCGGCCCCCTCGGGGAAATCGAAGCTGTTGAGCATCTCGCGCTGGATGACCTGGCCGATCATCGTGGTGTTCACGCCTCCGAGGATCTCCGGGTCGACGTAGTCACCGACGGCCGGGATGAACGTCAGCAGCGACCCGGCGAAGACGCCCGGAAGCGAAAGCGGGAGCGTGACCTTGAAGAAAGCCTGGCGTCTCGTCGAATAGAGGTCCGACGCGGCCTCGAGCAACGCCGGATCCATCCGCTCGAGGGCTACGTAAAGCGGCAGTGCCATGAAGGGCAGGAAGTTGTAAGTCATCCCGGAGATGACGGCGACCGGAGTTGCCAGAAGCCGAAAGGAGTCACCGAGCACCCCCCAGTCCTTCAACGTGCCCAGCACCAGCCCCTCGTCCGCCAGGATCGTCTGCCACGAGATCGTCCGCAGCAGATAGGGGGTGAAGAAAGGCAGAAGCAGCAAAAGAAGTACCAGGTTCTTCTTGTTGCCTGCCTTGCGGGCGATCCAATAGGCGATGGGGAAACTGATCACGAGCGTCAGAATGGTCACGATCAGGCCGTAGGTGACCGACCGGATCATCTGGGTGTCGTATTTGCCCAACGCGTCGAGGTAGTTACGCCACCTACCCGTGAAGACGAAACCGGTTTCGAGCGTTCCCTCCTGCAACGACACCGAGAACATCGTGATCATCGGCACGAGGAAGAAAAGCGCGAGCCACAAGACTCCCGGGAAGGAGAGCAGGTAGGGGGCCGAGCCCCGCCGGCGGGTGCTCAACTCAGCCTTGGACGACCTCGTCGAACAGCTCGTTCCACTGCGCTTCCTCTTCTTCGTCGAGGTCTTTGTAGTGGTGGAGCTTGTCCTCCATCTCCGGGGTCGGGAACACGAGGGGGCTGCTCGCCACCTGACGCGTGTACGCGTCCTTCGCCTCCTTCAGGATGTCTTGAGCCTCGGGAACCGGACAGATGTAGTTGATCCACGCGGTCATCTGCGCCGCGATCTCCGGCTGGTAGACGAAGTCCATCATCATCATGGCGTCGATCGGGTGCTCGGCGTTCTGCGGGATGCACATGTTGTCCACCCAGAGGATCCCGCCCTCGTCCGGCACGACGAACTTGATGTCCGGGTTCCCCAGCGTCTTGCCGAGCACGTCACCCGACCACGCGATTGTGAGCGCCAGGTCGCCCTGTGCGAGGGGTTGCACGTAGTCGTTTCCGTAGTACTTGCGAACGATGCCGTCTTCGCGCTGCTGTAACAGCTTCTGCTGGACGGCTTCGACGTCCTCCAGGGTCGCGTTCTTCGGCTCGATGCCCTCGCCCAACAGGATCAGCGACATCGTGTCTCGCATCTCGAGCATCATGCCGACTTTGCCGGCGAACTGGGGATCGAAGAGGTCCTGGACGCTTGTGATGTCCCGGCCGGTCAGAGACTTGTTGTAGGCGATGCCGGTGATCCCCGAGGCCCACGGCACGCTGTGCGCGTTGTCGGGGTCGTAGTCGGGGTCCTTGTAGAGGTCTCCGGCGTGTGCCTCGAAGTTCGGCAGCTTCGAGTGGTCGATCTCCTCGAGGTAGCCGAGTCGGATCATCTTTGCAACGAGCCAGTCCGTCACCACGATGAGGTCCCACCCCGTCGACTTGCCGGCCGAGAGCGGTTCGCGTATCTGCCCGAAGAACGAAGCGTTGTCGTTGATGACGGTCTTGTAGTTCACGGAGATGTCGGTCTCGGCCTGGAACTGCTCGAGAGTGGGACTCTTGCCGCCCTTCTTGTCGATGTACGCGATCCAGTTGGCGAAGTTGAGCTCGCCGGTCTTCTCCTCGGTCGTGAGCCCGGCGTCCTCGCCGTTGGACTGGTTCCGTTCGGCCTCGCCGCCGATTCCGCAGGCCGCGAGGAAGGCGCTGACCGAGAGAGCCCCGGCCCCGATGCCCATTCTCCTGAGCAGGTCTCGGCGCGTCATGGAGCGGTGCGCGCTCGTCGAAAGCTCCCGAGCCAGCCTCTCGCGCTCTTTGTCGTTCATCTACAGATCCTCCCTCGTAGTAACCGCGCCGTTCCGTCTGATCACTGCGAATGTGTGCTCCGGATCCCATTTGAGCCGGACGTTCGTTCCCGCGCCTATCGATTCGATGTCGGTGCCTAGATTCTGCACGTACACGACGACTTTGGCGCCGTCGCGCGTTCTGCATTCGTATGAGGTGCTCACGCCCGTGTAGGTCGAGATGACGATGGTCGCTTCGATGGTGTTGCTCGCCGCGTCTGCCTCCGGGACTCCCGGGCGCTTGATCTCGATCTTCTCCGGCCTTACCCCGACGTGGACCGGCCCGCGCTCCACCGGCAGCCTCTCGACCGGCAGAGCCACCGTTCCTCCTGCCGCAAGGCGTATCTCCGCGACCGGACCTTCGACGCGCGCCACCTCGCCTGCCAGGAGGTTGGAGGCTCCCAGAAAACCTGCGACGAACTCCGTGGCCGGCAGCTCGTAGACCTCCTGAGGAGCGCCCACTTGCTCGAAGTGCCCCGCGTTCATAACCGCGAGACGGTCCGACATGGTCATCGCTTCTTCCTGATCGTGCGTCACGTAGACGAACGTGATCCCGACCTCGCTCTGGATCCGCTTGAGCTCCAGCTGCAGCTGCTTTCTCAGCTTGAGGTCGAGCGCGCCGAGGGGTTCGTCGAGCAACAAGACAGAAGGCCTGTTGACGAGCGCACGAGCGAGCGCAACCCGTTGCTGCTGTCCCCCCGAGAGTTGCGTCGACTTGCGGTCTTCGTAGCCTTCGAGATCCACGAGCTTGAGCATCTCGAGCACGCGGCTCTTGATCTCGCTCTTGTCCACCTTCTTACGTTTCAGACCAAAGGCGATGTTCTCGTACACCGTGAGATGCGGGAACAGCGCGTAGGACTGGAAGACCGTGTTGACGTTCCGTTTGTAGGGCGGCAGCCCGGACACCTCGGTGTCGCCGACATAGACGCCGCCCGAGGTTGGCTCCTCGAACCCTCCGATCATTCGCAGCGTAGTCGTCTTACCGCACCCCGAGGGACCGAGGAGCGAGAAGAACTCGCCCTCTTTGATCGTCAACGAGATGTCGTCTACCGCGACCGTGTCCTTGAAGGACTTGGTGAGGTGCTCGAGACGGACGTCGGACATGTTCTCGACCCGCTTACCCGGGGGCCGTGCCGTGCTCGGCCTGATGCGCGACGTACTTGGAGTACGGATACCACCAGGACTTGGCATCCATCTTCGTGTCGATATGGACGTGCTTGGTCTGGCGGAAGTCGTCGAGTCCCTCGGGCCCCAGCTCTCTGCCGTTGCCCGAGGACTTCATCCCCCCGAAGGGAGCCGCTTCGTTATCCGTCAGGGGGTCGTTGAACCACACGGTGCCGGCCTCCAGCTCCTCCATCGCCTTGAGCATGTAGTCAAGCCTACGCGTGTACACGTTGGCTCCGAGCCCGTATTCACTCGCGTTCGCGCGCCGGATGGCTTCGTCGAGGCTCGAGGTCTTCACGAGCGGGGCGACCGGGCCGAAGGTCTCCTGGGTCATCAGCTCCATCGAATCGTCAACGTCGACGACCACCGCAGGGGTCAGGAAGTAGCCCTTGTCGAAGGATCCCCTGTCTCCGCCGTGGAGGATCTTCGCGCCGGCGGCCCGCGCGCCTTCGAGCTGGCGTTCGACCCGCTCGCGCTGAACCCCTCGCACCATGGGGCCGATATCCGTTGCGTCCTCCATCGGATCACCCACGACGAGCTCTTTGGTCTCCGCAAGGAAAGCTTCGACGAAGTCTTCGTAGACGTCCTCGACGACGAAGAGCCTCTCGGCCGACGTGCATACCTGCCCGGAGTTGAGATAGGAGGCCCAGACCGCCCCCTTCGCGGCGACCTCGAGGTCGACGTCTTCGCAGACGATGAACGCGTCCTTCCCGCCGAGCTCGAGATGGACCTTCTTCATCTGCTCGGCCGCCGATGTCATCACCTGCTTGCCGGTCTCCACCGAGCCGGTGAACGCGATCAGGGCCACGTCGGGGTGCGCGACCAACCGGCGGCCGACGTCGGCCTCACCGATGACGACGTTGACCACTCCCTCCGGAAAGATGTTCGCGAACCCCTCACAAAGCTCGAGGGTCGACAGCGGCGTGTAGGGCGACGGTTTGATCACGACCGTGTTGCCCGCGGCCAGCGCCGGAGCGAGCTTCCACATCAATAGCAGGATCGGATAGTTCCAGGGAACGATGGCCGAGACCACGCCGAAGGGCTCCTTAAGGACGAGCGAGAGCTGGCCCTCCTCCCCCGAGGGGACGATCCGCCCGCGCTCGGTGCGACCGAGCTCCGCGTAGAAATCACAGCAGGCCGCGCTCCAGCCCATCTCGTCCCGGTTCTCGACGAGGGGTTTGCCTCCCTCCCGGGTCAACGTGACGGCGAGAGTGTCGGCCTGTTCGTTCAGCCAGCGCGACAGCGAGTGAAGCATCTCGCCGCGCTCGGCGGCAGGCGTCTTCTTCCAGCTGGGGAACGCACGCTTCGCACCGGTGACGGCCGCGTCGACCTGCTGCTCGGTGGCGGAGCCGACCTGGATGATGACGTCCTCGGTGGCCGGGTTGACTACCGCGAAGGAGGGCCCCTTGCCCTCTTCGATCGTCCCGTTTACGAGCACGACGCCAATCCCGTTCTGATTGGGGGCAAGCTCACTCGGGCATTCCTCTCTCGACCCATTCCAGTGACTCGACCAGGACGTCGAGCCCTTCGTTCAGATCCTCTTCAGAGATGACCAGCGGCGCCAGCAAGCGCACGACGTTGTCGTACGTCCCTGCCTTCAGCACCAGGACGCCCCGTTCGTGGCACCGCTTGACGACGGCCGCGGTCTCTAGTTTCGCAGGCTCTTTGGTTTTTTCGTCCACCACCAGCTCCAGAGCGACCATCGGTCCGAGACCCCTCACCTCGCCCACCACCCGGAGTGAATCCTCCAGGGGGTCGAGCCGCTCTCTGATGAGCTTGCCCTGACGAGTAGCGCGCTCGAGGATGTCTGTCTCCGAAAGCTCGGCAAGCACGGCAAGGGCCGCCGCGCAGGCCACGGGGTTGCCTCCATAGGTCCCTCCGAGGCCACCCACGTGGGGCGCGTCCATGACCTCCGTCGAGCCCGTCACGCCGGAGATCGGCAGTCCCGCCCCGAGCGACTTCGCGGTGGTGATGATGTCGGGGACGACGTCGTAATGCTCGATGGCGAAGAGCTTGCCGGTGCGCCCCATACCCGATTGGATCTCGTCGTCGATCAGCAATATGTCGCGCTCCGAGCAGACGGCCCGCAACGCCGGCATGTAGTTCTCGGGCGCGACGACGAACCCGCCCTCGCCCTGTACGGGCTCGATGACGATGCACGAGACGTTTTCGAATCCGAGCTGCGAGTCGATCAGGTCCACGGTCTGATCGAGACAGGAGAGGTCGCAACAATCCTGCTTCGCGCGGCCCGCCGGACAGCGGTAGGGGTAGGGGAAAGGTGCTCGGTAGACCTCCGGCGCGAACGGACCGAAGCCTCGTTTGTAAGGCATCTCCTTCGCCGTGAGCGTCATGCCCATCAGTGTCCGACCGTGGAAACCGTTCGTGAACCCGACGACTCCGTCTCGCCCCGTCGCGTAGCGCGCGATCTTGACCGCGTTCTCGACTGCCTCGGCCCCCGGGTTCGCAAGCAACGTCTTCTTCTCGTGCTCGCCGGGCGTCAGCTCGTTGAGACGCTCGGCGAGCTCGACGTAACCGGCGTACATCGAGACGTGCCAGCACTCGTGCATGAAGGCATCGACTTGCTCGTGCACGGCGCGTAGCACCCGTTCGTTCCCGCGGCCAACGTTGAGAACCCCGAGACCACCGGCCAGGTCGATGAAGCGATTGCCGTCGACGTCCGAGACCTCGGCTCCGTCGCCGCCGGCCACGAAGACGGGGGCCGTGTTGAAGGCGGCTCGCGGCACGGCCTCCTCCCGCCGCTTGACCCAGTCGCTCGAATTGGGCCCGGGAAGAGAGCTCCGCACCCGGTCTGTCATGGCCGTCCCCCGTCTCGAGTAGGAAGCACCTCGCCTGAAGCGGACGCTAGCACCGGCCTCGCCGAGGCCCTTAGGTCCCGGGCGGCAGACTCCCCGAAGAGCGTTTGTACACTTCGGAGAACATGCCAGTAACCGTAAAAGACCTGCTAGAAGTGCCTTCTCTCGATCTGCGACTGGTGGCCGGCGAAGCGGGCATCGAGCGCTCTATCCGATGGGCCCATACCTCCGAGCTGACGGATCCAACGGAGTGGCTGTCGGGTGGTGAGTTCCTGCTCACCACCGGGATGGGCCTCCAGGGCTCGGCGCCGCACCAACGCGCCTACCTCCAGAGGCTGGTCGACGCCGATCTGGCGGGACTCGGGCTGGGGCTTGGTTTCGGGTTCGAGCGGGTACCGTTGCCGATCGTCGAGATGGCGGACGAGGTCGGGTTCGCGGTCGTCGAGGTCCCCTATCCCACGCCCTTCATCGCGATCACCGAGGTGGTCTCCTCTCGCCTCGGCGAGGACCGGCTTCGGGACGCGCAGATGTCGGTCGAGGTCCACGAGCGTCTGACCTCGATGGTGACGGCAGGAGCCGGCCCCTCGGAGGTGCTCGAACAGGTCGTGCAGCTGGCTCCCGGCTGGGCTTTTCTCTTTGATGCGCGGGGGGCCGTGACGGCCGAGGCCGTCGCGAAGGGTGCACATCTTCCCGACGCGGCCGAGGTGTGGGCGGGCCTGCCCAAGAACATCCTTGCGCGTCGCGGCCCGGCGACGGCGGGTCAGGCGGGCCCGAGGGGGACCAGCGTGGCACTGGCGGTCAGCACCGGAGGCGGTCATCGCCCCGAAGGCGTGCTGGTGTTCGGAAAGCAAGCTCGCATCGAGCAGCGCGACAGGATCGTAATCCATCACGCGGTCACGGTGCTGGGTTTGCTGCTTTCGTCTCGCCGGGCAGTAATCGAGACCGAGAGGCGAGTTGCCGGCGACGTCCTGAGCGAGGCCTTCGAGGGGAGGCTCGAGGGCAAAGAGCTTGCCCGCCGCCTCGAGCTGGTCGGCTTCGGGAGCGACGCCCGCCTGTCTGTGCTCGTAATCGAACAGGAGCGATCCGAGGGGCAGGTGGATGACCTCGCGTGGGCCGTCGACGCGGCCACCGGGGCGCGCGCCCCCACGGCCCGCGTCGGGATAGCCGGCGGTCGCGTGGCCGCGGTGGTGGACCATCCTGATCCGGGGGCGCTCGCAAAGGCGGTGATCGCCGAGGTCAGAGAGACCCTGGGGGAGGAGGGCAACGGGGCTACCGGGCTCAGGATCGGTGTGGGCGAATCCGTTGACCCGGAGCGGATCCGCGATTCGTATGTCGCCGCTCTCTTTGCTCTGAGAGCCGCCCCCGAGATGAAGTCGATCGCGCTGCCCAGCGATCTCGGCTCCTACGGTTTCCTGCTCGGAGCCCAGCCGCCGGGCGTGCTCGATGGGTTCGTCCGCTCGGTTCTCGGACCGCTCATAGATCGCGACAAGAGCAAGTCGTCGCACCTCGTCGAGTCCGTCCGGGCGTTCATCGAAGCCGGGGGGCGCTGGGAGCAGGGGGCCGAGGCCCTCGGGGTTCACCGGCACACCCTTCGCTACCGGGTGCGACAAGCGGAGGAGCTTCTCGACCGCAACCTCTCGGAGGCCGAGGACAGGCTCGAGGTCTGGCTGGCGCTGAAGGCGGCCGAGATCCTCGCGGAGTGATCCTCAGCTCTCGCAGTCGGCCAGGATCTCGCCGTTCTTGCAGACATCGGTGCCCTCGTCCCCGTCGAGGTCGTCCACCCCGTCGTTGCCGTTGAGGATGTCGAAGCCGTCTCGGGCGTCGATCTCGTCATCGCCGCCTGCACCCCGGAGCGTGTTCGCTACCGGATCGCCGACGATGCGGTCGTCGAACTCGCTCCCGGTGACGTTGTCGATCCCGAAGAAGCGATCGTTTCCCTCTCCCGTGGCCCCACCCTCCGTGAGGTCGACCTCCACCCCAACGGAGGAGTTCTTGTAGGTGACGACGTCGATGCCGAGCTGTCCCTCGAGGTAGTCGTCCCCGGGCCCGCCGGCGAGAAGATCGTCGTCCTGGCTGCCCCTGATCTCGTCGTCTCCCGGCCCCCCGAACATGTCGTCGGGCCCGAGCTCCCCGAAGACGAGGTCCTTGCCCGATTGCCCGGCGAGGACGTCCGCGCCGTCGGCTCCGCTGAGGAAATCGTCTCCATCGTTGCCGTTCACGCTGTCGGCCCCGCTGCCGCCTACGAGGAAGTCGCCCCCGCCTGCTCCTGCGACCTCGTCCCGGCCCCGGCCGGCTTTCACGAAGTTCACGCCGACGCTCCCGGTGATCCGGTCATCGAAGCGCGATCCCTCTACGTTCTCTATCCCCGACAAAGAGTCGAGTCCCTCGCCCGTCGCGATCCCGGCGACCGAGACGTCGACGGCGCGGTTGCTGCGAGTAAACGACGCGTAGTCGCTGCCCGGTCCCCCCGCAAGGCGGTCGTCTCCCGGCCCCCCCGCGGCCGTGTCCCCGTTGCGGCCTGTCTCGAGGCGGTCCGAACCGGTTCCGCCCGAAGCGGTATCGGGGCCCCCGCCGGTCGTTAGCCGATCGGCTCCCGCGTTTCCCGCGACGAAGTCGGATCCGGGCCCGCCGATCGCGATGTCGCTTCCTTCGCCTGCCGAGATCCTGTCCCCACCGCCGTCTCCGCAGATGATGTCGTTGCCGCCTCGTCCGAGAATCTCGTCGGCTCCTCCTCGGCCCCGGATGACGTCCGCCCCCGGGGTTCCTCGCAGATGGTCGTCGCCGTCGGTTCCGGTGATCGTTGCTGCTCGGCCACCACACGCGGGGGCAGCCGAAGCCGGGACGAACTCGGTGACCAAACCCAGCGCTCCTGCGCACAAGAGACAGGAGAGCGAGCGCGGACGACGTGCCATACAAGGATTATGCGGCCCGAGGGGCTACGGGCGAGCCCCTGCGCTAGACCCGGCGTGCCACTTCGTACAAAGACGGTGTCCGTGGGGAGCGAACGGGACGATTCTGGTCTGTGCCGGGCGTGGCTACCATCGGGGGTGACAGTCCGACTTCCGGTGGGGGTACCCGCCAGTTCGGGGGAGTGATGACCGAGACGAAGAGCTTTCTCGTAGCCGGGGAGTGGCGCGAGGGTACCGAGACGTTCGACGTGAAGAGCCCCTATGACGGTGCCATCGTGGCCAGGGTCGCGTCCCCGACCGACGACGACATCGAGCGCGCCATCGCCGCGGCCCACGAAGTATTCGACGAGACCCGCAAGCTGCCCGTGCACGCGCGTGCCGAAGCGCTTGTCCACATCTCGAGGCGCTTGTCGGAACGGATGGACGAGATCGCAGAGGTCATCGCGCTGGAGGGCGGAAAGCCGATCAAGTGGGCGAAGGTCGAAGTCGCTCGTGGAGTCAACACTTTCCGATGGGCTGCGGAGGAGACCCGGCGCGACGGCGGTGAGCTCATGCGTCTCGACACCGAAGCGTCTTCCGGATCGCGCGTGGGGCTCGTCCGTCGGTTCCCTCTCGGCCCGGTCCTCGCAATCGCGCCGTTCAACTTCCCCGTCAACCTGGTCGCACACAAGATGGCTCCGGCTCTCGCGGTCGGCGCGCCCATAGTGATCAAGCCCGCGACGAAGACGCCGCTGGGCGCGCTCGTCCTGGGCGAGATCTTCGCCGAGACGGACCTCCCCCCGGCGATGTGTTCGGTGCTGCCGGTCGGTGGGAGCCAGGCAGGGGAGATGGCGGAGGACGAACGCTTCAGGAAGATCTCGTTCACAGGCTCTACCGAGGTCGGGTGGAAGCTGCGCGAGGCCGCTCCGAAGAAAGCCGTCACGCTCGAGCTCGGTGGCAACGCAGGGGTGATCGTGCACTCGGATGCGGACCTGGAGAAGGCGGCTTCCCGGATCGCCTTCGGCGGCTACTACCAGTCCGGGCAGTCGTGCATCTCCGTCCAGCGCGTCCTCGTCCACGAGGCGGTGGCAGAGGAGTTCAACGCGATGCTGGTCTCGGAGGTCGAGAAGTTGAAGACCGGGGATCCCCTCGATCCCGAGACCGACGTCGGTCCGCTCATCGATCACGATTCGCTCGAGCGCGTCTCTCAATGGATCGACGAGGCCGTGCAGGCCGGGGCCGAGGTGCTCACGGGAGGCAAGCGCGAGGACCCGTTCTACGCGCCCACCGTTCTCGGCCGGACCGACTCCGGCATGAAGGTGCGTCGCCAGGAGATCTTCGGGCCCGTCACGTCGGTCGGGACCTACTCCGACTTCGATGAGGCGATCGCCGAGGTGAACAACTCTGCCTATGGACTGCAGGCAGGCGTCTTCGCAAAGGATGTGGACCTTCTCTTCAAGGCCTGGCGTGACATCGAGGTCGGCGGAGTCATTGCCAACGACGTCTCGGCGTTCCGCGCTGATCAGATGCCCTACGGCGGAACCAAGGACTCGGGCGTCGGACGAGAGGGCTTGCGCTATGCCATGGACGAGATGAGCGAGCTCAAGATCCTCGTGCTCTCGCACGTTCCCCTCTAGCCAAGCCGGTCGGATCGTCATGTGGAGCCGGTTCGTCTCGATCGCGTGGTCGAGCGTCTGGTCCCTGGCCGGCCTCGCCCTGGCTCCCTTCTTCCGCCGCGTATCGATCTGCAGGGGAGTCCTGTTGTGCGAGGGCGCGGCCTGGCCCCGTCGCCTTGGCTGGCGCTACCGGGCGATCACCCTGGGCCACGTCGTCCTGGCGGTGGATGATCTCGACCTCGCGACCCTCGATCACGAGCTCGCGCACGTGCGCCAATACGAGCGCTGGGGCCCCCTGTTCGTCCCGGCCTATCTCGTCGCTTCCGCCCGGGCTCGCCTGGGGGGAGGAGACGCCTATCGGGACAACCTCTTCGAGGTCCAGGCCCGTCGCGAGGCCCCACAGCCTGGGGCCGAGGTGACCGCAGCGGTGCGGAACGAGGCGGGCAGAAAAATTTTCCATCCAGGGCTACAGGGCGACTCCCGGCGGCCGATGTGAAGACCATGCACGTCGAAGAAGTCAGGACCGAGGGGGCGATCCGCTGTTCGTCCTGCGGTCACTCGAGCGACTCTCTCGCCGAGTGGTGCGAGCACTGTCTCGCAGACTTCGATGCGGCCCAGCGTCGCTCCCGACGCCCGGCGCGCGCCGCGATGCGCCCAAGCCACCACCTCACACCTGCTCCCTCCACCTCTCCGGCCTAGTCGCCGGCCCCGAGGGGATCCGGCCGGTTTGGACGGCCCGACTTAGTGTAAGCTTTCTCCCGTGGATACAGTGCAAATAGGCTCGCGGGCACGGATCGCTCACCCGTACGAGGACACCGACGTCATCGACGCGCGGGCCCCCCGGTTCAACCAGGCCACCGTTGGGGTCGTCAGCGCGGTCGCCCTTGTGACTGGTGCGTGGCCCCTGCTGGGCCTGCTCGGCCTCCAACTCGTGCTGGGGCTCACCTTCGGTCGGAAGTTCTGTCTCCCCTGTGTCTTCTATTTCGAGGTCGTGCAGCCCCGGATCGGTGAAGGCGAGATCGAGGACGCGCGCCCGCCGCGTTTCGCCAACATCGTCGGGGCGCTGTTCTTGACGTCGGCCACGGCCGCCCACGCAGCCGGGCTGTCCACTATCGGGTGGGTGCTCGGTGGCGCGGTGGCGGTTCTGGCGCTGCTTGCGGCGATGACGGGCCTCTGCGTCGGCTGCTCCGTCTATCGGGTATTTGCGAGGTTGAGAGGCATAGGCAGGAGCAGCGGCCACCAGATCGATCTCGACGATCTCGAAATCCCCCGAGAACAAGAGGTGGTGGTCCAGTTCACCCACCCACTTTGCACGGACTGTCACACCCTGGCACGGAAGCTCACCGAGCAGGGCCGCGAGGTCGTCCTGGTAGATGTCTCGCATCGTCCCGACATCGCTCGCAGGAACGGCATCTCGGTGGTGCCCACGGCCTTCGAGGTCTCTCCGGAAGGCCGCATCCTCGAGCGTCTCGCCTGACACCGGTTGTCCCCGGGCGGGAGCCGCGGGACAATCGAGGCCACCGCTGATCCGCAGCGGACCGGACCAGGAGGCCAAGCCGTGGCGGTGCACGAGGACAGCCAGGATCTTCGGACCCTCGCCGAAGTAGATCCGGATTCGATCCTCGATCGGCTCAACGACAACATCGCTCGGAAGATGCCGACCTATCGCGAGCTGTACCGGCGATGGGAGCGGCTCAACTGGAAGGTCGGCGATCTCGATTTCACGCAGGATCGCGCGGACTGGCTCGCCCTTGACGTCGATTACAAGGAAAGGCTCCTGTGGACCCTGGCGGCTTTCTACGTCGCCGAGCAACGCGTGGCGGCGACGTTGACGCCCTACGTCGCGGCGGCACCGCTGCTCGAGCAAAAGGTGTTCTTGACGACCCAGTGCGTAGACGAGGCCCGCCACACCGTTTTCTTCGACCGCTGGTTCCAGGAGGTCGTGGCCGCCGGCGACGGGGACCTCGCGCTTCGCCTGCGCTCGTCGCGGCAATGGGTGGGTCCCGGCTTCGCGCCCTTATTCGATGACTATCTCGAGCGCGTGACATCCGATCTCCGCGCCAACCCCGGTGACATCAGGTTGTTCGCCAAAGCGATGGCCGTTTATCACATCGTCATCGAGGGTGTCTTGGCGCTGACCGGACAGAAATTCATATTGGGATGGGCGCGCAACAACGGCATACTTCCGGGATTCCGCGCCGGGTTCACTGCGGTAGCGCGCGACGAGTCACGTCACGTCTCCTTCGGGGCGCGGGTGATACGCGACCTGCTCGATCAGGATCCATCGCTGATCGCAGAGATCCACGAGGGGATGCGCGAGACGCTGAGGCTCGGAACGGCTCTGTATCAGCCACCCGGCGGCGACGTCACCTACACGACGATCTTTGGCTACTCGCTGGCGGACCTGTTCAACTACGGCGGCATCCAACTCGAGAAGAAGATGCGCGCGATCGGAGCCCCGATGCCGGAGGTCGACGTCTACGCGCCGCCGATCGAGGCCGAGTGGCCGCCACCCGGCGGGGGGCTCGTGCCGCTCGACCTGAGGCAGCGGACGACGACGGGTGTCCTGCGCGCGGTCGGGCGAGTCGCGCCGGGGTTCGCGCCCGGGCTGTCGATGATGTTGCTGTACCTCGCCTTCCTCCCGGACGCGGCCAAGAGCGCCGATGCCGTGTACGAGTTCAACCTCTCCGGTCCCGGAGGCGGCGTGTTCACGGTCATCGTGCGCAACGGGGACTGCCGCATCACGATTGGTCGCGCGGAAGAAGTCCCCGACGTGGTCTACGAGATGGCCGCAACCACCTGGTTGGCCATGACGCAGGGCCGGGCCACCGGTGACGAGGCGGTTCTGCTCGGCAAGTTGCGCATCCGCGGGGATGTCACGCTCGGACGCAAGTTCAACGAGTTCTTCGCTCCCACCGGCGAGGCGGCTGTGAAGCTCGCTGCCGAGGCGTCCCAATCGCGCGACGGAGCGGACTCCCAGCGGCTGGCGGACCGGCTGGTAGGACGCGTTCTCCGCCGGGGCCGCGCGGCCTGAACACGGCGGGGTGCTCGAGCACCACGGACGTTTCGGGTCTAGTCGCTCTTGATGCGGTCGACGGTCGCCGTCACCGCATCTCGGAGGACATCGGGGCTTACCCGGAAGACGGCGTCGGTTCGTCCCGCGGCGGCCCACACCTCGTCGTAGGCGAGCAGATCCTCGTCCATGAACACGCGCAGCGACCGCTGGTGGCCGAAGGGAGGAGTGGCGCCGATCGAGAACCCGGTCACCTCCTTGACCATCTCAGCGTCTGCTTTGGCCACCCGTCCGACGGCGGCGACTTGCGCCGCGCGGGTCGGGTCCAGGCGGTTGGAGCCCGAAACGAGGAAGAGCGCCGGCTCACCGTCGCACTCGAACACCAGACTCTTCACGATCTGAGCGACGTCACAACCGACCTCTCGCGCCGCGTCGGCTGCGGTGCGCGTCTCGTTCGAGAAGATCACGGGATCGACCTCCACCCCTAGCGCCCGCCCCGCTTCGACGACGCGCCCGATCTTCGGATCGGTTTGGGAGGAGTCGAGGGGCATGCGCGAGAAGATATCGCCGGCGCCCCGAGAAGGTCCTCCAAAAAAAGAGGAAGCGGCCCCGAAGGGCCGCTTCCAAGGGAGCCCGGCCGGTGGCGGAACGGCCGGGGGTGGTGAGACTTTGCCTACCGAAGTGCGTTGTTGGTGCGCCGCCCGTACGTGAGCTTGCGGTAGACGAAGAGCAAGACCATTGCGGTGACGATTCCGGCTATGACCGGCACGCCCTGGTTGTCGTTGTTCGGCATGAGAGCGTCCAGCGCCAATCCACCAAGAACCGCTCCGACGATGCCGAGGAGCACGGTGCCGATGACCCCAATTGGGTCACGACCCGGCATGAGGAACCGTGCCACCACACCGATTACCGCCCCTACGATGATGAGCCACAAAATGCTCACACTGTCCTCCAGTCGCTGTCGACTTGTCCGACTTCGTGCGTCGACTTTGTTACCCGGGCCGCCGAGCCCTAAACACATAGTAGCGAATAAACTGCATAGCGTCACCTAATTACCCGGATGTAATTCATCTGCTATCGGAAAAGGACCCGTCCGGCTACGGAGCGCGCGGGAAGGGGGGCCGGTTAAGGGGGATTCAGCGAGTCCAGCGAAAGGCGAGGTCGTCTCCCTCGCCCTGGCCGTAGCGACGATGGATGGCCGTGGCGCTCGGCGTCATCTCCTCGACCAATCGGGTGTCACTCAGCTGGTGGAACCTGTAGGCGTAGCCCTCGTTGCTCACGTCGACCAGCGCGTATCCGAAGGGGAAGTCTCGGGGGATCCCGACTTCCTGGACGGGGACCCGGCCGAACATGCGTGCCCTTTTGTTGCGGTGGGTGTGTCCGGCGAAGACGCCCCACACGTTGCCGGAATCGCAGGTGGCGTGAAGCCTTCCGGAGTCGCTGTCTCGGAGCCCGAACAAGACGGGCGGGAAGCTCGTGAAGGGCTGCGGGGGGTGGTGCAGGAACAGGAAGGCCGGCGGGCCGCCCGGTGCCGCCACGCCGGCCAGGAGGTCGTGCTGAGGAGGGGTCAGGGCTCCGCCCACGACGGCTCCTCCCGGGCCCTCCGTGAAGGCGCCGGCCACGAGATCGAACGGCGCAAAGGGCGACGCTCCGAGATCCGCAGAGTCCAGGACCGCAAACCGGAAACCCTTGTGCTCGAGCAACACCCCGTCGGGGTCGCGCCCGAATAACGGCGTGTAGTACTCGTTTCCGGACAGGCGTCCTTCACCTCGGGCGAAGACGTCGTGGTTGCCGAGCATGGTGGCAAAGGGCATCTGCAACTCGCCGAGGATCTCCGACGCCTGCTCGAACTCCTGCTTGTTGCCGGCGTCCGTGATGTCGCCCAGCTGGATCACGAGCTCCGCCCCGGACTCGTTCAGATCCGAGACCGCGGCCCGAGCCGCACCCTCCGACCTCGGCGAGCCGATGTGGAGATCGCCGAGGATGCCGAACCTGAACAGCACCTTGCCGGGGGGCTCTACCGCGGGTGAGACGAGGGGCTCGAACGGCGGGGGAGACGGCAGGGAGTCCGGAAAGGAGACCGCCTGGCGCTCCTGTTGTCCCAGCTCCTTGAATTCGTCGGCGCCCTCGACGAGGAAGTCGGCCGTGTGCGCTTCGACCCAGTCGCCGAGTCGCACGAGGAACAGGTCGCCCAGAGGAGTGTCCTCGGGGCCGTCGCCCAGCAAGCTCCTCATCCAGGCGGCGTGGGGCTCGACGAGCCCTTCATCGGGCTTGCGGCCTCGGGCCTGGAGCGAGACGTTGACGATCTCGGCGAGCCGTCGAGCGCGGCGGGCCGAGGTCACGAAACGCTCCTGGCTGGCAGCCCAGCTTTCATAGAGCTGAGCTCGGGCGCTCTCGACGATCCATGCCGACCGAAGCAGGTCCTGGAGGATCTCGTCGGCGACGGTGTCGGTGGTCATGGATTCGAGGATAAGGGGCGCGGTCGCGAAGAACCCGCGCCGCCGGAGGGCCTTTGGTGCTTGCGTCGCGCGCCCGGATCGGCAGACAATCGTGCGGGCGCGTCCACTTCCCCCGGACGCCGCGCGACGCCGTGCCCGCTGCGAGTCATAGCGACCTAGCGAGAACCAAAACAAGAAGGGGGAGATCTTGAGCGTTGCTCATCGGAACCTGGAGAGCGGTCGGACTACGGACTGGGACCGCTACTTTCTGAACATCGCCCGCGAGACCGCGACGAGATCCAACTGCGTCCGGCGTCAGCACGGGGCCGTCGTCGTCCGCAATCGGAGGATCTGTTCGACCGGATACAACGGCGCGCCTTCCGGGCATCCCCACTGCGACGAAGGGGCGTGCCCGCGCGCCAACTCGGAAGCGGCCAGCGGGTGGGGCCACGACAACTGCATCGCGATCCACGCCGAGGCGAATGCCATCCTTTATTCGTCCCCGGCGGAGCGCGACGGCGCGTCGATCTACATAACCGGCGTTCCCTGCTTCACCTGCGCAAAGCTCATCGCGAACTCCGGCATAACCGAGGTGGTGACGGAGGGAGAGACCTACGAGGACTGGCAGCGGGTCCGGAGCTTCCTACTCGACTGCGAGGTCCGGGTTCGGATCCTTCACTAGGCTTTCTTGGTCGCCTCTATGAGCAGCCCCAGGCGGTTCTTGCCGACGGAGGTCACCTGGAGGCCCTCGTCGCCGAGAGCACCCACGAGCTCGCGCTCCGACTTGAGCACGGTCGGTAGGCGCTCGGCCGTGTCGCGTGGCAGCAGACCCCCCAGTGGAAGCGTGACGGTCGACACGTAGAGACGCCCGTCTTCGTCGAGGACTCGGGCGAGCTCGACGAGGGTCTGTCTCAGCCCCGGCATCACCTGAAGGCCGTTCGTGCACAAGATGGCACCGAAGGTGCCCGAGGGGAACGGCAGGCTGTGGGCGTCCCCCTGCACCGCGTTTAGGTTCGTCAGCCCGGCTTGAGCCGCCGCATCGCGCGCCTTTCGCACCATGCCGGCGGCGATGTCCACACCGACGACGAGACCCGGATGTCGTTTCGCCATCGCGAGGGTGAAATAAGCCGTCCCGATCGGCATGTCGAGGATCGGTCGTCCCTCGGCTGCCGCAACGGCCCGACGCCCCTGCTCGAGGACCAGGTCGTTGAGATCTCCGCCGAGGAGCGGGAAGGCCGTGCGGACGACGACGGGTTCGTAGAGACGCTTCGCGGCCCCCGAGTAGATGGCCCCGATCACCTTCTTCGCCCGGCTCCCCTCAGTCATGAGCCGAGATCGGGTTGTAGGGCTTCGAGCTCGGCCAGCAGACATTCCTGTGGCTCCTTGTCGAAGCGGAGTCCCTTGAAAGACGACGCTCTCAGACGCGGGGCCGAGGTCAGCTCGCGGAAGTCGATCTTTGCCACGAGCTCGGGACGCGTCCAAGTCGGGTTCTTTATGGGCTTTCCGAAGCGTCCGCCCTTTATGCCACCGGCGCCCTCGACGAAGGGACATGCCTCGGTTGCCGCGTCCTGCAACTTCGGGAGGAGGTCGTCGATGGTCTTCTGGCTGTAGCCGGTTCCGACCGCTCCCAAGAAGTGCAGTTCCCCGTCCTCGCCGTAGGCACCGACCAACAGGGCCCCGAAGGAAGTGGAACGTGAGCCCTCGCCTTTCGACCAGCCCCCGATTACGACGTCTGCTTCGTGGACGACCTTGATCTTGAGCCACTCGCGGCTGCGTTTGCCGGTGCGGTAAGTGCTCCCGAGCTTCTTGGCGACGATCCCCTCGAGACCGCGCTCACGTGCGGCCTCGGACAGCGCTCGACCTTCTTCGGGCACCACGGTGGAAACCTGGACGAGCGGAGAGGGGACGACCAGTTTCTCGAGCAGTTCCTTTCGAACTTCGAGCGTCTCGTTGCATACGCGCCGACCGTCGAGGTAGAGGAGATCGAACGCAATGAGGGTGACGGGGCAAGAGCGGGTCGCGCGCTTGATGTCTCGTTCGTTCTGCAGGTTGATCCGACTTTGCAGCTTCTCGAATGATGGCCTGCCTTTCTCGAAGGCGACGATCTCTCCATCGACGACCGCGTCGAGAGCGACCAGCTGTTCGTGCAGCTTCTGCAACTCGGGATAGATAGCGGTCATGTCGTTCTGGTTGCGCGACAGGAGCCTGGTCTCTTCGCCGCATACGGCCAACGTCCTTACGCCGTCCCACTTCGGCTCGAAGATCCAGTCGGGATCGTCGAAGGGTTCGGTCTCGAGCGTCGCAAGCATTGGCTGGAGCGCGGGGAGCTCCTCGATGTCCGGCCGCTCGTCCGCGCGAAGAAAAGCGAGCCATTCGTCCTTGTCCTTGCCCCGCTCGGTTTGGATCAAGTGGTAGACGCCCTGTAGGCGCTCGCCTCGTAGACGGATCGTCAGCTTGGCCTCTTCTTGCTCGAGGACCTCATAGGTGCCGGAGTCGAAGATCCTGACCTCGCCGGCACCGTAGTTGCCCTCCGGGATGGTGCCCTCGAACGAGCCGTAGTCGAAGGGATGGTCCTCTACGTGGACGGCGAGGTGCGGCTTGCCTTTCCGTCGAGGGAGGTTCTTGGGGACCGCCCAGGAGACGAGCACGGGGGTATCTCCCCGCATCATCTCGAGCCGGAGATCGAAGTGCAGTCTCGTGGCGTGATGCTGGTGGACCATGAAGGTCTCGCCCGGCTTCGCTCGAGTGGGATCGAGGTTGCCCCGCAGGTCCATCTCGGGCTCGGGGGTTCGATCGAACGACCTCTTGTCTGCGTAATCCCGGGTATCGGGCATGATGCTCAGGATAGGCGCCCGGCGGCACAGCCTGCCAAAAGGGCCCGCACGGGTATCGACGACCTTGACATAGATTCTGACCGAGGCTTACTTTTGACACCCTCGGGCGACTGAGCTTGCGTGCGTGGCGGAGAGGGGAGAGATGGCCAAGGCAGAGAGCGGCAAGTCGACTGGCTCCACCCTGTCAACCGACACTGTCAACGGTCACGCTCGCGACAAGGGGGATGGTGAGTGGGTAACCCTGCGCCGGGCAGCCGAGGAGACCGGCGTCAGCATCAGCACCCTTCGGAGCTGGTACCGCAAGGGCCTCGTGGACTCGAGGGTCGAGAAGGGTCCGAATGGGAGCCAGCGCATGGTTCGTCTGGCCGAGATCACCAGCCGCGCTCGCCGAGACAATGGGCGCGAAGCCCAGCCGGCGCCTGGTCCCGGGACGGCAGCCTTTCCCGGCGAGCTTCGGGAGCTGATCGCAGAGCTCGCTTCTGCTCGTGAGCGAGCCGGTCGCGCCGAAGCAAGAGCAGACTTTTTGGCGCAGGAGCTGGCCGATCTCCGCTCCGCTCCCCGAGAGGCCGGCAACGAACATGCTCGGGAGCTCGACGCCGAGAACCGCATGTTGCGCGAGCGTCTGGAGCTCATGCGCGTGCAGGCCGAGGACATGGCCAGAAGGCTCTCCGCCATCGAGGGCGTCCCGGATGAGATCGATCTCGACGCCGACGAGGAGCCGGGGCTCCCACCCGAGGAGGAGGACGAGTTCCTCGCTGTGACCCAACGCTGGAAGGCGCGCAGGCTGCGCCGAAAGGCCGCACGACGCTCGGCCCGATCCGCTAGGTCGTAAGCCTCTCGCGCAGCCATTGCGCGAGCCCGACGCCTCCGTATTCGTCCCCCGCGGGGATCCCCTCGTGCTTCGAGAAGACGAACACGTCGCGCTCTCGGCTCTCTCGCTGGAGCAACTCCAACCACCCTTGGCGTTGTTCGTCGGTGTAGCGCTCGGCTCGTAGTCGAACGTACGCATGGCGACCCGGGGGGAGGCCGTCCGGCACGGCAGCGGTGGTGTCGGCCACGCAGAGCGTCGCCCCCGATTCGGCGATGAGGCTTTCTACCTCGGGTGCGGCCCACGAGTCGTGACGGAACTCGAAGGCGAAGCGACGCTCGGCCGGAAGGACATCTAGAAGCGCGCTCAGGGCCCCATCGTCTCGCGTCCGGCGCGGCGGGTACTGCAGCAGGATCGTCCCGACCTTCGACCCGAGGGGCTCGAGCGACTTCAAGAAGACGGCGATGAAGTTGCGCGCGTCCTCATCAGGGACCATCGAGCGCGAGTGCGTTATTCGCCGGTGCGCCTTGATCGAGAAGCGGAAGGCGTCGGGTGCGGCTGCATGCCACCTGGCGAAGGTTGATTCGCTTTGGAGCCTGTAGAACGTCGCATTGATCTCGCACGCAGTGAGTTGAGTGACGTAATGCTCCAGGAAGCGCGACTGGGTGATCTCTGCGGGATAGAACTCCGGCTTCCATTCCTTGTAGGCCCACCCTGACGTCCCAATGAAGAGCGTCATCTCTTGAACTCGCGCGCCTTGCGCGGCTGCGCCCCAAGCTTCTTTATCGGCTGTTCGAGGGAGAAGCGCGGCCCGGTCGCGACGGGAAGGAAGGGATCCTCTATGGTCGCTACCCGCTCGAAGATCGTGGCCATCGTGAAGTATTCCGGTCGGATGTCATCGGCTTCCTCCCAGCGAAACGGCGTCGAGACCGTGCCCCCGGGTTCCGGCCTGACCGTGTAGGCCGCCGCGATATTCGCTCCCTCCCGATTCATGTTCACGTCCAAGAAGACCTTTCCGCTTCGCTTCGACACCTCCCATTCGAGAGTCGTCGTAGAGGGGTCGGCCTCATGGACGAGGTCCGAGATGGTCCCAACGAAGCCCCGGACCTCGTCATAGGTCTGCTCCTGGGTGAGCGGGATCATGATCTGCATCCCGGTGGCGCCCGAGGTCTTGGGGTAGCTGTCTATCCCGAATTGATCCAGGACCACTTTGATCAGATGCGCGACGTGTATGACGTCGTCCCAGGTGGCCGGCTCGAAGGGATCGAGATCGAAGAAAGCGTAGGAGGGGCGGCTCTGGTCCTCGCCCTGGGCGTGAAGAGGGTGGAACTCGATACATCCGAGGTTGGCGACCCACAACATCTCCGCCACGTCCCGCACCGTAAGGAAGTTGATGGTCTTCGTCCCTCCGTCGGAGAGAATGGGAAGGGTCGGCATCCACGGGGGCCGGTGCGAAGGGGCGTTCTTCTCGTAGAAGAAGGGACCGTCGACGCCGTTCGGCATCCTCTTCAATGTCAGGGGCCGGTCGATCAGGTGCGGAAGCATCACCGGGGAGATGTTGAAGTAATAGGTCAGCAGGTCACCCTTGGTGTAGCCCTCCTCCGGCCAGAAGACCTTGTCGAGGTTGCTCAGGCGCAGCTCGCGGGATCCGGCGCGGGCATACCAGTGTTGGCCCCGTCGCATTGCCGGGAGCTCCACCGGGAAGTCGATTGTTGTGACCTTGCTCATGATGGGTAGTAAAACCGACGACGTCCCGTTCGCAGGCACCACTTTCCGGAGGTGAGAGGCACATGGCCAAGATCGCATTCGTCATGGACAACCTGTTCGAGGATTCGGAGTTCCGCTTCCCCTATGACAGAGCGAAGGAGGCCGGACACGAGACCGTGATCGTCGGTCTCGAGAAGGGCAAGGAACTGTCCGGCAAGAAAGGTAAGGAGAAGGTGACGGCCGACGTTGGGATCGACGAAGTGAGTGCCGACGGTTTCGATGGCCTCGTCATCCCCGGGGGGTACTCGCCCGATCTGATCCGCACCAACGAGAAGGTCGTGTCCCTCGTGCGCACGCTGTTCGAAGGGCAGAAGCCGGTGGCCGCTATATGCCACGCCGGGTGGGTCCTGGCGGAGGCAGACATAGTGCGCGGCAAGACCGTCACTTCATGGCCTTCGATCAAGACCGATCTGGTCAACGCCGGTGCCGAGTGGGTGGATCAGGAGGTAGTCGAAGACGGCAATCTCATCACCTCGCGCAAGCCGGATGACCTGGAGGCGTTCAGCAAGACGTTTCTGTCGCAGATCGAACAGAGCTCCTAAGCCCTAGAGCTCCTAAGCCCTATAGACCGCCGAAGCGGTGCTCAGGAGGCACAAAGAGACACGAGCATCGTTGCGACGTCGGTCAGGTCTCCGCCCTTTTCAACGTACGCATCCGCGCCGCGCGACAGAGCTTCCTCGGACATCTGGTCGGCGTCGAAGCCGGAGAGGACGACGATCTTTGCGCCGGGGGCTTGTTCCCGGATCTCCGGGATCGCCTGCAACCCGTCCATGACCGGCATGGCGAGGTCGAGCACCACGGCATCCGGTTGGCGTTCGCCCACCAGCTTGACCGCGGCTGCGCCGTCGCCGGCCTCGTCAACGACGTCGAAACGGCCGTCCATCTCGAGGGTCATGCGCAAGAGCCGTCTTATCTCGGTGGTGTCGTCCACCAGGACGACACGAATAGGTCCCACTGTCTGCCCCCGGGTCCGATCAATCGCTGGGCGACACCACGGCCGCGGGCTCCAGCCTGATGAGGTCGCCCGGAGCGAGTGAGACCTCCCTTGCCTCCCGGTCGCCCAGGAGCTTCGCGATGATCTGGCGTGCGGAGTCGAGCGTCCCCCGAAGGGCCTCTTTGGCGTGCGTGTGGTCGCCGGCTTCCAGTGCGTACATGGTCACGGCGAGGCCTTGGACGACGTCGTCGTTGATCTCGAGTGCTTGCTTCTGGCGACGCTGCTCGTCCATGAGGCGGCTCTTCGCCGCTTCCATGCGAGCGCGCAGGACCCCACCTTCGCGCCACGCGACGACTGAAGCAACGCCGGCTCCGAGCATGAAGAAGCCCATGCCCCCCCGAGGGCTCACCCAGGTCCCGCCTCCCCGGGACGGCGAGCTCCTCACAGGGGTCGGCTCGCCCGCGGTGTCGCTCTAGAGGTCATGCGCAAATGATGGGGCACACTCGCGCGCAGCGTAATAGCCCGATTGGGCCATTTACCCGTACTGCCGGGCCTGACCCGTAGTGACTAGTCCCGGCGGATGCCCTGGCTCAGGTAGTCGAGGTCGGAGGCGGCGTCTTGGTGGTTGCCGCGCTCTCGCTCACACCGCCTCCGGGCTCGTCGACCTCGTCGAGGAGCGCTTCGGGCTCCGGGGTGGCGGCGCCGGGACTCGGTGAGGGGGATACCCGCTCCAGCCCGGTGACGCCCTCATAGACAAAGGCCGCGGCGACTGCTCCAATGATCGGGCCGGCCGCATAGACGATGAGATCGTCCCAGGGGATGTTGCCGACGTCGTAGACGAGCGATGCTACGAAGGGCCCGAGGCTGCGGGCAAAGTTGGCCGAGCCTCCCGTCGCCTGGGCCGTGACGAGGATGCCTGCGGCCAGAGCAAGACCGATGATCAGACCCGACCACCCCTTCGGTGCTCGGGGATCCACGGCGATCGCCATGATCGCGGTTACCAGGATGAAAGTGATCAGTGCCTCCGCGAGGACGGCCTGCCAGATATCGACGTTCTCCGCGATGCGCGTGGCCCCGAATAAGATGTTCGTGGTGATGTCCCCCGTCCCAGCGGCGGGTTGTCCCGTGTTGGGGTCGATCAAAGGCACGCTCGAGACCAATTTCGCGCCTCGTTCTCCGTAGATCCCTGCCACCACGAACGCGCCCGCTACGCCACCGGCGATCTGCGAGATCCAGTACAGCGGAACCTCGACCCACCGGAAGCGCCGGACCGACGCCAGCGCAAACGTGACGGCGGGGTTGAAGTGGCCCCCCGAGACGCCGCCGAGCGCGTAGACGAGGACCGCCAGCGCGATCGCAAAGGCGAATGCGACCGGAAGGATGTCGCCGAGGGTGTTGGCAAAGATCTGGTTGAAGGTGACCTCCTGCGCGGAGGGCCCCTGTGTGGGCACCTGCAGGGCGTCACCCCTGGCGAGCTCGTCGAGCCTCGTCGCCGGCCCCAGCGCCAGGACGGTGGCGGCCCCGGTACCGACGGCCACGAGGATCAGCGTCCCCAGGAACTCGGCAGAGAGCCTGCGCACCAGTGAAGCCTCGCCGAGCGCATTGCCCCGCGTCCTCTCTTCGAGTGCACTCGCTCCGGCGTCGGCCATGGAACCTCCCTTTTAGATGACTTTGCTGTGATTTTCTCCGCCTGAAGCCCGAAGGTTAACGCGTCGCGCGGTACGGGGCCGGAGATGACCCCTACCGGGGATCCCCGCGGCTCGCCGACTAAAGGGCTTCGGTGACCGCCCGGGCGACTTCGTCGGTGGAGGCGGGTTGACCTTCGGGTCGGAGGTCGGCCGTGCGGCTCTCTCCGGACGACATCACCGCCGCAACGGCTCGCTCGATGCTCGACGCGCCCTCCTCTTTTCCCATGTATCGCAGCATTGCCGCCGAGGAGAGGATCATCGCGATCGGGTTCGCGAGGCCCTTGCCGGCGATGTCTGGAGCCGAGCCGTGGGTTGGTTCGAACACCGCGTAGTCCTTGCCCAGGTTCATTCCGGGGGCCATCCCCAGGCCCCCGATAAGACCCGCGCAGAGGTCGGAGATGATGTCTCCGTAAAGATTCGGGAGCACGATCAGATCGAAGTCCTCGGGGTGCCATGCGAGCCACATCGCGAGCTCGTCCACCTGCACGGCTTCGAACCCCACGTCCCGGTATTCGTCCGAGATCCTCTCTCCCGTTTCCAGCCAGACACCATCAGAGAACTTCATGATGTTCGCCTTGTGACCGAGTGTGACCTTGCGGCGCCGGTTCTTCTTGGCGTAGGCAAAGGCGTATTCGACGATGGCCTTGGTGGCGCTGACCGAGATGGGCTTGATCGAGACGCCGGCGTCGGCGGAGAGACGGTAGTTGTGCATGTAGTTCAGGTGGCCTCGCAACTTCTGGAGCTCGGGCGTTGATTGCTCGAACTCGATTCCCTCGTAGAGGTCTTCTGTGTTCTCCCGTACGACCACGATGTCCACGCTCGAAAAGCGGGATGGCACGCCGGCAAAGAGTCGGCAAGGACGCACGCTGGCGAAGAGGTCCAGCTCCTGCCTGAGCGCGACGTTTATCGAGCGGAACCCGGTCCCCACCGGTGTGGTCACCGGTCCCTTCAAGGCGATCTTGTGGGCTCTGATCGAGTCGAGAACGTGGGGGGGCAGAGGGTCGTCGTGCGCTTCGAGAGCAGGCAGTCCCGCTTGGTGGATATCCCATTCGATGCCGGGGTCCACGGCTTCGACGACGCGGCGGGTGGCGGCCGAGACCTCGGGGCCGATGCCGTCGCCTGGTATGAGGGTGACGGTCGCCATCACGACACCTTAGTGCCCACTTCCTATTTCGGTGGCGGTGCCCTTGTGGCCCTGCGCGACAGGAGGCGGGTTTGGTAGAAATCCACTGGCGGCAGACGGGCTTCCCCACCGGCGACGCCGGCACCCGGTCCAGCGATTCCTGCACGCGACGCAGCCGGGGCCGACAGTTGGGACTTACTGATCGGGAGGATGAATGGCCAAAGCTGTGTCCGCGCGCAGAGGTGGGCTGGATGGGTACTTCGGGATCACCGAACGAGGGTCATCGGTCCGCACGGAGGTGATCGCCGGCTTCACGACCTTCATGACGATGGCCTACATCCTCTTCTTGAACCCACTGATCCTGTCTCAACCGGATCGCACGGGGACCACTCTCTCTCCGGCCGCAGTCCTCACGGTCACGGCCCTAGCTGCGGGGATCACGAGCATCGCCATGGGCGCGTATGCGAAGTATCCGTTTGCCATCGCAGCCGGCCTGGGCCTGAACGCCGTCGTCGCCAATCAGCTCGTGGCCCAGAGCGGCCTCACCTGGGAGCAGGCGATGGGCGTCATCGTGGCCGAGGGCATCATCATCTTGATCCTGGTCCTGACCAAGTTCCGTCAGGCGGTGATGGACGCGGTCCCCCTTTCCCTCAAACACGCCATACCGGTGGGCATCGGGTTGTTCATCACAGTGATCGGTCTCGTCGACGCCGGATTCGTCACGTCCACGACCCTTCCGAACCCGCCCTTGACCCTGGGGACCGGTGGGGAGCTCCGGGGCTGGCCCGTCCTGGTGTTCGTGATCGGATTGCTGCTTACGATCTTCTTGTATGCGCGGCGCATCCGCGGCGCGCTCCTCATCGGGATCCTGGCGACCACCGTGCTGGCAACGATCGTCAACGAGGCCTTCCTCGAGGGCGAAGGTTTCGGGGGAGCGGCGAACTTCGGGTCATTCGTCGACTTCCCGAGTGCCGAGAACTTCTCCTTGATCGGGAACTTCTCTTTCGGGTTCTTTGCCGAGCTGGGCGTGCTTGCGGCGCTACTCGCCATTTTCTCGATCATGTTGTCGGACTTTTTCGACACGATGGGCACGGCAATCGGTCTCGGGCGCGAGGCGGAATTGCTCGATGCCGAGGGTCGTCTCCCCGGCGTCGATCGCGTGCTGCTCGTCGACTCGGCCGCCGCCGCGGTGGGGGGTGGGTTCTCTGCGTCGTCGAACACGACCTACATCGAGAGCGCGTCGGGGATCGCCGAGGGCGGCCGCACGGGTCTGACCGCCGTAGTCGTCGGCGCGCTCTTCTTGCTTTCGATCTTCTTCTCGCCGCTCGCAAACATCATCCCGTTCCAGGCTGCGGCCCCCGCGCTCGTTCTCGTCGGCTTTTTGATGATGACCGTCGTTCGCCAGATCCCATGGGACGACATCGAGGTCGCGATCCCGGCCTTCCTGACGATCGTGGTGATGCCGTTCACTTACTCGATCACGAACGGGATCGGCGCCGGCTTCGTCTCTTACGTGTTCATCAAGGCGACTCGTGGCAAAGCCGGCGAGGTCAAACCGATGATGTGGGTGGCCGCGATCGCTTTCGTCGTGTACTTCGCGATCTTCTATGTCGAAGAGGCGATCACGTGATCCGAGGAGCCAAAGCCCCCCGCCCTTAGCATTACGGGGTGAATCCCGGCATCGAAGACATCCCGCCCATAGTCGTGGTCGCTCTGGGAGGCAACGCCTTGCAGAGCCCCACGGGGGAAGACTCCGTGGAGGCGGATTTCGAGCGCACCGCGCAGACCGCAGAGCACCTCGTCTCGCTCGTCGTGTCGGGCGACTGGCGCCTGGTCGTCACGCACGGGAACGGTCCCCAGGTCGGCAACCATCTGCTGCGCAGTGAGCTGGGGCGCGAGCACGGTGACCTCCCCCCTTTACCTCTCGACGTCTGCGTTGCCGATACGCAGGGCGGGATGGGATACATGCTGCAGCAGACAATGACGAACGCCTTCCATGCCGCCGGGCTGCCGGCCGTCGTCACCTCGCTCGTGACTCAGATCGTCGTCGACGCAGACGACCCCGGGTTCTCCAATCCCACCAAGCCGGTGGGGGAGATGATCACGGGCGACAAGGTGCTGGAGCTCCAGGAGCGCGGCTGGACCCTGGTGGAGGACAAGCACCGGGGGGGCTGGCGACGCGTGGTGCCCTCTCCACACCCTCACGAGATCGTCGAAGCAGCGGCCATACGCGCTCTCGTCGACGAGGGGACAATCGTCATAGCGGCAGGAGGCGGCGGTATCCCGGTCGTCCATTCCGACGACGGTTCCTTGCGGGGGGTTGCCGCAGTCGTGGACAAGGATCTTGCGAGCGCGCTGCTCGCAGTTGACGTGGGAGCCGAGCGGTTCGTCGTGCTCTCCGACGTCGAATTCGTCTACAAGGGTTTCGATACCCCGGATCGAAGTCCCATCACGTCGATCAGCGTTGCGGAAGCCCGGGGGCTGCTCGATGCCGGAGAGTTCCCCTCGGGATCCATGAGGCCCAAGGTCGACGCGGTGTGCCGCTTCGTCGAGAAAACTGGACGAAGAGGGCTCATCACTTCGATCGAAGCGGGCGAGCGTGGCCTCGCCGGAGAAACGGGCACGCACATCACCCCCTAACCGCGTGGCCGAGGCCACTGCGGATCCGTTCCAGGACCGTCAGCGTGTCCCGGTGACCAGAAAGAGCACGTCTTCCGCGTGGTTGGTTCTCGCCGGCGTTCTCTGCCTTTCCTCCCTCCCCTCGGCTAATGCCGTGGAGGACGCCGGCGATCCCACCCTCCGGCTGCTCGTGCCACCTGTGGACGCGCTCGTCGAGCGTCGTTTCGAAGAGCCGTCATCCCGCTTCGGGCCCGGCCACCGGGGGATCGACTACGCGGTCGCGGCGGGGACGCGGGTTCGGGCGGCGGGCGCCGGGATCGTGTCGTGGGCCGGCCCCGTCGCCGGCAACCTCGCAGTGACGATCAACCACGGCTCGGGGTTGGAGACGACCTATTCGATCCTCGCCGACGTCGAGGTGGCCCGGGGAGAGGCCGTCGACGAAGGCCGATTCATCGGCAGCGTCGGCCGCGACCACGCGGGGGACGCGGGCGGACTCCACTTCGGCGTAAAGCTCGACGACGCCTACGTGGACCCGATGTCGTTTCTCGGGCCGGTGGACCTTGGCGATGCGATCCACCTCGCGCCACTGGTCGAAGAGGAACCGGGGATCCCCCACGAGCTCCGGCTGGCCCATGAGGGAGCCGGCGCCGCGGTGCGGCCGTGCCGCGATCCTGCGTCGATTGCTTCGCCCCCGCCGCCCAACGACAACGTCGCGGTCGCGATCGGAGGCTTGTCGAGCTCTACCCTTGGCGGGACGAACGCCGCCATCCTCGAGCCGGCTAACGGGCCGCGCTCTCTGGGCTATCCGCCCGGTCGGGTGTATCGGTTCTCTTATCGGGGGACCCGCGGCCCCCGTCTACACGAGCCATACGAAGTCGCGGACACCTGGCGGGACATCCGCAGCAGCGCCCTGAGACTGAGACGACTGTTGAGGGAGATCGCCAAAGCCCATCCCGGGGCCGAGGTCGATCTCTTCGCCCACTCCCAGGGCGGGCTCGTTGCGCGCGCGGCGCTCGCTCATCTGACACGAGCTTTCGATCCTCGTCTTCCGCGCGTCGCTCACCTGATCACGTACGGGACCCCGCACTTGGGCGCGACGCTGGCCGAGGTTCCCGAGGAGATGCGCAGAGGGACGCTCTCCGGTCGCTTCCTGACCGACCTGCTGTCCGACCGAGCCGAGGAGGGCCGCTTCCCACTCGACCCGGAAGCCACATCGGTCGATCAGATGCGACCGGATTCGTCCTTCATTACTGGCCTTGCGCAAGAGGACGTCAGCTTCGGGACTCGCGTGCTGGCGTTGGCGACGCCGCACGACCTGATCGTTCCGGCACGCCATGCGCTCTGGTCCGGCGAGGATTCGAGGGTGATGTCGCCCGGCGACATCAACGGGCATCGCGAGGTTGTCGTCTCTGCCCAGGCCCGGGCGTTGGCGTACGCATTCGTGCGAGACGCTCCGGCCTCTTGCTTGGGGAACTGGGACGAGTGGGGACCCATGCTCGGCAGCGCGGTCGCGCTCGGGCACGGCCTGATCGCCGATGCATACGCGGAGCTCGAGCTCATGGGACTGGCCAAGGCCCTGCGCGCCGTGAAGTGGCTCGGCGACGGGGGACTGGGGGTTCTGAGGTGGGCCGGGTCCCAGGCTCGCCGGGCCGCGACCTGGCTCGGCGACCGCGCAGAGGGGGCCGGGCGGGGTCTCCTGCGGGCCGGGAGCTGGATCGCGGACAGGGCCACGGCGGCGGGTCGGTTCGTGCGCTCGGGGCTCGCCCGGGGGTGGCGTCCCCCCGAGCAGTGATCGGGGCGACAGGAGAAAAAAATGAGCCCCCTCCGCCGGGGGGGATGGGCGGATAACGGAGGGGGCTCGGTCCCAAAGGGGACGGTTTATTTGGCTGTTGAGGACATTGTGAAGGGATTCACATGAGTCGGCAAGCCTGAAGCAGGCAGAGAAAGGGGTCCCGTTTTGTGCCTGAAATACAAAACCACCTAGAGGCCCGGATGGACTCTAGGATGCCGCAATGGCCCTCAACCGACTCCCTCTCGACGTGCCCGGTCTCGAGGAGCAATTCGAGCGCATCGAGGTGGTCCGAAGCGAGCGCCGCAAGAAGACGATCTCGGCCGAGATCGTGGGCGACGCGCTGGTGGTGTCCATCCCGCAACGGCTTTCGCGCGCCGAGGAGCACGAGTGGGTCAATCGCATGGCGGCCCGCATGGCGGAACGCCGCAAGCGAGACCGCCTCAACCAGGATGGCGCTCTCAAGAGACGTGCGCGGGAGCTAAGCGATCTTTACCTCGACGGCGTTCGGCCGAACGACATTGCCTGGGTCGAGACGCAGAGATCGCGCTGGGGGTCGTGCTCTCCGAGCGACGGGTCCATCCACCTCTCTTTGGCACTTGCGGATTTCCCGAGCTGGGTGCGTGACTACGTCATCGTCCACGAGTTGGCCCACCTGCGCATCCCGGACCATTCCGCGAGTTTCTGGGAGCTGGTCAGCCGCTACCCGCTGACGGAGAGGGCCCGGGGGTTCTTGATCGCGAAGGGGATGGAGTAGCCACGCGCTACCCGCGAGGCCTTCTCGGCGTGCGCCAGAAGATCGGCTCGCGCACGCCGGCGAGCTCGAGTATCCCTACCGCTAGGGCGGCGCGCACCCCGTAACCGGCCGCGATCACGACCGGTCTCTCGTCGGCCAGCTCGCCCGAGCGTCGCCATAGCTCCTCGGCGCTGATGCGCAGGGAGCCCGCCGGTGCATTCGCTCCTGGATCGGCCACGTCCAGAACGAGGCCGGAGGGAGGCTCCAGGCTCTCGTCGATCTCGGTCGATGCAGGCCTCCCGTGGGCAGCCGCCCAGCTGTTGATCCCATCACGTACGAAACCCACCACCGAGAAGCCCTTGCCTCGCAGAGACGCAGCGACGTGCTTCAGGTCATGCGTGTTGTCTTCGAGCAGGATCAACGGGACCGACAAGGGGATGCAGTCGCGCGCACGACTCGGCATCCCGGGACCGAATTCGAAGACGAGGTCGAGCGAGCCGGGCACGTGGACGTCGAGGTACTCGTCGGGGGTCCGAAGATCCACGAAGGCCGCTCCTTCATCGAGGTGGTGCAGTGCCACGTCGAAGGAAAGCTCCTTGAGCGTTACGGGAGCGTAGGCGGCCGTGGGCATGGGCGTACCTATAACAGATCGGGGGCCGGGCCGGCTCGGGCGCCGGTAGTGTCGCGGGAATGGGACTCATCCTCTTCGTGCTCTTGCTGGTCGTCCCCGTCGCGGAGCTGTGGATCATCCTCCAGGTGGCGGATCAGATCGGCGGGATCTGGACGGTTCTCCTTCTCATCGCCATATCGATTGCCGGTGCATGGCTGTTGAAGCAGCAGGGGGTCGCTACGTGGAGGCGCATGCGCGAGACCTTGCGCAAGGGGCAGATGCCGGCCGGAGAGGTGGCCGACGGAGCCCTCATCCTGCTCGGGGGAGCACTGTTGTTGACGCCGGGCTTCTTGACCGACTTCGTGGGGCTAACGCTCCTGTTCCCGCCCACCAGGGCAATGGTCAAGGCAGCCGTCATGGGCTCGGTTGCGCGTCGGGCACAGGCTCGTCTTGGTTTCCCAGCCGACAGAAGGCCGCGCGTTCAAGAGGCGCGTGTCGTGAATGTGGAGCGGACCGAGCGGCCTAAGAGCCCGACTGATCCCTCGGCGGGTCGGCTTCCTTCTTCAGGGTATCGAGACGACGAGGACGGTTCTCCGGATACGAGATGACGGGGCCCACGTTGCCCTGCTCGGGATAGGCGGCCTTGTCGAAGTCTTGCGCGGGCCGCTGGTAGGAACCCATTCGCACACGCGTCTTCTCCGGGTACTCGCCGACGTGAACCGGGATCCCGAGGTCTTTGGCGACCTCCTCCGCCTCTTCGAGCGAGTGATAGACCCACCGATCCCACGCTCCTCGGCCATCCACGAGCACGACCTGGGCGTCGTTGAGCCCTATGCGGATGACCACGGCCTCCATGCCGTCTGCACCGCGCGCCTTTACGAAGTCCTCCGGATTCTTGAGCCGACGCGTCGGCTCGGGCTTGTCTTCGAACGGCCATGCGCGTGCCATGTCGGGACTCTAACGTTCGCTTCGCCGGGGGCCGGGTCCCACTAGATGACGAGGCCGCCGTCGACGCACAGAACTTGACCCGTGACGTAATCGGATTCCTTGGATGCGAGGTACACGAAGGCGGGTGCTATCTCCTCGGGGGCGCCATAACGTCCCAGGGCGAAGCGCGCCAGGCGTTTCTCCTTGGCGGCGGGGTCCTGGATGAGCGGTTCGGTCATCGCGGTCAAAGCTGCCGGCGCTATCGCGTTGACGTTGATCGCGTAACGCCCCAGCTCCTTGGCCCAGGTCTTGGTCAGACCCACTATCCCCATTTTGGCCGCCGCATAGTTGGACTGGCCGGGGGCTCCGATCAGCCCCGAAGCAGAGGTCACGTTGATGATCTTGCGATGGACGACGGATCCGTTCTCGGCCTCTGTCTTTGCGAGGTCACGCCATCGCCGGACGACCTCGCGTCCACACGCCCAAGTGCCCTTCAAGTGCACCTGGATTACGGCGTCGAACTCCTCCTCGGACATGTTGTGCAGCATGCGGTCGCGCAAGATGCCGGCGTTGTTGACGAGGACGTCGGTGCGTCCAAAGGCCGCGTCGGCCGTGGCAACCAGGCTCTCCGCGGCCGCAACGGTCCCGATCGGCTCGGTGTGGGCAACGGCGCGCGTCTTCTCGCTTAGCTCCTCGACGACCTCTTCTGCAGCGGCTTTATGCGCGTCGTTGATGACGACGAGGGCGCCCTCGTCGGCAAAAGCGTGGGCGATTGCCCGACCAATCCCGCGTCCGGCTCCCGTTATTGCGCAAACTCGATCTTGGAGGCGACCTGCCATGCGCGGCATCTTAGTTGACGTCGTCTCGCGCGCCCCGGAGCGGGTTGCGATGAGGTGCGCGCCTACAATGTCGGCATGGACGAACAGAAGAAGAACGAGATGACGCGCGACGCTTACGATCGCCTCAAGAGCGAGCTGGACCAGCTCGAAGGAGAAGGACGACGCAGCATCATCGACGCGATCGCCACCGCCCGGGCGCACGGGGACCTCAGCGAGAACGCGGAGTATCACGCGGCCCGTGAACAGCAGGGGATGCAGGAGGCGCGCGTACGCCAGATCCGCCAGATGCTCGAAGACGCGGTAATCGTCGAGGTCAAAGACGACGGAGTTGTCAAGCCGGGCATGCTCGTCACGATCAAGATGGGCGGAGATGACGAGGCCGAGACCTATCTCCTCGGGTTGCGCGAGCAAAAGGGCGGCGACCACGACGTCCTCACCCCGGAGTCGCCTCTGGGACGCTCGCTGGTCGGTCGCTCAGCGGGCGAGACGGTGAAGGCGCAGGTGCCTCGCGGCGAGCTCGAGATCGAGATCGTCTCCGTAACGACCCCCTGAACCTCCTCACCCGGCAAGGCCCCCCGCCTACCGGATCATCTGACCCGCCGACCCCGTCGCCACACCATCGCTACCTCAGTGAGGCGCAAGGGGTCGTCCAGGACCTCTCTCGGAAGGGCCAAGACGTCCGCGTCCCGGCCCTCTTCCAGGACACCCTTGGCCGGGAGATCGAGCCATTCGGAAGCTACGACGGTCGCCGAGGCGATGATGTCGAGCGCTTCGAAGCCGGCTTCCGCCATGGCGTCTACCTCTCGTCGGTCTATCCCGGGCTCTGGTCCCTGGTTGCCGAGGTCGGTTCCGTAGACCACGGTCCCTCCCGCATCCGCAAAAGCACTCAGATTCGCGAGGGCGACCTCGCGATCGCGTCCAAAGCGGACCGAGAGTGTGGGAACGACGGCCATGCCGTTCGCAACCATGGCCTCGATCGTCTCCTGGGGGATGCGCTCGGTGCTCATGAGCATGTGGGCGAGCTCGTCGGCCCCTGCGGCCATCGCCTTGTCGAGCTCAGTCAACCCCGATACGTGTCCCGTCGCCTTGAGTCCCTCGTCGTGAGCCGCTTCGACTAGCGCTCGCAGGGTGTCGAGGTCGAGAACCGGTCCGACCTCCGGGTTCAGAGCGAACTTGATGACGCGGGAACCGGCCTCGACGGCCCCTCGAACGGCTGTGCGGGCTTCGGCGGCCGACGCGAGCGGGAACCCGGTTCCCTCGGGGGCCCACGCAGCGCGGGTTGGATAGCCGCCCTCGACGGTGAATATCGGCCCGGCCGCAATGATCTCCGGCCCGTCGAATGACGGATCCCGCGACCGCTCGGACAGCTCGAAGATCAGCGGCGGCGGCCACCCGAGATCGCGCACGGTCGTAACTCCCTGTCGCAATACCTCTCCGGGAGACGCGAACGCGATGTGGACATGGGCGTCGATGAATCCCGGGATGAGCACGAGCCCCGAGGCGTCCGTTCGTCCGGCCCCCTCGGGGACACCCACTTGGTCGGCCGCGCCGACCGCGGCGATCTGTTCTCCGCGCAGGACGAGCCGCCCCCGCTCGATCGGCTCGAGAGTGGCGCCCGCAAGGATCGTCGCGTTGTCTATGACCGTCGTGTCCAAAGCCATGGCCCAGAAGGCTCGCCCTTGTCTGCCTCGAAAGCAAGAGGGTCAAAGAAGGCCGTTTGTTACTTCGCTGCCGGAAGACGAACCGTCCGGGTGGTTTCGGCGGCCGGCTAGTGGCTTGATCTGCGGTAGAAAAGCCCCATGGCGTCCGACCGAACCGCTCCGCGCGAGGTGCAGCGGGTTCTCGCGGCGCTCGGCCGAGGGATCGTGGGAGACGCCTACACGCCCGAGCTCCCCGCCCGGATGCTCAAGCTCATCTCCCAGCTGCCCTCGACGAAGGACCGCGACCAGCTTCTCAACGCGCTGAAGCTCGCGGACTCGAAGTTCGGGGCGGCCGCCTTGACCGGGAAGGCCACGCCCGTTTCGTGGCTCACCCAGAGCGAGGCCGAGACCCTCATACAGCGGTGGAAGTCCAGCCCGCTGTTAATGCACCGGCGCCTGGCGAAGGCGCTGATCCCCGTGGCGCTCACGTCCACCTATGGCCACCCCAGCCAGGAATGGTCTCGCATCGGCTACGAGGGGCCACTGGGTCCTCCGCCCAACGCGCCGCGTCGTTTGCAGCCGATCGAGGTCACGTCCGACCATGAGATGAACTGCGACGTCGTGGTGGTCGGATCGGGGGCCGGGGGCGGTTGCGTGGCGGCGGGTCTGGCCGCGAAGGGCCTCGACGTCATCGTGGTCGAAAAGGGCGCCTATCACAACGAGTCTGATTTCCATCACAACGAGCCCGAAGCGACGCGGGACATGTATCTCTACGGCCTCACTTTGATGACCAAAGACCTCGGGTGCCGCATCGTCTCGGGATCGACCCTGGGGGGCGGCACGGTCGTGAACTACACGACGTCGTTCAAGACTCCGGACTACGTGCTGAAGGAGTGGGCGCGCCTGTCCGGAATGGACGCGTTCGTCTCCGGCGAGTTCGATGAGGCGCTCGACGAGGCGGCGCGCCGGTTGAACGTGAACACCGATTCCAGTGCGGCGGGACGCAGAGACCAGATCCTCGAGGAAGGTCTCAAGGCCCTCGGCTGGCACGTGGACAACCTGCCGCGAGCGGTGCGGGGCTGCACGCAGGATGAGGCCTGCGGGTACTGCGGGTTTGGATGCCGGGTGGGAGCGAAACAGTCGAGCATGCGGACCTACCTCGAGGACGCGGCGGCGGACGGAGCTCGTTTCGTGACGGGAGCCGACGTCGAGCGGGTGAACATCGTCGATGGTCGCGCGACCGGGGTCTCTGCTCGAGTAGGACCCCATCGCCTGGTCATCAACTCGTCTGCCGTCGTCTCGTCGGCCGGAGCGATCGAGTCCCCAGCGCTCTTGTTACGTTCCGGTCTCGGAGGTCGCGTCGGATACAACCTGCACCTGCACCCGGGGACCGCGTCGATGGGCATCTTCGACGACGACGTCCGTATCTGGGAGGGGACCCTTCAGGCTCGCTACTCGAACGAGTTCACCCAATGGGACGGCGGGTACGGCCCCCTTTTCGAGACCGTTCCCGTCCATCCCGGCGCCGGATCCACTGCATTACCGTGGCAATCGATCGCCCAGCATCACGAGCTCATGGGCAAGTTCAAGAACCTGGGCTTCGTCGCGGTCTTGCCCCGTGACAAGACATCGGGCCGGGTGACCTTGACGAAAGACGGAGCCCCGAGCATCGAATACCGCCTGCGAAAAGACGACGACCGCCGGATCGCGGAGGGCGTAATAAAGGGGGCGCAGCTGCTCGAAGCGGCCGGCGCGAGGCAGCTCTTCTCGTTACATCCACAGATGTTCTCCTACAAGCCGGGGCCGGGCGCCCACGATCGGTGGGCGGACCAGACCCGTGCCGCCGGATACGGACGCGGCAAGGCGACGCTGGTCTCCTATCACCAGATGGGATCCTGCAGCATCGGCACAGATCCCTCGACGTCGGTCGTCGGACCGGATCACGAGACCCACCAGGTACGGAACCTCTTCGTGATCGATGCCTCGAACTTCCCGACGGCTTCCGGAGTCAACCCGATGTTGTCTATCTACGGGTTTGCCGTCCGCGCCGCCAGGAAGATCGCGGATCGCCTGACCTAGGCGCTCGACTCACTTGATCAACACTGTGAAACGCGTCTTTGTCTGGGTCCTGGTGGCCGTGGGATTGTTTGGCGTGCTGATCGGTGTGGAGGTCTTCATGGCGACCAGGCGCGAGTACCTGCCCACCGAGCCCGCGCTCGAGATAGGCGGTGTGTTCGGAAAGAAGGGCCCGGTCAAAGAGCTCGTCGTCCTGGGGGACTCGACCGGGGCCGGAGTAGGAGCCGAGAGCGCGAGTGGAGCTTATGCAACCGTGATGGCCGAGAGGCTCGCCGCTGAGACCGGGTCGCGGATCCGCCTCACCGGTCTGGCCGTATCGGGAGCGCGCGTGGCCGACGTGCTCAAGGAGCAGGTCCCCTTGGCCCTTGCAGAGGAAGCCGACGTCTACCTCGTTGCGATCGGCGCGAATGACGTCACCCATTTAACCAAGATCAGTGAGGTCCGGGACGGCATCGCCCGCATCGTCGGTCGGCTTTCAGGTGACGGGTCGGAGGTCGTGGTCGCCGGCGCCCCCGATATGCGGGCTCCGGCTTTCGCGGAGCCGCTTCGCTCGATAGTTGGATGGCGAGGGCGCGCGGTCACGGCGGCGACCGAAGAAGCGGCGCGCGCCGGGGGAGCCACGGTGGTCCCGCTTGCGGAGAGGACGCGAGAGTTCTTCCTCGAAGACCCCGACGCTCACTACAGTCCCGACCTCTTCCACCCGAGCGCGGGAGGCTACGCGCGCTGGGCGGACGCGCTCTACCCGGAGGTCAAGGAGGCGCTCGCCTCCTCGTGAGAACGAGGGTACGACACGTCTTGCGCATTTACGCTTCGTCGAAGATGAACGACGCACTGCGGGACCTCATCGAAGCGGCCGATCTCAACGCGCTCCTGCGCGCGGTGGACAACCTCAGCGCCGCGCGCGCCTGGGACGAGCTCATCGAGCTTGCGGATGAGTGCGAGGAAGCTCTCGATCGCGGCAAGCAGCTGTGGCCGATCGCAAATCACATCGACTACCGCCTTGCGCTCGAGGCCCCCGGCGACTATGCGGCCGAGGTGTTGACGACCGACACCGCCCGTTTCTCCCACGGGCCCTTGACGGAGGTGGCCGCCTCCACCCACACCTGGGACGAGCTGGCTCCCTACATCGAGGGGGCGCAGCTGGCCGCCTACGTTGCCCAGGAGCGCGTGATGAGAGGCGAGGTGCTCGAGGGCGACGAGCGCGCGCATCGGGAGGTACTCGAGCTGCCACTCGAGCTGCTGCCTTGGGAGCCGACCTACGCGCTCGCGACATACAAGCCGACGCTCGTGGAGGTCGCCGAGCCGTGGGAGCCGAAGACCGAGATGGCCGAGGTCCCGCTCGATCCCGCGGAGCTTCTCGACGAGGCAGCCTTGAGTGATTCGCTTCTCGAGCTGGTCCAACCGTGGACGTCCGAGTCCAACGGTGCGGCCCGAGCCGTGGTCGTCGAGGGAAGCGCGGTGGGCGCTTCGTCACATCTGGTGCTGGAGCGTCTTCTCCTCGGGCCCCTGCAGCCCGATGAAGCAATGCAGCGCCTTGCCTGGGCGGCCGCGAGCGGGGGGGCCCACGGGCGTCGAAGGGGGGCCGCCTTCGGTCGCTTCCTCGCCTGGTACACGGCCGCGCTGCTGGCAGACCTCGAGTGGCCGGTTGATCCGGCGGTGCTCGGCAACGCCATCACCAACTTGAAGTGGTACCGGTTCGACGAGGGCGAGCCCGAGGAGGGCTGGATCCTCCGACTGGCGGCCGAAGACCCCGAGCACGGATGGTCCGCCGCGATAGCGGCGACCGATCTAAGAACCGAATAACCGCGCGCCGTCTCCAACAGTCCGCAACTGAGCGTGTCCCTGCCGAAAGGCGGATCAGTCCCCGAGGCTTGCTCCCGGAGCGAGATCGACGACCTCGAGGCCGTCGACATCGCTCGCCTCTTTGCGCAGATCGTCCGGCGTCCCCGTGAGAACCGGAAAGGTACCGAAGTGCATGGGGATGACCGTCTTGACGCCGAGGAGACGAACGGCCTCGGCCGCCGAGCGCGGTCCCATCGTGTAGTGATCGCCGATCGGGAGCATGGCGACGTCGGGTTCGAGCAGCCGGCCGATCAACGCCATGTCCGAGAAGACCGCGGTGTCGCCGGCGTGATAGAGCTTGAAACCGTTGTCCAGCTCGAGGACGTAACCGGCCGCCTCGCCGCCATAGAGGATCTGGTCGCCGTCGGTGATCCCGCAGGAATGGACCGCGTGCACCATGTGCGCGCGACACCCGGCGACCTCGACCGTTCCGCCCTTGTTCATGTCGATGATGTTCTCGACGCCCTTACCGGTCAGCCAGCTGGCCGTCTCGGGGATCGCCACCGTCTGGGGGCCGGCGGAGCCTGCGATCTCGACCGCGTCTCCGATGTGATCGAAGTGCGCGTGCGTGATCAACATCGCCTCCAGGTCACCGACGTCCTTCAGCTCGTCGGGGCACGCGGGGTTGTTCATGACCCACGGGTCGATGAGGATGCGCTTGTCCGAGCTCTCGATGAGAAAGGTCGCGTGTCCCAACCAGGTGATCTTGGTGCCGCTCGGCAGCTCTGCCATGTCGCCTCCTCGAGTAATGGGGTCTACAAGCCCAAAGCTTTTGCGATTATGTATTTCTGGATCTCCGAGGTGCCCTCGACCAGGGTGAAGATGCGCACGAGTCTGTAGATGCGCTCCAGCGGTAGCTCCCTCATCCAGCCCATCCCACCGTGCACCTGGATCATCCGGTCGACGACGTCGTTGACCATCTCGGATGCGTACAGCTTGACGATGGAGGACTCCTGTATGACCGGGTCTCCTCCGTCGTACTTCCAGGCGCACTCGTAGGTCATGAGCTTCGACGCTTTGATCTGGATCAGTGATTCGACGAGGTGTCCCTGGACGTACTGGTTCTTGCCGATAGGGCGATCGAAGGCATGGCGGTTCTTCGCGTAGTCGAGGCCGAGCGAGAAGCAATAGTCGGCGATGCCGTTGCACATCGCCCCGATCGACAGACGACCCATGGCGAGGAACTGCATGGCAGCGTAGAAGCCCATGCCCACGTTGTCGGGACCACCGAGCACTTGTTCCTCCGGCACTCGGCAGTCTTCGAAGACGAGCTCGAACTGGCCCTCGCCCTCGACCATCCCGATCTGGCCGCGCCCCACGTGGAAGCCGGGCGTGCCCTTCTCGACGATGAACGCCGTTATGCCACCCTGCGCTTTCTTGTCTTTGTCCGTCACCGCGAACACGAGCGCGTAGTCGGCGTGCTTTCCGTTGGTGATGAAGTGCTTGGTGCCGTTGAGCACCCAGTCGGAACCGTCGCGGGTCGCGGTGGTCTTGATGCTTTGAGCGTCCGACCCGGCGTCGGGCTCCGTCAGCGCGAAGCACATGGACTTCTCCGCGGTGATCAGAGGCGTGAGGTACTTCTTCTTCTGTTCGTCGGTGCCGGATAGAAGGACCCCGGTCGGGCCTTCGGGGCCGTAGACCGTGAATCCCGCCAGCCGGCAACCGGTGCGGGCTGCGGCTTCGCGCAGCAAGACCATTCCCAGCTGCGGCAGTCCGCTCCCACCGAGGTCTTCGGGGAAGTCGGCAGCGTAGAAGCCCAGCTCCGCAGAGCGTTTCCGGACGCGATCCCGGAGCTCTGTCGGCACGTCGTCGGATTCGGGATCGAGCGTCTCCTCGAGAGGACGCAGCTCGCGATCGACGAAGCTGACCATGTTGTTCTGAAGCTCGGCGTACTCCTCGGGCACGGAAAAATCCACGTTTGCTCCTTGTCGTAGGGGCGCCGCCCCACGATAAGGCCTTTGCCCGACGCAACCTCGGGCTCCCCGGCCGGGTCGGAGAGGTCACCGGTTCTCTGCGCGAAAAAGGCCCTCAGGGGGCCATAAATGCGAAAAGAACGAGGGCGCAGGTTAGATGCGCTTCAGCAGCTCTTGTTTCTTCGACTCGAACTCGGTGTCAGAGATCACGCCTTGTTTGTTGAGCCGAGCGAGGGCCTCGATCTGCTCCGGGACGGTCGGCTCCCTCTGTGCGCCGGACTGAGTGCTCTCTCCGCCGCGCAGCATCCTGTTGTTGTTGGCCTCGGTCTCCTTGTAGATCGTCAACTGGACGTCCTCGGGCTTGCGAACGTTGCTGATTCGCGTCTGACCGCGCTCGCCGGCGGATTCGACGAGGAGATCACCTGCGCCCAGCATGCGTTCCAGGACGCTCTGCGTGAAGGTGACGTCGTTGATCCTCTCGAGAGGTATCTCCTTCGAGTGCTTGGCGATGATGCCGGTGCGGGTGATCAGTCGGTCGCTGGTGAGGACGAAGTTCGTGTACATCCATCTCAGGAACGGGATTAGGGCAAGGAAGAAGAACAAGACAAGGGCTATCGCCACGACCGCGAGCCTGGCCCACTCGGGATCGTCCAGCAGCGCGACCCCGAAGCCGCCGGCCACCACGATCAGCAGGGTCCACAGCGCGGCCGGCGCCAGAGCGACCCAGTGTGGCTTGAGATCGAACACGAGGATCTCGTGTTCGGCGAGGAGTTTGCGCGGGAAGGCCACGGCTGTCGTTGTACCCCCTCGGACCTTCCGAGGCAAGGGGATCACCGCTTGTCCGCGTAGGATGCTCGGACCATGACGATCGATAAAAAGACCGTGGATCACGTGGCTCGTCTGGCTCGGCTGGCGCTCTCCGAGGAGGAGCGCGAGACCATGAGCGCAGAGCTCACCGTGATCCTCGAGCACGCTGAGAAGATCCAGGCTCTCGACCTCGACGGGATCGAGCCGACCGCCCACGCCGTGGCTCTCGAGAACGTGCTGCGCAAGGACGAGGTCACGCCCTCCCTGCGACCTGAGGAGGCACTCGCGAACGCCCCCGAGGCCGAGGACGGCAGGTTCCGGGTCCCCCGGATCGTGGAGGACTCGGGCACGTGACGGACTTGATCTGGACGAGCGCGGTTGATCTGGCCAAGGGACTCTCGTCCGGGGACCTGTCGTCCGAAGAGATGACCCGGTCGTTCCTCGACCGATCGCGCGAGGTGGATCCGGCTCTAGGTGCATATCTCGAAGTCACCGAGGAGCAAGCCCTCGAGGCCGCCCGCGACGCGGACGAGCGACGGGCCGGGGGCAACGCGAGGTCGCACTTCGACGGGGTCCCCATCGCCTACAAGGACCTCTTCTCGACGAAGGGGGTCAGGACTACGGCGGGATCGCGCATCCTCGAGAACTGGGTGCCGCCCTACGACGCGACGGTGGTTGCTCGAGGACACGAGGCGGGCCTCCCGATGCTCGGGAAGACCAACATGGACGAGTTCGCAATGGGCTCCTCGACTGAGAACTCCGCTTTCGGGCTCGCCCACAATCCCTGGGATCCGGAGCGCGTCCCGGGAGGTTCGAGCGGGGGCTCCGCAGCAATCGTTGCCGCCGGGGGAGCGCCCTGGGCGTGGGGGACCGACACCGGCGGATCCGTTCGGCAACCTGCATCGCTCTGCGGGATCGTCGGGGTGAAGCCAACCTACGGATGGGTGTCTCGTTACGGGATCGTGGCCTTCGCCTCGTCGCTCGACCAGGCATCCCCTTTCACCCGCACGGTGAAGGACGCCGCCGCGCTGCTAGAGATGGTTGCGGGGCACGATCCTATGGATTCGACATCCATCCCGAAGCCGGCTCCCCGGCTCCTCGAGGGCATCGAAGAGGGCATCGACGGGATGCGCATCGGGGTCGTTCGTGAGTTCCGCGGCGAGGGCATCCAGGCCGGTGTCCGAACGAGGGTCGACGAAGCGTACGAACGCCTGTCCCGATTGGGAGCGAGCCTGGAAGAGATCTCCCTCCCGTCGTTCGAGCACGGCATCTCCGCCTATTACCTGGTCGCGCCGGCCGAGGCGTCCGCGAACCTCGCCCGTTACGACGGCGTCCGCTACGGGCTGCGCGTCCCGGGCGATGACATCGTCGAGATGACGAGCAAGACGCGCGACAAGGGGTTCGGCTCGGAGGTAAAGCGCCGCATCATGCTTGGGACCTACGCGCTGTCGGCCGGGTACTACGACGCGTATTACGGCAAGGCGCAGAAGGTCAGGACGCTGATCATGAAAGAGCTCGAGGAGGCTTATTCGAAGCTCGACCTCATCGTCTGTCCGACGTCTCCGACGACGGCGTTCAAGCTCGGCGAGCGCACGGACAGCCCGCTCGAGATGTATCTCTCGGACATCTTCACGGTGCCCGTGAACCTCGCGGGCAACGCGGGCATCAGCGTGCCCTGCGGTCTCTCACCGGAGGACGGCCTGCCGGTGGGGCTGCAACTGATCGCCCCCACACTCGACGAGGCGACGATGTTCCGGGCGGCGTATGCCTTCGAGCAGGACCTCGGGTGGATCGACTCGCCCGAGAGCCGTCCACAGCTCACCGGCGCGGGAGCCTCGGCATGAGCCTCACGGCGACCGAGACGTACGAGACGACCGTCGGCCTGGAGATCCACGTCGAGCTGTCCACTGCTTCCAAGATGTTCTGTGGCTGCGAGGTGGCCTTCGGAGGCGACCCGAACACGAGGACGTGTCCGGTCTGCCTCGGCCTTCCCGGATCGCTGCCCGTGGTCAACGAGCGGGCCGTCGAGCACACGATCCGGATCGCGTTAGCGCTCAACTGCGACATAGCCCCACGCTCCGTCTTCCACCGCAAGAACTACTTCTATCCGGACATGCCGAAGAACTATCAGATCTCCCAGTACGACCTTCCTCTCGGCATCGGCGGGCATCTCGAGATCTCCGGTGACTTCGGGACGACGCGCGTAGGGATCACCCGCGTGCACCTCGAAGAGGACACCGGCAAGTCGATACACGTCGGGGGATCCGGTCGGATCGCGGACTCCGAGCACTCGCTCGAGGACTTCAACCGCGCCGGGACGCCCCTCGTCGAGATCGTCACCGAACCGGACATCAAGTCCGCCGAAGAGGCGCGCGTGTTTGCAAGCGAGCTGCGCGCGTTGCTCGAGACCCTCGGCGTCTCCGATGTCCGCATGGAAGAGGGTTCGATGCGCGTCGACGCCAACGTCTCGGTCAGAAGCAGCGGGCAAACCGAACACGGCGCAAAGGTCGAAGTGAAGAACATGAACTCGATCCGTTCGGTGGGCCGAGCGCTTGCCTACGAAGAGCAGCGTCAAAGGGCCGCTCTGGACGCTGGCGAGAGCCTGGTTCAGGAGACGAGGCACTTCGACGAGAAGTCGGGCACCACCTCGTCGTTGAGAACGAAGGAATTCGCGTTCGATTACCGCTACTTCCCCGAACCGGATCTCGTTCCGCTCGCTCCAAGCGAGGAACTGATCGAATCGATCAGGTCATCGCTCCCCGAGCTTCCCCCTCAACGTAGACGGCGTTTCATGGATGAGCTTGGCCTGGGAGAGACCGAGGCCGGGATCCTGACCACCTCGCGCGCGATCGCCGACTGGTTCGAGGAGGCGGCAACCGCCTACGGCGGTGGCGCGAAAAAAATCTCGAACTGGATCATTGCCGACCTCTACGGTCTGCTAAATGAAGCCGGCATCGACCTTCCGGACGCAAAGGTGACCCCTGTCGGCCTCGCGGAGCTCGTGAAGATGGTCGATTCTGGGGCGATCTCCGGGAAGCAGGCCAAGACCGTGTTGGCCGAGATGTTCCGTAGCGGCAGCGACCCGACGACGATCGCCAAGGAGAAGGGCCTCGAGCAGATCTCCGATACGTCCGCCATCGAAGCGGTTGTCGACGAGGTCATCGCAGAGCAGCCGGAGGCGGCCGAGAAGGTCCGAGGCGGACAGATGGGAACCATCGGGTTCCTCGTGGGCCAGGTCATGAAGAAGACGAAGGGGCAGGCGAACCCCGGCGTGGTGAACGAGCTCCTGCGAACGAAGCTGGGCTGATGGTGGGGGATGCGGTCCGGCGAGGCTGGCCGGTATCGATTGAGATGGCTGCGACCATGCCCGGCCCCCCCAACATCGTCTGGGAGCTCATCACGGATTGGGAGCACCAGGACGACTGGATGCTCGAGGCCTCCGACTTCGTCGTTCTCTCCAGCCACCGTGAGGGGATCGGTGTCGAGGCCGAGGCCACGGTCAAGATCGGGGGCATCTCGACGCGCGACAAGGTGAAGGTGACGGGTTGGGAGCCGAACCGAAGGCTGGCGATAGCCCACGAGGGCTGGGTCAGCGGACGAGGCGAGTTCCACTTGACGCCTCTGGGCCGGGATCGCACACACGTGTTCTGGCGAGAGGAGCTCGAGCCGCCTCTCGGAGCTTTGGGGGCCGTCGGACTGATGGGCTTCAAGCCGATCATGAAAAGGATCTTCACGCGCGACCTGCGGATCCTCGCCGGTCTCGTACGCGCCCGGGCAAAGCGCACCGCCAGGACCTGAGCCGTTCGGGCCTCCAGGGCCCCGTGACCCCCGGAAGGATCTAGATAGCAGACCTAACCGAGTAGGTCTGCTATGCGGCCGACGCCTTCGACGATGTCATCGTCCGACGTGGCGTAGGACAGGCGCCCGTATCCGGGTGCGCCGAAACCCTCTCCCGGGATGAACGCGACGCGTGCCTCGTCCAGGACGAGGGCGGCCAGCTCGAGCGCGCTGGTGATGCGGCGCCCACGGATCGAGCGTCCCAGCAAACCTTGGAAAGAGGGAAAGCAGTAGAAGGCGCCCTGCGGCTCGAACGACACCACTCCTTCGATCTCGTTGAGCATCTTGTGCATGATCTGTCGCCGCCGGTCAAACGACTCGCGCATCTCGAAGGCGGCCTCGAGGCCGCCTTCGACCGCCGCGAGGGCCGCGACCTGCGCGACGTTGGAGACGTTCGATGTCGTGTGCGACTGCAGCGACGCGGCCGCCTTGACGAAGGGCTGCGGGGCGATGAGCCATCCCACCCGCCAGCCCGTCATCGCGTAGGTCTTTGCCACGCCGTTGATCACGATGCAGCGCTCGGCGATCTCCGGGACCTCGACCGGCAAAGAAGAGAACTCGTTGTCGCCGTAGATGAGGTGCTCGTAGATCTCGTCGGTGACGACCCAGAGCCCTCTTTCGTGAGCCCAACGACCGATCTCGGCGACCTTTGCTCGCTCGTAGACGGCGCCCGTTGGGTTCGAGGGCGACACGAACAAAAGCGCCTTGGTCCTATCCGTCACCGCGGCTTCGAGTTGAGCGAGCGTGACCTGGAAGCCCGTGTGCTCGGTCGTAGGCACCTCCACCGGGACGCCGTCGGCCAGCTTGATCATCTCCGGGTAGCTGACCCAGTAGGGGGCCGGGACTATCACCTCGTCTCCCGGGTCCAACAGCGTCAAAAAGGCGTTGAACAGGGCCTGCTTGCCGCCGTTCGTGACGAGCACCTGAGACCCTCCGACGCTCAGGCCCGAGTCGCGCTTGGTCTTGGCGGCGATCGCGGAGCGGAGCTGCGGAAGCCCCGCGGCTGGGGTGTAGCGGTGGTAGATCTCCTGGCGCGCAGCCGCGGCCGCGGCCTCCACGATGTGATCGGGCGTGGGGAAATCGGGCTCTCCCGCCCCGAAGCCGATGACGTTCTCTCCCGCTGCCTTCAGTGCCTTCGCTTTGGCGTCAATGGCGAGCGTCGAGGATTCCGTGATCCCGCTGACCTTCGCCGAGATGGAGTCCGAGATGTCGGTTCCTTTCGGGGTCGTCGGTAGCTCAGCATGATATGGCAGGGTTTTCGCCTAGACCTCGAGTCGCGAAAAGGAGCCGCGTGACAGCCCCGAACATCACCATCCCCACCGATCTCCTCCCGAGTGACGGCCGCTTCGGCTCCGGGCCGTCGAAGGTAAGGCCGGAGGCGGTTGCGGCGCTGCAGTCCGCGAGCAGGGGTTATCTGGGTACGAGTCACCGCAAGGATGCCGTGAGGTCGATGGTGCGTCGGTTGCGGGAGGGCATGTCGTCGCTGTTCTCACTGCCGGACGGTTACGAGGTGGTTCTCGGAAACGGCGGGACGACCGTGTTCTGGGATGCGCTCATCTTCGGGCTGATCGAGCGGCGCAGCCAGCACCTCGTCTTCGGCGAGTTCTCTTCGAAGTTCGCCCAGGCCGCTGCATTGGCGCCCTTCCTCCAGGAGCCGGAGGTCATCTCATCCGAGCCCGGCACCCACCCCGAGCCCAAACCCACCGAGGGGATCGACGTCTACGCGCTCACTCACAACGAGACCTCGACCGGGGTCTCGATGCCGGTCCAACACATCCCCGGGGACGGATTGGTCGCTGTGGATGCGACTTCCGCGGCCGGCGGGCTGCGCGTGGACGCGAACGACTTCGATGTCTATTACTTCGCGCCCCAGAAAGGCTTTGCCTCCGACGGGGGCCTCTGGCTGGCGCTGTGCTCTCCCGCCGCCATCGAGCGCATCGAGGCTCTCACGGACGCCGATCGCTACATCCCGCCGTCCCTGGACCTTCTCGTGGCACTAGAGAACTCGCGCCAGGATCAGACGTACAACACTCCGGCCCTCGCGACGATCTTCTTGATGGTCGAGCAACTGGAATGGATGCTGGACAACGGGGGCCTCGAGTGGAGCGCGGCCCGCTGCGACCACTCGGCCGACATCGTCTACGGGTGGGCGGCGGCGAGTAAGTTTGCGTCTCCGTTCGTGGCCGATCCCGCACAGCGCAGTCACGTCGTGGCCACGATCGACTTCGATCAGAGTGTGGACGCAAAAGCCGTAGCCGCCACGTTGAGAGCCAACGGCATCGTGGATACCGAGCCCTATCGCAAGCTCGGCCGCAACCAGTTGCGGATAGCGATGTACCCCGCAGTGGAGCCCGCCGACCTGAAGGCCCTGACGCGCTGTATCGACTTCGTCATCGATGGGCTCTCCTAACGTCCGGCTCGCCAGCCTTGCCGACATCGAGCGCATCGCCGAGATCCACGTAGCCGCCTGGCGCGCCGCCTACACCGGTCTCGTAGACGAAGCCGCTCTCGCCGATCGCACGATCGAGAAGCGGATGCGGCAATGGAAAGAGGTCATCGAGGGCGACGGGTGGCCGGATCACGAAGTGCACGTCATCGAAAGAGACGGCCACATCCAGGGATTCGCCCAGACCAGCCCGAGCGACGACGAAGACGCCCACCTCGAGCGGACCCTGCACGTCAACGCTCTCTATCTCGATCCCGTCCGGCGAGGAAGCGGGCTCGGCGCGGTGCTGCTCGACTACGTGTTGGCGAAGGCGGAGCTGGCCGGCTACACACTGGCGACGCTCTACGTGCTCATCGACAATGACGGCGCGCGCCGCTTCTACGAGCGCAATGGGTGGGAGCCGGAGCCCGATGTCGTCAGTGAGTGCTTGGGCGACGGCACGGTCGCCCCCCAGCTGCGCTACCGGAAGAAGCTCCGCCAACCGTCGTCGAGCGTGAATCCGGCGGCGCCATGAGCAACGAGATCCGAGCCCGGTAGGTCCGCGGTCGCCGGCGGGGCCGCCTCGTCCGACCTGTACCATCGCCGTCTATGAAGGTCCTAGTGTCCGACCGCCTCTCAGAGGCGGGCATCCAGGCTCTCTCGGAGCATGCGGAGGTCGACGTCAAGACCGGGTTGTCTCCCGAAGAGCTCGCGGACATCATCGGCGGCTACGACGCGCTCGTCATCCGGTCCGCGACGAAGGTGACGGCCGACATAATCGAGCGCGGCGAGAACCTCAAAGTCGTGGGGCGAGCGGGGATAGGCCTCGACAATGTCGACGTAGAGGCAGCGACCCGCCAGGGCATCATGGTCGTGAACGCCCCCCAGTCCAACATCCTGTCGGCCGCCGAGCACACGATGGCGTTGCTGCTGGCGCAAGCTCGCAATGTCCCCCAGGCACACTCGGCTCTTACCAGCGGGGTCTGGAACCGTGATCGCTGGCAGGGAGTCGAGCTCCACGGCAAGATCCTGGGCATCGTTGGTCTCGGGCGAGTAGGGACCCTCGTCGCGCAAAGGGCCAGCGCCTTCGGCATGCGACTGATCGCCTACGACCCCTACCTGGCATCCGGCCGGGCCGCTCAGATGGGCGTGGAGATGCTGGAGACGGTTGCCGATGTGTGCGCCAGGGCCGACTTCCTCACCATCCATTTGCCGAAGAGCGCCGAGACGATGGGCATCGTGGGCGAGGCCGAGCTTGCGGCGGCCAAGCCGGGCTTGAGGATCGTGAACACCGCTCGAGGGGGCCTCGTGGACGAAGACGCGCTGGTTGCCGCCCTCAACGACGGAAGGGTCGCGGGGGCCGCCGTCGACGTGTTCTCGACCGAGCCCATCACCGAGCACCCCCTTTTCGGCATCGAGAACGTGGTCGTGACGCCTCACCTCGGGGCCTCGACGGCGGAAGCGCAGGACAAGGCCGGGATAGCGATCGCAGAGCAGGTCGCGCTCGCGCTGCGAGGCGAGTTCGTGCCTTACGCCGTCAACCTCGACGCCGGATCCGACATCCCCGAGCCCGTGCGCCCCTACATGGGTCTCGCGGAGCGTCTCGGTCGGCTGGCCGTAGCCCTGGCGGGAAGAGGCATAGAAGGTCTGCGCTTCCACTTCCACGGCAACATCGCCGAGCAGGACACTCGGGCGCTGACCCTGTCCGCGCTGAAGGGGGCTTTCTCCTCCGTGGTGCACGAGCCCGTCACGTTCGTCAACGCACCTCTGGTCGCGAAGGAGCGCGGGATCGCCGTATCGGAATCGAAAACCTCGCAGTCGCTGGATTACGTCAACCTCATCGAGGTGCACGCAGAGTGTCAGGGTGATCCGGTATCGGTGGCGGGGGTGCTGGTGGGCAAGCGGGACAGCGAGCGACTGGTGCGCGTCTACGGCTACGAGC
>JALZBR010000099.1 GCA_030863485.1 Actinomycetota bacterium
ACTCCGAGGTCTACGCATGTGACGACTCCAAGGAGAAGTTCGTGCGTGCCTTCGTGGCGGCGTGGGACTAGGTCATGAACCTCGATCGCTTCGATCTCGCCTGATCGATGTGCCCGGCAAGAAGTCCCTGAACCAGCAGGCAAACTTCGCTGATGGAGACGCCGGAGCGGTGAGGGCCTTGAACCTGACGCGGCTAGAATTCGCCGCGGCAGAGGCTGTCGGGAAGGCGGAGCGAGATGGCACACCCTAACGAGGAAAACCTGCGAACGAGCTACGAGGCCTTCGGCAGGGGGGACATCGATGCAGCGATGGCACTCTTGGTGGACGACATCCAATGGCACGTTCCAGGTCGAAGCCCGGTGTCCGGCGACTTCAGTGGGAAGGAGGAGGTCATAGGCTTCTTCATGAAGCTGATGGACCTATCGGGCGGCACTTTTCTGGTAGACGTTCACGACGTGATTGCAAATGACGAGCACGCGCTGGGGCTCGTCAAACTGAGCGCTAAGCGGGATGGGAAAAGCCTGAACCTGAACGACGTGCACGTCTGGCACGTCCGTGACGGCAAGTTCTCGGAGTTCTGGGGTCACCCGGGCGACCTCTACGCTTTTGACGACTTCTGGTCCTAACCACTCGCCCCCGCTGAAGGACTCCAGCCAGCGACCGTCGAGTTGAGCGCTCCCGCCGTCCGCGCTAGCGCCATACGAGGTCTTAGTTCACTAAGACGACCGTAAAGGTCTCGAACAGTTCGTGATCCACTCCGGCGAACTTTCCCTGATCGACCGACCTGAGCTTGCCCGGAATCGTCCGCAGCCCCATTGAGTAAGCAAGCGCACTCTCCCGTTTCACGACCCTCAGTCAAGAGGTGCGCGACCGCGTCCTAGGGGCGTCCCAGCGGTTCGGCGGCCGGTCCCACCACGGCTCCCGCCACTCGGCCGCTTCCCACTTTTCCATGATGTAGATGGTCTCGCGCGCCACCTTATCTCCGCGGAATTCCAGGATGCTTACCGTGAAGTTCCAAGGGCCGCCGTCGTAGCTGATCGCATTTTCGGCTACCCAAAAGTCGCCGCCTCCCCTGATCTGGCGAACCTCGAAGTCGAGCTTGGCGGGGTAACTGGCCCTCCAGGGCTGGATGTTGTTCACGCCGACGAACCGCTCCCCGGACTGGGGAAACTCGAGGACGACATCCTCGTGGTAAATCTCGTGAGCAACCGCCTCATCCCGCCCCGAGTACTCCCAGTGCCGCAGCAGGTCCGCGCGCTTCTTGTCGTCGTCCATCTTCGGATCCCTTCATACCAAGTCATAGCCAGGTCGTAAGTATGCGCGTTCCAAACATCCCCGGCGGTGGAAGCGACGGAGCGATGGTCTATCCCTGAACGTAGATTCCGTCCCCACAGGGTGTGCGCTTCGCGACGACCGCGCGGGCACTAGCGACGGGAGCCATACAGGCAGAAAAATCTTCGTACGGCCTCGTCCAGAGAATGGTTGATGTGCTAGATGTCGTACTTCTAGAGGAGTCTTCAGCTTGACCGACGAAAAAGGAATTGCTCCGCCGGACTTACGCGGTCAGCGAGCAGTTGTGACGGGAGCCGCGAGCGGGATCGGCCTCGCAATCGCTACCCAGTTGGAGCGTGCGGGCGCTGAGGTCATCGCTTTGGACTCCAACGCAGAACGGTTGGCCTCTGCCCTTTCTCCCACAGCCACCAAAGTCGTGCATGACATTAGTAGTCCGGACACGGAGGGTGTCGCAGAGCGCCTCGCCGAGGAACATGGCCCGATCGAACTTATTGTCAACAACGTCGGCATCAACACCGGCAAGAGCTACCTCGAGCTCGACAGGGACGAGATGCAAAAGGTCCACCACGCCACGTTGGTAGGCCCTTGGTTCTTCACAAGAGCCCTAGCATCATTTCTTGTACAGAAGAAACTTAAGGGTTCAATCCTCTTTGTCTCGTCATTGCACGACCGATTTATTGCAGGCCGGCCGCATTACAGCACTGCAAAAGCAGGTATTTCGATGCTGGTTCGTGAACTCGCCGCGGAGCTTGCTCGCAGCGGTATAAGGGTCAATGCGATCTCACCCGGTTCCATCTGGACGAGAGCGCTACCTATACCCGATGAAAGCGTTAAGCGGGCCGGCACTGTCATTCCCCTCGGTAGGTTCGGTTACCCCGAGGAGGTGGCTCACCTCGCATTGTTCCTGCTCAGCGACTTATGGGCCGGGTACATAACCGGCTCGAACTTCGCAGTCGACGGTGGCCTGCAGCTGTACAGCTGGGCCGTTGATCCTCAGCGAAACCTCTACCACTAGAGGAAGCGTTGCGGCGCCCGTGACCTGCTCCATCGATGATCTCTCGGGGATCAGCTCGAAAAGGTTGCCAGTGCGGCGCGCTCAGGAGTTCGGGTACAAGAGCAGTTTGTCGGTCACGATCAGGGCGGTGCGCTTGGCGACACCCGTGGAGCCGATTCCACTGCTCCCGATTGCTGATTGCCCCTGGTTAAGCGCGGGTAGAGACGCAGCAACAGCGACCGGGAGGTTAGACATGGCAACGGACGAAGAGCGGGGATCCACTACGGAACCAGGCGACGAAACGCAGGAGAATTTGAGGGACGCCGCAGAGGAGAGTGAAGGCAAGGGTGTAGGGGTCACACCGGGCCACGCCGGTCAAGCGAATGTTGGCGACCGACCAGCGGCCGCGGGGCAGACCCCTCCCGTCTAGACAACACGGTTCGCCGGAAGCGCAGACGACGAGGAAGTTCATCGTCTTGCTTGATTGGCGTCGTGAGGGTGATCTAAGGGTTTCCTCCCATGAGCTCAGCCGAGCTTAGGGATGGATGCACCTTACGAATCAACAAATTGTGGTGAAAGAAGTCTCCCTCGTCATACTTCAGCGGGACCAGTCTGGGTAACTAGTGCCGCTCCAATAGTCAGGATGGCGATAACGGCTACGACAGGAGCCAAAGTTATTCCCCAGTTCGCCGCGGCGGTCGCAAGTAGGGCGACGCCAGCCACTCCATCCACGGCTAAATGGATAGGCATGGGGACCAACTTGACGATGCCCAGCTCGTAGCGGGTGAGGACGCTCAAGCCCAAAATGGCGAGGCCAATGACCAAACACATGAGTCGCAGAGAACCAGCGGTCAACCCGCCGAGCACCAAAAGCAATACGCCTTCGAGGTAGTCGAGTATCCCGTGAATCCGAGTAGGTAGGAACTTCATCGCTGCTCCTTTTCGGTCATCATCATTGGCATACCGAGGATAAGAGTCGCCGTCTCGCTCGGCCACTGCAAACCTCCGCTGATCATTGCACCTTCATCACTCCGTCACCTTTTGTTCCGAGATGGTGCAGCGCGCGTGAGCATTGACGGCAAATGGAGGGTTAGGCGGCTGGCAGGCCTCCTTCCACCTTTTGGCGTTACGAAGCGCATCGCCGGCGGGCGGGGATGGACGTTCTTTCTCGGAATACCGGTCGGGTTCTTTCGCGTGCGCGGGCGGCGACTAGAGTACGTTTTGTGGCCGGTCGTCGACGAGGTCGACCCGAGTCCAGACGGTTCTTGGGAGGGTCGCGCGCGGGCGGGTCGCTGGGAGTTCGCCCGCTTCCGCCTTACGCCGCTTTCTCTGGTCTCGACTGAAGACCGATGAAAGGAAGATCTCGAAGCGCACGACCGGCGCCTGTGGCGTAATCCGTCACCGGATGAACAAGTTCGAGCCTCGCCAGAGGCAGAAGCGCACAGAAGACAGCGAGGGACAAGCGACCTACCCGTCGTCCTTGTCGCCCGACATCTTGTCGACGATCTCGCCCTCCATGTCCGTTGCCGGGTCGCTCTTCAAGACGCCGGCGGCCTTTTCCCCGAACGACGCTTCCTGACGCTTCTCCGCGTTCTCGCGGAACTCCTCACTGTCCCTGCTCGTCGTGGCGCCTGCTGTCGGATCCTCGTCCTTGCCCATACGCACCGCCTTTCCCTGTTGCCGGGGACTCGGCCGCATCCCCAGCCCAAATCCTTACCCGCTCATCCCTCGACCGTCACGGCGCTTTGCAGCCATGTACCACTCTTGGCACCTCCGGCCCGCCGTGATGCGGCAGGGGCTCTTCCCTCAATTGCTCGTCGAACAGCCTGTGGTCAGCCTTGCCCCGCGGCCGCCGACTACGTGTCCCTACCCATTCTCGAGTGGAGCAAGATCGCGTCTCTGGAAAAGTTGGGAACTTGACCAAGGGGTTCATCCCCTAAACGCTCTTTTTGCGCCTATCTCGAGTAGGCCGATGCGACTGGGCTGGCTGATTCGAACGCGCGTCGCCCTCTCCCACTTCCGGAAACGAGGACGAGGAGTCTTGATCAACAACGCTTCGTTGTTCTCGATCGTACCTATGGGCTATACGAACGCCTACACAGCAACCAAGCAGGCGGTTGCAGGTTTCACCGGTGCTTTGCGCCAGGAGCTGATGCCGGCCAAGAACATCCACATCGTGAAGATTCGGCCCGCCGGAGGTCGACACGCCAATCCTTCGCAGCAGGCCGCAACTACACCGGCCGAAGGGTCAGGGCCCTTTACCCCCTCCTCTCTGTCGAGCGAGTAGCGAAGGTCATGGTCCGGTCCGCGCGGCGACCTCGGCGGGCAGTGATAGTTGGAAGGGCCGGGCGCCTTCAAGCCGCTGGGTACCGGCTGGCCCGTCACTCGGCGAGTGGATCTACGGGCGCGTCGCTGCCTCGATTCTGCACAGAACCGACCAATGCCCCAAGACGGATGGCACATTGTTGGAGCCTGTCGCCGAGGGCACTGCAACGGGAGGCGGCCTTAATCGATGCCGGCAGTGGCGCCTGGCCTTGATGGGTTTGGCGGGGTTGACTGCCGTAGCCGCGCTGCGGCGCCGATTCGGGGGAGGCAGCTAAGGCGGAAGCTGTGCAACTCACACCATGAATCGGAAGCCGGAGAGGGCGGCCGGCGCGCTAGGAGCCGCTAGCCTCTCGACGCTCCAACAGGACGTAGACATCGGGTTGAATTGAAGTTCCCTTCCAAAAGAGGTCTCCCCAGAACACGGCTCTTTGACGGTAACTAGGAAGGGCGTCCAAGACGCGTTTCTCGCTTCCCGGATGCTTGATTGGGAAGACGACGAATTGCGGCTTGAGCCACTCGATGTCACTGAAGTTGTCGACGATGGCGATCTTCTTCGACCACTCCCAATAGGAGACGCCGTCGGGCGGGAAGTAATTGGAGTAGATGTTTCGCCCGAAGTAGGCATTTACGGCAACAGCAGCCCAATCCAGACCAAAAATACTCGAATCGGCGATGCGGTTCGTCTGCAGGTACGTCGCCAGCTCCCTACTTCCGGAGTACGGACCTTCCAGGTCCAGGGCGGCAGTGCGAACCGTCCAGGCGATCTGAACCACGCCGACAACCACCAGCATCGTGAGGGCCGCGAGCCGGCTCCGCTCATCCAGCCTGTTTGCCGAAACTTCGCGTTGGAGCCCCACCCACAGGGTGAAGATCCATACGAGGAAGAGAACGCCCTCGTGCCACGGAGCGCGATGGACGAAGGCAAAAAAAGCAAGGAGGAGAAGAGTAGGGATCACGTAAAGGTGCAGCACCCTCGCTCGCCGGAAGAACCAGCCGCTGGCTAGCAGAGCCGGTAGGAGGACAAGGAGGTTGCCCGCCATGGACCCGTTCATCATCCCGCCGGCGAACTTGAGAAAGGTCCCGAGGCCTACCTCGTCCCCGACATCCAACGCGAAGGTCCTGTCGGCGGGAGGAAGCAAGCTGAGCGCAACCACCCCCATCGACAAGGCGAGACAGATGACGGCCAGGAGCACTGGCCGCCCCGGCCTCTTGGACAGCTTCCTCGCGCGTCCGAAGATTTCCACCACGTAGACGGCCAAGAGGGATCCCGCGATCAGAAAGCCGTGAGTGCTGGTGTTGGCCAGCACGAACAGCACGAGGGCAAAAGTCCAAGGTCGCTCGTGGCGCTGGGGGTAGAGGGCCGCCACAACGAACAGCGTTACCGGAAGCAGGGCATAGTTTCGAGCCACGACGCCGTACTGGTAAAAGAGGAAGTAGGTGAAGGGAAGCAGCACCTTCACGAGTGGTGGGAACGGGGAGCGAGTCAACAGCACAAAGACTCCCAACGTTCCCAGCCCTCCAGAAATCCAGTTGAGGACCTCGTAGGGAAGGGTCTTGGACGGCACCATGAGGAGTAGGTGCCATAGTCCTGGCTGGCCCTCGTAGGGCAGACGTTGGAACAAATTGATGAGGTTGCTATCGCGTGCCATGAGCCACGCCTGGGCCTCGTCGAACCACGGCTCGTGATGAGCGATGACGACGGCTATGAGCACCGCATAACCAGCGAGAGTGGCGTACGGGAGCAGTCGGCTCCAGCTACGGACCGTCGGCCGTGCTTCGAGCTCTGCTGTCGTGACCTCCTCTACGACAGCCATTTGAGAAGCGAGAGGACGCCCATCTTCGCCCGGCGGTTGTGCGCGGAGACGTCGGTTCTCCTGCCAATCTCTTCGAAGTTCGCGTGGTAGTGCTCATAGGCCAGGTAAAGCATCTCCTCATTCGTCATGGTCGGACGCCACCCGAGGTCCTGCTTGATCTTGGTCGTGTCGAACACAAAGTCCTCCGCGATCATCCGCCTCTGGTAGGTGCCGAGCGGAGAGATCCTGAGAGCACTGCAAAGCGCCATCGCAGCAAGGGTCGGGCGTTTGGGAAGGGAGCAGACGCGCGAGCGGGAGCCAGCCTTGTCGATCACATACTCGTAGACGTCTCTTAGCGGCCGGACGTGATCCGATCCGACATTGAAAATCCCCCGGCAATCGGTTTTGTAGGCAAGGACACATGCCTCCGCAAGGTCGGGGCCGTAGATGAATTGATAAACGTTGCGACCCCCGCCGACCATCCAAACTTTGCGGTTCTCGCGGATGAAGTCGAACAGAATGCTGAGCAGGCCTAGCCTTCCCGGCGAGATGATGGTGGGGCTGCGGAAAACCGTGGTGTCGAAGTCCTCCCGGTGGCCGAGCAAGATCTTCTCGCCTTCCCACTTCGACTTGCCGTAGATCTCGGCCGGGTTCGGTTCGTCGTCCTCGGTTACGGGGCGATGAAGACCCTCACCCCAAAGGCAGTTGGAGGAGATGAAGACCACCTTGGGTACCCTCTGCGTCCGGACGGCGTCGGCGAGGACTCTGGTGCCCTCAACATTGCTCCTCCATAAGGCTTGCTTGTCCTTGACCTCATGTGAGAGCAGTGCAGCGCAATGGAAGACGGCGTCGAAGTGGCCTTTCGAAAAGATGCGTCCTAGGCCGTCTTCATCCGCGATGTCCCCTACGACTGTCGTAAGGCCGTCCCGGCTGGTTGGGTCGGGGCAAAGGTCGATGCTGTAGCACTCGAAGCCTTCGTCGAGAAGGCGATGTTTCAGGACAGTTCCGAAGAACCCCGCCCCGCCAGTTATGAGCACTCGGGCCACTGAGCGTAATTCCAGTCCTTGAGCGTCTTGCCGATTGCGTCGGAGTGTTATCCGGCCTGGCAAAAACTGCCCGGCATGTACCCAGTGGGGGAATCTGAAAACGTTACGAGACCACAATTCGGCGGAGGCGCCGCCCGTTCTCGTTCTTTAGAGTTGTCTCTGCGACGGCTGCGTTGTCCGCTGCCATTGCAGCGTCAATTTCGAGGGGACGCCATCTCGCTTGGGTCGCGTTGGCGGCGGTGCGGCCGCCATATGGGCGCAACGTGATTGATGGGCGTCAGCTGCACGATCACGATTTCGCTGGGGCACGGTTATGAGCCCGAGACTCAGGGGAAAAGTAGTGGAACAGGGCACCAAACACGGGCGAGCTTTTGGGGAGGTTGCATGGGAGCTTTTCGGAGAGGACTGCTGATTGGGTTGGGGATCGGCTACGTCCAAGGAGCAAAGGCTGGCCGGGACAAGTACGAACAGCTGAAGGACCAGTTCGAGAAGGTGACGGGGTTGGATGCTGTGAAGCAGGTCACCGACAAGGTCTCTTCGGTAGCAGACACCGGCCTCGCCCAGGGGAAAGAGGCGCTCAACAAGGCCGTCTCGACCACGAAGGACAAGATAGGTCTGAAGGACAAGGGAGCCGAGGGAGGCTCCGACACAAGTTCGAGCGCTAGCGGAGCCGGGACCACCTCAGGGGGGAGCGCCGGTGGAGCCGGGACTGCCTCAGGGGGGAGCGCCGGCGGAGCCGGGACCGCCTCAGGGGGGAGTGCCGGCGGAGTCGGGACCACCTCCGCGAGCACCTCGACGGACACGACGGGTTCGGCAGGCAAGGTCCCCAAGCCCGCGGGCGGCCGTACAACGGGCGGTGGATCCAAGGCCGGCGGGACGAGCGGGGGCAGTTCTTCGTAGATGCTGAGGGCTCGGTCCCCTTAACCCCTTTCAGCGGTTAGGCGGTCCGAGCGGAGGACAGCAGGGGGTAAGGGTTTGCGGGGCGGCCTCCCCCTGGGTGCCACTCAAAATGCACGTGACAGGGACCTCCTCGCGCGTTTCCCGAGCGGCCGTTGTAGGCGATGAGGTCGCCGGCCGACACCCGCTTGCCCTGGCTGATCCCGGGCGCGTAGCTCTGGAGATGGGCGTAGAAGAACACGTCGCCGTTCGTCGCGCGGAGATAGGCCATGACGCCCCCGTTGCCGCCCGATTGCAGCCGGCTGATCACTCCGTCGGTCACGGCAACCACCGGCGCCCCGCAAGGCGCCATTAGGTCGGTTCCCTGGTGGCGCCTACCCCCTGACCTGGGAGCCCCCCATGTGTTCGCGAACCCTGCCCCCCCTGCAATTGGGAGAGCGAACGATCTGAACTTGCCCTCCCTTACGCGATTCGTGATCTTGACGCCTTTGGACGCGGCTTCGAGCTGGCGTCGCTGGGCGTCGTTCGCTATCTTCGCTGCCTTTAGCTTTGCTGCAGCCTGCCGCTGTTTGAAGTCTTCCTGCTTCTTGGCTTCCGCGAGCTTTTCCTCGAGCTGCCGGCTCTTCGCTTTGAGGTCCCTGGCGAGGGCAGTCTGCCGGGCCTTGGTCGCAGACAGATTGGCCGCTATCTCGTCGGCTCGGTTCTGCGCGACCTTCAGGCCCTCGACGAGCTCGGCATCGCTGCTCCCGAGCCGTTCCAGGTAGTACACCCGTTTGATGAAGACTCCCAGGTTGGGAGCCATGAACAGGTCGCTCAGCAGGGCGCTTAGCCCGCCCCTCTTGTACATGTAGCCCGCGCGGCGCTGCAACGCTGCAGCCCTCGCCGCGACTACCTGGTCAGTGTTCCGCCGGTCGTGCTCGAGCTTCTTTTGCCGTGCCTCGGTCTGAGCGAGCTGGGTTTCGAGCTTTGCATACGCGGCTGCGACGGCATCCAACTCCTTTTGAATGGAGGCAGAGCTAGCGGCCAAGCCGCTTGGAGCAGGACCTACCAGCAGCATCGAGGCCGCGACGGCGACGGCCAGGGCTGCACGCACCGAAGGGTTGCTTCGCATCAGGTGCTGACAACGTTTTCAGGCTGCCCCAGCCAGTGTCAAGACGTTGTTTCGAAGCTATCCCTAAGTAACGTTGACCGTCACCTTCATGCCGCTTTCGTAGTGACCCGGCTGGTGGCAGCCGATCTCTATTTGCCCCGCCTCGTCGAAGGTGTAGGTTAGCTCCCCCGTCTGTCCCGGAGCGACCGTCAGTCCCTCGGAACCGTGCCCGGCGTGGCCGCCTGAGCCCGAACGCATCGTTTCCCCATGCTCCTTTTGGGCCTCGGCATCCCCGATGAAGGCGTCGTGGGGGAGGGTGCCATTGTTCTTGAAACGAAAGTTCACCGTTTGTCCCCTCGCGACCGTGAGCTCGGAAGGCCTGAACGCGTTGTCCACCATCTCGATCTCAGCTGTCCGACCCGCAGTCGCCTTCTCCGCTCCGCCGCAGGCCGCCAACGCGGCCACGCCCAAAGCCAGCGCCACGAGGCCCATTTGCCCGGATGCTCGTCTCACTACCTCTCCTTCCTCATCTTTTCTCTGGTTCGGTTACACCTCGGGAGGGCAAAGCGACGCTAGCCTCAGCCCGAAGATCAGCGGGCTGCGGCACAGCGTTTGTGACCGCGCCCACCTCCGGCCGTCGCAGGTCCAGACCCCTCAGCAACTGGGCGTTGAGCGCGACGACGACCGTCGAGGCGCTCATCAAGATCGCACCAACCGCCGGCGAGAGCGTGATCCCGATGGGCGCGAGGACTCCCGCCGCCAAGGGGATGGCGAAGAGGTTGTACCCGGCGCCCCAGACAAGGTTCTGGAGCATCTTCCGGTAGCTGGCCCTCGATAGGCGGATGACACCGACGACCGCTCTTGGATCGGAGGAGGCCAGGACAACGCCGGCCGACTCGATGGCCACGTCGGTTCCCGCTCCTATCGCGATCCCTACATCGGCTCGAGCAAGGGCGGGAGCGTCATTCACCCCGTCGCCCACCATGGCGACACGCAGCCCCCGGCGCTGTAGCTCGGCAACCGCCTTTTCCTTGTCCCCGGGCAGCACCTCGGAGAAGACTTCGTCGATCCCCAGCGAGCCGGCAACTGCGTTGGCCACCTGCTTCGCGTCGCCCGTGATCATGACCACCTTGATGCCGAGGCGGTGCAGCTCGTCGACCGCATCCCTGGATTCCGGGCGGATCTCGTCCTCGAGAGCAAGCGCTCCTACGACCCGGGCCTGCTCGATCACGTACAAGACAGCCGCACCTCGGCTCTTCCATTCTTCGACCTGGGGCAAGAGCTCATCCGGCTGATTGAGCCCACGTCCGCGAAGCAGGGCAGGGCCTCCCACGGCCACCTCCCTCGCGCCGACAAAGGCCGCCACCCCTCGGCCGGTCCAGGATCGAAATCCGTGAGCCCTCGGGATCTCGCCCCGCTCTTGGGCCGCTCTCACTATGGCGCGGGCGAGAGGGTGTTCCGACGCCGACTCCACCGCAGCCGCAACCGAAAGGACCTCATCCTCGGCTATCCCCGCTCCCGCCACCCCGGTGACCACGTGGGCGCCACGGGTTAGCGTTCCGGTCTTGTCGAACAGCACGGCCTGGACGGT
>JALZBR010000104.1 GCA_030863485.1 Actinomycetota bacterium
ACAGCGTCTTCTGAGGCTCCGGGTCCCCTTGGACAAACGCGTCGAGCGACCGGCGGTACCGGTCCTTCAGCTCATCGAGTTCCGACAATGTTCGTCGCTCCTCAGCCGCGGGCTCACGGCGCATCCAAACAGACGACTTCCCCGCGCGCGAGCCGAAAGGGCCACTGCCGCTTTCGCCTGCCCGCAGCTGTCGTCGCGTGAGCCCGCCGGACTGCTGCTTTCCATGCAAAGCGACAGCGTTTAGGACGATGGTTCGAAAGCGCAGCGTCCTTTCGAATCGGAAAGCCGCTCAGTAAGCGGCTTTTATCGCCAGTCGGGGCGACTGGGGTTGGACCCACGATGCACACCCGGCCATCCTGATCCGCCGCGTAAGCCCTCAGTAGGGGCTCAGCGGTCCCGAGTGCTAGCGTCCCCCCTAGCCGAATCGGGATTTCAGGCGAGCCCCCCTGGCAGTGCCTGGCCTGCGAAGGAACGCCGTGCCAGCTGTGTGAGGACTTCCTTCCTGCTCTCTTTGTCACCGCTCACGGAGGTTCTCATTCGATAGGTCGCCCGATGCGTACTTCTGGGCCGCTTCCAGAGCTGCGCGGCTACGTTCGGGCAGGCCGTGGCCGGCTGTTTTCGCCGCTAGGTCCTCGACGCGCTGCCGAACCGCCTCCTCACCCAGCCATTGTCCATAAAGCTCCCAGGGGAGGGAGGGACGGGAGCGGACGGCGTAGTCGCCGATCGTTTGCGACGTTTGCTCTCCCAAACCGGCCCTAAGGAGTTGGAGAAAGACACGGTCATCCTGGCAGGCTTCGCGGATCCCCGTGATACCCCGCTCCTCGTCCTCGTGAGTGACTCTCACAAAGAGGTCAACGAGCCCCCGTTCTCTTGCTAGCTGACTCGGAGGAGCACTGAGGATCTGGTGGCGCAGCTCGTCGTAAAGGCGATCAGATGCTTCCTTGCTGATTAGCTTGTGACCGACGTTTTCCCGATGCCCTGCCGTGTCGATGAGTTTCATTCGACCAGTCAGGTGCTCGATCCTCGGCAGGACACGCTCAATGAGTCCGAGGCGTTCGGACTCATCGTCGATGCGCCGAAGGAGCCGGAGTACGACACGACCTACGACTAGTTCGGCACCGAATCCCATCATCCCGCGCCTCCCTTCGGGGAGGTGCGGCAGCTGATTTAGCAGCACTTCTAGCGCGGGCTCCACGGAGGCCGGGTCGTAGTCGTGCTCATAATCCTCCAGCCGTCGGATCAGACCCTCGGCCGTTTCCGGGTCTAGATTCTCAAACAAGCGCGCTAAGCGCTCTCGGTCGCCGAGGCTAGCGACGGCTTCGCCGACCAGCGCGGCAGAGATAGTGCCTTCTGGGAGCGCGCGCTGAAGGTATGCCCGGAATACGCCCGGATCGGCGACACGTAGCTCTTGGCGGGCCCGTTGCTCGCTTCCGATGAGGCGCGTACCACCGACCAGGTGACCAACACTCGGAAAGAGTCGACGCAGAATTTCTCTAGTTGGCCGCTCCTGGTCTCCGGCTGCCTCTAAGATAGCTTTCACGCGTTCGGCGTCCGCCTCATCTCGCCCCTGGCTGGGACCAACCAAACGACGCTCTAGGCCGGTGAGCGTCGCTACCGACCCGCTGAGTTCGGCGTGGGCCTTCGGTACGAAAACGCGTAGTGCCTCCAAGGCCAAAACATCGACAAGGGCTACCTCGCCACCGACAACCCGCAGTGTGACGGGGACCGCGTTGAGATAGCGACGAACGTCCCTCAGCGTCCTGAAGAACGGACGAATTCCAGCTGGCAAGATGTTGCGCCAATCGTCCTCTCTGAACGGGCCGGTCGGGATCGCGTCGACGACCGCCTGGAGCTCTTCGAGCAACATCTGTTGGACTGCTTCGGGTGGCGGGTCAGGCAGATCATGGACGACTTGAACGATTTTCTCGAGATAGGTGCTTCCTTCCGCTGGCGTCTCCCCGAGGGCCCGCTCAACTGGCTCGCGGTCGTAGGAGAGGAGGTAAGTGACGTTGGGAAAGTCTCCTACGAGCTTCACGAGTCTTACCATGTCGCGAATCTGAACGGGTTCGATACGATCAAGGTCGTCAATGACCACTAGGATCCGGTGGTCAAGCTCTCGGAGCTCTTTACGGACGAGCTCACGTTGCTCCTCGGCGCTCGGCTGCTCATTCCGCGCTTTCCGTACTGCACGGTAGACCCGACCAGCGCCCCCAACCCGGCCCAACCAGGGGCCGACGAGTGGCAACCACGACAGTGGCTCCAGACTCTCCGCGTACGTACTTAGTCGCTCGCCTGCACGGCCTAGCCGATTACTCGTACCGCCTTCCCTGCCAGCATGGCGCAACTGCGCGGCCAGCTCGTCGAGGAAACGCGTGACTAGCTGCTCGGCTCCCGAGAAGAGCCAGGGGTTGAAGGTGAGGACGACGGTATCGCGCCATTCACGGACTGCTTCCTCGACCATTTTCAGGACCGACGTCTTTCCGCTTCCCCATTTGCCAACGATTCCAATAACTAGGCCTTGGCCTGGCGGTCCGTGAACCACTTGGTCCGCCACCGCCTCAGCCAGTCGGGCCCGCTTTAGTCGGTCCTCCGACCGGTGCTCGATCGGAGCGTCGGCTCGGACGTAGCCCGCCCTTTCAGCATCTGGCGGAGCCGTATCCGTAGTACGGGCGCCGTGGCGTTGTTCGTTCATGACAACAGTATCCGCTCGATATGGGGTCGTAGCTAGGGTCACCCAAGTCCTAGCCGGTGAGGGCGCTTACGGCTGTGTCTGGTCGAGCCGACGAAACTGCGCTTGGTATGTCCGGCCACGAATGGTTGGCCCATTCAGAGACAAGGTGCCGGGCCTCCCGGCCCGGGGCCGGCAGCGGCTCCACGCCAACCCGGAGCACAACCGCACTGTCCGACCCTAAGCGCCGTCGAGGGTACCGGCTGCGCCGGAACAGGAGCCGGCCAATTGGGGCGCGCTGGCCAACTGCCGCGGAGAGGAGAGCCCAGGACGGCACAGCGCTCCCCTCCGAGTCCGGAGATGCCCAACCTTAGGATGGTTAATGAGCGCTTGATGCGGCTCAAGAACTTCGCCTTCGTGGGTCAGGACCGCCTGCTCGAGCTCTATGACCAGCTCAAAGCCAGCGGCGGCTTACGCCTCAAGGGCGGCAGGGCAGGAGTCAAGACTCCCGTCGTACACGCCGAGGCAGAACTAGAGAGAGTCGAGCGGGCGCCGGAGGAGTGGGCGCAGCTCGTCGAAATCGTTACGGGCGGGCTCCGCGAGAGCGGGCAACTATCCGCCTTCCGGCCGCAGAGCCTCCCGGACTACGAGAGGTTTCGCGTAGAAGGCTGGAGCTATGTATCTGAGTCGGACCTGCGCGCTACGCGGGTTCAGGTCCCCGTGTCAGACGAGCTGCAGGACGACGGCGCACCGCCAAGCCTCACCGTGTGGGTCGCGGACCCTGACCAGCTTCAAGGGTCCGAAAACGGACCCTCGATTGTGGGCACCTTCCTCTACTTGGTAGAGGACCTTGCTCCGGCGGAGCCGCCGCCGCCGCACTTTTACTCGGGAGCCTCCGCGCTTGCGCATGTGGCCCGTCTCGCCCAGCCGTCTGTTGCTCGACCGCGTTATCAGGGGGAGCGCTCCGGCGATCCTAACCGGAGTCTGCAAGTCGACGCTCATGCCGCCTTAGATCAGGTCCTCCTCAAGCTGATTTGGTAGTCAAAGCGATCAAGATCTAGCGAGATCCCGGTCGCATCCGCAATCAGGCTAGCCGCTTCCTCGGTTACTGGATACAGCCCGTCGGGGGGACTCTCCGTGGCTCCTAATCGGCGGGCGAGGTCCTCGGTGGGCAGCTGCGGTATCTGAACCTCAGCAACGACTTCCTCTTCCCCCTTCTCGAAGGTATCTATCAGCCACACAAGAGAGCTCATCAGCGTTCCACCCGGCGTCCTTTTACTGGAGGCCCTATTTGCTTACCCGTCTCGTGACCAAACTCGCCTAGATGCTTTCTCCCGCTGCGCGTGTACTCCTCGAGAGCGCCTTTCTTCGAGTCCCATCCCTAGATATACCGTTTATCTCTCGCGGCGCACCACGGTGACGTCCCGTCGTAACGCCTGGGGGTTCCGTAGGATCACGCCTGTCCTGCTAAAGAGGTCCTAGACCCATGGCTGACTTCGACCGCGGACCCTCTGCCGAGCTCGCCGAACTGTTCGATCGCGTCCCCGCTCCGCCGATCAAGAGCGACTTCTGGTTTGACTGGGGGCCGGTCTTCTACCGCGGGCGCCTGGACGGCTCGGCACGCGTGCTCTGCGTCGCCTCAGACCCCGGACCCACCGAGCGCATCGCCGGACGCTCGCTGGTCGGAAACGCCGGTCAGCGCGTCCAGGGGTTCCTCGCCAAGCTCGGGCTCACGAGATCCTACGTATGCCTGAACGCTTGGGCCTACGCCGTGCATCCGAGCCGCGCCCAGGCCGAGCGCCAACGGCTCGCCGAGTCCGAGCAGCTTCGGTGGCGCAACGAGCTCTACGACGCCGCCACCGGAGCGGCGCTGCAGGCGATCGTGGCCTTCGGCGACATGGCCCAGGAGGCGGTGAGGCTGTGGTCTGGGCGCCCGCCGGTGACGGTGTTCGAAGTGCCCCATCCCTCGAGTCGCAACCCCAGGAGGCTGCTCGACGAGTGGCGCGCCGCCGTTACCGAGCTCCGAGGCATCGTGGGTCCCGACGGCGACGGCGATAACTCCGGCCCAAACTACGGCCCGAGCTTCACCGAGGCCGATTACGCCCCCGTTCCCCGTGGCGACCTGCCCTTCGGGGCGCCCGCGTTCCTCGGCGACGACGCCTGGGTGCGCGCCCAGCCCGGTGGGGCGCAGAACTCGGTAGAGCGCCCGAGGCCCGACGACGGCCACACGCTCATCTGGCACGCCCCGAAGATGCCGAACCCGGGCTAGGATCCGGTCGTGGCTGAGCGCGCGATCCGCCCGCTCGTCCTAACCGGCAAAGTCGTCACCTTCGATCCCGAGCAGCCGGTGATCGAGCGCGGCGCCGTCTACATCGCCCCCAACGACCCCCAGTCGAGGGGCAGGATCGAGGCCGTCACCCGGGCCCGCGACCGTCCGCCCGCCGGCTTCGACGACGCTCCCCGCGTCGACACCGGCGGCGCCCTCTACCCCGGCCTGTTCGACCTCCACAACCACGTCGCCTACAACACGCTGCCCCTGTGGAGCCCGCCCGGTCGCACCGAGCCCTATGAGAAGCGCACCCAGTGGCCGCGCGATCCCGACTACAAGCCCTCGATCAACCTGCCGGTAAACGCGCTCAACTACCTGGCCGGCAAGGCGGTGCTGAAGTACGTCGAGACCAAGGCGATCGTCGGCGGGACCACGGCGATCCAGGGCTCGGCCCGCACCGGCCGGCCGTGGGAGGGGTGGCTGGTCAGAAACATCGAGGCCGAGACCTTCGGCACCGGGGAGCGCTCGGTGTTTCAGTCGGTCAGAACGCTCGAGTCGAGCGAGCAGTTCGCCGACGCCCGCCGGCACCTGCGCGCGGGCGAGGCCTACCTCTACCACCTGTCGGAGGGGACGAGCCCCGACCTCATCGAGGAATACGAGGATCTGCGCCGGCGAAAATGCCTCGCCCCGGGTTTGGCCGCTATTCACTGCACCGCCCTCGCCGAGCCCCAGTACGAGCAGTGGGCGCCGCACGGGGGCTCGGTGGTGTGGTCTCCGTTCTCGAACCTGTGGCTCTACCGCGACACCACCAAGGTGGCCGAGGCCGATCAGGCGGGGATGCGGATCTGCCTGGGCGCCGACTGGTCGCCCTCGGGCTCAAAGAACGTGCTGGGAGAGCTCAAGGTGGCCGACCTGTGGAACCGCGACGGCCTCGGGCGCCACTTCTCCGACGAGGCGCTCTGTCGCATGGTCACCGTAAACCCCGCCCAGGCCCTGGGTTGGGAGGACCGTCTCGGCCGCCTGGTCGCCGGCGTGCACGGCGACGTCCTGGTCACGAGCGACCGGACGCGTGATCCATATCGCAACCTGATCGAGGCCACCGAGCGCGATGTGCTCTTTGTGGCCGTCAACGGTGAGCCGTTCTACGGCACGAGCGAGCTAATGGCCCAGGCGCAGGCCGAGAACGCCGATGCCATCCGGGTCGGTCCCCACCGCGGGCGGCGCATCGTGCTCGTTTATCCGGGCATCGAAGACGCCGACATGACCTGGAGGCAGGTGCTTGCCACGCTCGAGGAAGCGCAGACCGACCCGGAGGCCTACGACCGTCGGGTTCGCGCCGAGCGGCGCCGGCAGCTGCGCCTACAGCCCGACAAGCCCTGGGACGAGCGAAAGACCAAGCCGCGGCTCGATGTCTCCATCCCGCCCCTCGACTCGCTCACGCACGACCGCGCCTACTTCGCCGCGATCAGACGGGCGCCCCTCCACGGCGGGCTGCTTGACGGAGTGTCCGAGTACTACGGGTAGGGCGACGGTCAGCGCCGGGTCGGAAGACCCAACGGGTTGGCCGAGGCAACCCGGCGAGACCAGGAAGACCTCGAACTGAGCCCCGTAGACTGAGGCCGTCTCGGGCTTGGGGCGGCCCAAAGTACGGCGACGCCGACTAACGACCGGGACTCGCCCACATGGTCGAAACCCTGGTGCTGATCGGGATCGCGTGCGTGATTACCGCGGTCGCGGGCGGTGGCCTCAAGTTGGCGACATCGAAATGCCGGTGGGCGATTCGGTCGGCCGCCAAGTTCTGGTCGCCAGTGTAGGGATCGTCATTCTTCTCGCGGCGTTGATGGTGAGCCTGTGGTCGCGCCGCCGAACGGTTCCAATGGTCCGAACCGCCTTGAGCGCGGCTTGTTGACAGCGGAAGACGTGCCGCAAGGCTGGACGAAGCTATCCGCCCAAGCGGAGCAGGGCCTCCAACGGTACGAGTTTTGTGGCGTCAAGGCAGCTTTATCCTCGGCGTTCGCGGAGTCCTGGTCAAGTACGGCCCGCCCGGGATAAGAGCGGAGCTGTTTGGTAGTTCTGCGGTTATACACAGTATTACTCGGTTCGCTACCCCCGACGCCGCCCGCCGCGTCGTGGACCGGCTAGCTCAGCCGGGCAGTCGCTGTAAGCGCTATGCGAAGGTGGAGCGAGGCGGTTTGATCCGGGCAAACTGGAAGATCGCACCGATCAAGCACGATCCGGGCGGCGAGCAACCGGTCGCTTTCGGCCTGGAGGCACCGTCGGAGGAGGGGTACCCATGGAGTTGTCGAGCTAAGGTCGCGTTCATCCGGTGGGGATCCCTTGTAAGCGCTCCCGAATACGGAGGTCCTGCGGACGCGTTGGATGACGCTTAGTGCATGGTCGTTCGCTAGGTCGCGTTAGCGCCCCAGTCTCCCGCGCCGCTCTAGGA
>JALZBR010000126.1 GCA_030863485.1 Actinomycetota bacterium
GATCCGGTGGATCTCCTTGAGGACCGAACGGCCGGGGAAGTTCATGGCGCCTACGAGCATGGCGACGATCTTGACACGGCGCCTTTCGCCCCCGCGGCTCGGGCACTCGAGCCCGTCGGGATCCGGCGCCGGTAACCTGGCCGCCATGGATGCGTTCGAGGCGATCATGACCCGGCGCTCTATCGCCAGGACGAGCGAGCGCCTCTGCGACCGCGACCTGATCTCCCGTCTCATCGAAGCCGGGACGCGCGCACCGACGCACTTTCTCACCCAGCCGTGGCGCTTCGTCGTGTTGGCCGGCGACGCCCGTCTCGAGCTGGGCGAGGCTTTCGCAGCCGCCGCCAGACGTGAGGGACGGGATCCCGAGCCCGAGCGGGGCAAGGCGCTCCGGGCCCCCGTGATCATCTGCGTCATCGAGCACCCGAAGCTTCAGCACGCCCGCGTCGTCGAGACCGAGGAGCACTACGCCATCGGAGCGGCCATGCAGAACATCCTCATCGCCGCCCATGCCGAGGGTCTTGCGGCCATGATCCGATCCGGGCGCGCGACCGGGCTCCCCGAGGTGCGCACCTATCTGGGGGTCGGCGACGACGAGCTCGTTGCAGGGATGATCTACGTCGGGTATCCACGAGAGGATGAACCCGAGCGAGAGCTCACGAGGAGGGCCCCTGTGGCGGAGGTAACCGAGTGGAGGGGATGGTGAACGACGGACCGCGTCGGGCCGCGTTCTTCGATCTCGACAAGACGCTCATCCCGGGATCGAGTCTTTTCCTGCTGGCCCGAGGCCTCTACAACCGCGACATCTTCCGCGTACGGGACCTCTTGCGTTTCGGGTGGGGCCAGGCACTGTTCCGCCTTCGCGGCGAAGACGACCGGGGCATGGACATGTCGCGCGAGGCGACGCTCGACTTCGTCGTCGGCAGGAACCAGGACGAGCTCCTCGCCTGGGGCAACGAGATCGCCAAGGAACGCATCATGCCGCGGGTATATGAAGACATCGTCCGGGTGATCAACGATCACAGGAAGAACGGCGACCTGACCTTCTTGGTCACCGCGGCCCCCATCGAGCTCGCGAACACCATCGCCGAGGCCTTGAGCATGACCGGCGCGGTCGGGACCGTCTCCGAGGTCGACGCCGACGGCAACTACACCGGCCGGCTGGTCGGGGGCGTGAGGCACGGCCCCGAGAAAGCCAAGGCGGCGACGGAGCTGGCCGAACGTCACGGCGTCGAGCTCATCGATTGCTCGGCCTACTCGGATTCGATAAACGACCTCCCGCTGCTGGAGTCCGTCGGCCATCCCCATGCGGTCAACCCCGATTGGGAGCTCCGGCGAACCGCGCTCAACCGAGGCTGGCCCATCCACGAGCTACGGACGCGCCGGCGCGCCCTGCTGATCGGGATCCCGGCGGGTCTCGGAGGCGTCGGCCTTTTCTCTTCCGGAGTGGCTACAGGCCTCGCCCTCGAGCGAAGGCGAAAGGACCGGGAGGAGCAACGGCATCCACTCAACCGCGTCAAGAAGCTCTTCCAGGACTGAGCGGGTTATCTCCCCCCGGTCGGGGTAGCTACAAGACTCCGACCGACTAAAAGGAGGAGTTCACATGGGTAACCCCATAGAAGACGCCAAGGGCAAGGCCAAAGAGGCCGCCGGAGCAGTCACCGACTCGGAGTCGCTCAAGCGCGAGGGCGAGGCCCAGCAGCGCAAGTCTGACGCTCAGGAAGACGCCGCCAGGGCGCAATCCAGAGCAGACGCAGCCGAGGCGGAGCAGGCCCGCAACCAGTAGGTCTCTTTACCCGATTCGAACTCAAGAGAAGCGGTCGCGCTCGGTCGGCGGCCGCTTCTTCGCGTTAGGCCCTCAGGGCGCGAGGCAACGGCGCCTGGGGCTGTACTCGACTCTCTTGGCCCGGAGCCTGACCCTGATCGAACGCGAGTTGTTCCCGTCCTTGGCCTCGATCAAGTGGTTCTCGGGATCCGCGGTGGACCTGAGGCAGTAGGTCCCGAGCGGTACCCCGGTCACATCTATCCACTGGTGCGGCAGCCAGTACGCGTAGAGGTCGGACCAGCCGATCGAGATCCCGGTCGCCTCGTCGGCCATGCACGTCCCTGCGTAGTGACGGACCTCCGGCGACGAAGCCAGGTCGGGTCTCGTGCGGTTGGTGTCCACGAGGCAGAAACCGACTTTCTCGGTCGAGGCGACGGGGTCATCGTCGAGCGTCCCGTCCTCGTTGTAAGCGATGACCTCGTAAAGAGCGAAGTCGTCGAAGTGCCAGTGGGAGTGGGCAGCATGGAAACGGGTGCAGCCGGCTTCGTATTCGAGCGCATGATCTCCTCCCTCCCGCTCGAAGGCGCCGCTCGAATCCGTGTCCTCGAACACCCTCTGATAGGCGATCCGATCGTCTTGGGTGGCCGGATCGCCATCGCAATCCCCCTCCGGGCGCAGCTCCATCGGCCCGGTCCCCTTGTTCAGGATCTCGTTGGAGAACCGGAGGATGTCGGCCCCCTGGGCGGCCGAGCTGTTTCGCTCCAGGACGAGGTCGTCGGGGCGCAGGGTTTTCAGATCGGGGCGCAGGGGCTCGGACGGGCCCGCCCCCGCCGGGGACCCTCTCGTGGGCAGCGGGAACGAAATAGAGGCGAGAACGACCACCCCGATCGTGAGGCGCGTGAAGAACCTGGAGGCCGTCGGCATGTGACCAGGCTACGGCGCAATCGGGCGTCCGACCAGGGGTTTTGACCGGCTCGCCGAAGATCAGCCTGGTGTCCTAGGTCGAGAAGAGCGGAGCGATCCTGATCTCGAGAGACGCCTTGTCTCCGTCGAGCTCTTCCTTGCCCCAGACGCGCGGCGACTCGTCGTAGACGTCGACGATCGTCTTGGTCTCGTCCATCCACAACAGGAGCGCATCCGCCCAGCGCTCTTCGAGCAGGGCCCGGCGCATCTCCTCGAGCCGCGCCTCGGACGAGACATCGTCCGCCGGGAGCTGCGCCACCAGGTTCGAGGCGAGAAGGCGCGCCAGCACCGATGCGTCCTCGGCGAGAAAAACCGTGGGCTCTTCGCCGCGCACGACGGCGTAGGCGCCGGGCCGGACGCCGGCCCGGACCGAACGGCTCGCCTCAGGCGTCATCGGCATCAGCCTGCGATGACATCAGCTCGCCGAGAGGCTCGTCGTAACCCTCGCCCCCCGCATACCTGATCAATCGCTGCTGTCCCTCGAGCGAGAGCATCTGGATCGCGTCGTGATAGACGTCGCCGCGCGCGGCTTTCAGCGCGGCGTGTCCGGCGCTCGACACAGGCGGCATGTCGGTTGTGAGGAACACGAGTCTGTAGCTCCCCTGCGTTGCGGACCGAAGAACCGCGGCCTTCCCCAGCGCCTTCCAGAGGGTGTCGGTTCGCCTCAGCCCCGCGCGTGTGCTCGAAAAGGCTCCGGACACATCGAAGAACCACCTACGCCCCTCCGCGTCGCGGGCAACGAAGTTCACCTCGACCCCGCTGGCGAAACGCTGGTCCTCAGTGATGTCGACGAAGTTGCAATCGCGCAGGACCGCGTAGGCGATCTCCTTCGCCCGCTGCCCCTCGCGCACCGCGCGTGACTGAAAGGATTCCTCGGCTGTGGCCTCGACGGGCACGGCGGGCAAGACCACCTGCGGCATGAGCCTTCTCTGCCGCGCCGCGCTTATGCGCGCCCGCTCCTCGTCGACTCGTCTTCGAGCCGCTTCGACGTAGGCCTCATTCGTCTCGTAACCGACGAAATGTCGATCGGCGTGGACGGCCGCAACCGCGGTGGAACCGGATCCCATGAAGGGATCGAGGACCAGGTCGTGCCGGTAGGTGTAGAGCTCGATCAATCTCTTGGGCAACTCGACGGGGAACGGTGCGGGATGGCCCACTTTCGTGGCGCTCTCCGGCGGGATGTCCCAGAGGTCGAGCGTCGCCTCCATGAAGTCGTCTTTGAAGATCGAGCCCTCGGATGGGAGTCCTTTCCGCTGTCGCTGCCGCCGCGACATCGCTCGGTCGAAGCGGCCTTTGCTGGCGACGATCACGCGCTCGGTCACGTCCCTTAGAACCGGGTTGGCCGCGCTTTGGAACGATCCCCACGCGCAGGAGCCTCCCGCCCCGGTAGCCTTCTGCCAGATGATCTCGCCGCGCAGCAGGAGGTTGAGGCGGTCCTGGAG
>JALZBR010000138.1 GCA_030863485.1 Actinomycetota bacterium
CTCCCGGTGACACCTGTCGTACGGGGTGCGCACCTGCAACTCCACACAACGCACCGAGTAGTTGCTGAAGGTCGGCCGGTGCGAGCCGAGTGGACACATACCAAGCCCGACCGGACCGCGTGATCGCTGGCCCGCCCGCAACCGGCCCACCTACATAAGACGCCACGATCTCAGTGTCATCCCGGTCAGGGTGGACGCGCTCGGTCCAAAACCACGACGATGCGCCGTTGTCGAGCTCGACGGATTCCCCCTGGCGCAGGGGAAAGAACTCCTCGACCCAGATCCCGAGCAGGTCTCGGAAGGCGCCTGGATAGCCTCCCAGCCGTACGTGGTCGTTCTCGTCGACGATGCCGCTGAAGAACTGCAGGAGGAGGGTGCCTCCTCCTTCGACGAAGCGGTAGAGGTTCGCGATCGAATCGTCTGAGACCAGATAGAGGCTCGGGACGACGACCAACCTGTACCGGGACAGGTCCGATGCCGGGTGGGCGAGGTCAGTGATCACGCCGAGGCGCCAGAGAGCGGCGTGGTGCTCGCGCACTGTAGCGGGGTAAGAGAGATCGCCGGAGGGGTGCGCGTCGAGTTCGACAGCCCACCACGCCTCCCAGTCCCACAACAGGGCTACGTCGGCTTGCACGCCACTTCCCTTGATCTCCGCGACCTTCAAGAGGTCGGCGCCGAGCTGCGTCACCTCGCGCCACACCTTCGTATTCGTGCCGGCATGAGGAACCATCGCAGAGTGGTACTTCTCAGCGCCCGCCCGAGAAGCCCGCCATTGGAAGAACATAACTCCATCCGCGCCCCGCGCGACGTGCTGGAAGCTGTTACGCCGCATCTGACCTGGGAGCTTGGCGAGGTTGCGCGCCTGCCAGTTGACGGCGCTGGTGGCATGCTCCATCAACAGCCACGGCGCCCCTCGCCCAAGCGAGCGGCTCACGTCTGCGGCGAGAGCGACGTCAACATGGTTGTCGGGTTCCTCTGCGCGCACGTAGTGGTCATTGGCGATGAGGTCGAGGTCGACCGCCAGAGCCCAGTAGTCAACCGGCTTGAATCCGGCCGCCATGAGGTTGGTGGTCAGCGGTACCTCCGGTGTGTGGCGACGCAGCACCTCGCGCTCGCGGCGGAAGCACTCGAGCAACTCGTGAGAGGAAAACCGCCACCAGTCCAGCTGCTGGGTGGGATTCACGAAGGTCGGTGCCAACCGTGGCGGATTGATCTCCTCCCATTCGCTGTACCACTGACTCCAAAAAGCTGTGCCCCATGCCTCGTTGAGCCTGTCGAGGTCATTGTAACGCTGTTGCAGCCAACGGCGGAAGGCGGCAGCGCTCACCTCGCAGTAGCAGTGGGCGTTGTGGCAGCCGTATTCGTTATGAACATGCCACATTGCGAGCGCCGGGTGCCCGGCATAACGCCTTGCCAGCGCGTCAGCCAAGCGTGCCGCAGCGGCCCGATACACCTCGGAGCTTGGGCAAAACGCCTGCCTCGCGCCGGGCCAGAGGCGGGCACCCTCGCGGGTCACGGGCAGGGTGTCCGGATACTTGTGGGAGAACCATGGCGGGGGAGATGCTGTGCCTGTGGCGAGATCCACGAGGATCGCATTGCCGTGCAGTAGATCGAGCACGTCGTCGAGCCAGTCGAATTGGTAGCGACCTTCCTCGCGCTCGATCAGCGCCCATGCGAAGACTCCCACGGTGACCAAGTTGACTCCGGCCTCACGCATGAGGGTCATGTCGTCGTGCCAGACATCCTTGGTCCATTGCTCCGGGTTGTAGTCGCCCCCGTAGCAGAGCCCGGTGACGCCTTCTGACCACGCCATCATCGCTGCCTGAGGTTTCGTTCACATTGACACACGTCAGACGTCATCCGGCTCGGTGGAGCTTCCCAAGCCCGGCGTCCATCTCCAGCACTCAGGCGTGGTGTCTCGGACAACGAGACATCCGCGTGACGCACGCGGAGGAGCTGATGCCTCAGTGCCCTTCGCGCCGTCGAAGGGAGATTCATCCCTGCGAGGGATCGAGCCGAGCGCATGTGCTTGGACGTAACTCGTCGCATCGTGGGCGATCCTTCTCGTCTCTCGCCCTCACATTAGACATCAGTGGCCTGGGGGGTGATCTGAGCGGCAGCCGTCACTGCCTCTTCTGCGTTTCGTCGTCCCTCTCCTCGTAGACGGGGTGACGCTCGGCTGGCTGCTCCAAGAGCGCGCAGCATCGCGCAGCGGCTGGGCTGAAGGCGCGGCTCGCCGGGCGATAGCCTCGCCCTGGGCGGTGGCTCGCGCACGCCGCTGTCGGCGCCTACCGACCACGTCCGCATGGCCCACGGGAAGCCGCGTTGGGCCAGCCCTCTTCCCCAGCCGTCCGAGGCATCGTCACCAGATCCGCGGCAACGGTCGGTGAGCGGCAAGACCTGTCGCGCGGTTCCCCGGCGGCGGGTGACGACGCCTGTACGTGCCCGCTCGTACACCAGCCGCGTCACAGGTCCTCGGGGCAAGACTCGTGAGGTAGCGGACTGCCTCTGAAGGGACGCCACGATGCGTCGCGTCAAGGCCAAGAACGCGTACGTGACGTCGCGGTACGCTTGTTGGGTGCCGCTGGGGAGGAGCGGGCGAGGTGACGACCGCGTCCGTCCGTCGCCCACATCCGAGGACGTGCCATCACACGATCGCGCGGGGTCGACGGTCCACCTTCCGTCACTGACGGGTCTGCGCTTCCTTGCGGCGCTGCTCGTGTTCGGCAATCACGCAGGGGACGCTTTCTTAGACCCTGACTCACGGATCAACGCAGTTCTTCAGACTGGTTGGGTCGGCGTCTCGTTCTTCTTCATCCTCAGTGGCTTCGTCCTCACGTGGTCTCATCGACCGGGTGATCGACCACTGGCGTTCTACCGGCGACGTGCCGCGCGGATCATGCCGAACCACGTCGTTGCCTGGGTGATTGCTCTGGTGCTTTTCACCGTGGTGATCGGCGAGTCAGTCGACCTACTCGGAGCGGTGGCTTCCCTCGTACTAATGCAAGCCTGGCACCCCAGTGCGGAGGTGCATTTTGTTCCTGTGCATGCAGTGGCGTGGACCCTTTCGGTCGAGGCGCTCTTCTATGCGACGTTTCCGTACGTGCGCCCCTTGCTTGCCCGCCTCACCAATAGTCATCGTCGCACCGCCATCGCAGGCATGATCTTCGCGGTCGCGACAGTTGCTGCACTGGGGTACGCGCTCTCACCGCACGAGCGTCACTGGATCATCTATGTCTTCCCACTCGCTCGCCTTCCTGAGTTCTTGCTCGGTATCCTTCTCGCCCTCGAGCTCCGCGACCGTCGTCGCTCCCCTGTCACACCGGGCGTAATGTTTGCCGCCGCTATGGCGGCGTGGGTCGCTTGCCAGGCAGCCCCACCGCCATTCCAAGTCGCGTTTGTCACCCTTGTTCCCTTCGCCGGGCTGATCATGGCGGCCGCGGCGGCGGATGTGACGGGGCGTCGCTCCTCGTTCCGCCACACCGCGATGGTCCGCCTGGGAGAGTGGTCGTTCGCCTTCTACCTCCTTCACACCGTGGTGCTGACCGCCGCCGATCACGCCATCGAACTAAGTGACCGAGGACCGGCATTCATCGCCGTCGGCGTTCCCATCACGCTGGCCCTGTCCATCGCCGCCAGTGCTGCTCTTTTCACATTCTGGGAGCGGCCCCTGGAACGCCGCCTGCGCGGCCCCGGCCGTGAACGACGCCATCCGGTTCCGTCTGCCCTCGCTCCGTGAACCGAGACACGAGCTGCGAGCCTTCCCACCGGTCCTCCAACCGCACGCGACACCGGCGGCGTGTCAACACCGGCGCGCATCGTTGCCTCTTGCGGGCCCTGCTGGAGGCCCCGCTGCCTTGAGGAGCGTGCGGGAGGTCTACGCCCTCCTCGCCGTGAAGATGTCGGAGGAAGGCACGTCTCCACAACGGGCCAGCTGCGCGGCCATCCGCTACCGCTACGGAGGGGTCAAGATCGCGACACCCCTGGGTTCATGCCGGGTCCTGATGTGTCGACGCCAAGAAATGACGGATCACCAAGTGGAGCCCCGTTCGGTCGTCGGCCTGGAGGGGCCCGATCGTTGGGGTCGCCAGGGTCGATGTGACGAGGAGAAGTAGACTCAGGTCCTGCGTTGGGTGCGTGCCGCCCGACGCTGCGAGAGATGGCTGGGAACGTTGGTGATGGTCGAGATGGCGGGCAGGACGGTTCTTTGCGTACTGCCTCAGAGTCGCCCGACCTGACCGCGGTGACCCCACGGGATTTGGGAGTCGACATGAGCGACCCGGTCGGAACAGCCGCCGTGACCGCAGCGTCAGCGCCGCCAAACGTCGACGAACTCGAGGACGACGCGGATCTGCTCACGACCGGCCCGTCATTTCAGCCGGTGAAGGTTCTCGACGTCGAGATCGACGCGACCTTGTCCGACATCGACGGCCTCGACGACTACGGATCAGTTCAGTTGTTGGTGCGCCTCCATGGCGCGCCTCTCGGTTTCGTTCGGCTGCCCCTCCGACGCGGGCATATCTCGGCGGGAACCATTCGAGACGCCATCCTCCGGACTGTTGAGTGGGACACGGTCCGACACCTGCTCGCCGACTACGTGGTAGGTCTGGTGCCGTCGTCGCGTTCGACGCCCGCGGCGCTCCTCGAGGTCGACCACCCTACGACTGACGCTGTCCTTCCTTCTGTGACGGTGGCGGTCTGCACGAGAGACCGTCCGGAGGCCCTCGCTCGGTGCCTCCACGCCATCGCCGAGATCGATTACCCGGCGCTCGAGGTGTTGATCGTCGACAACGCGCCATCCGACGACGCCACTCGACGCATGGTTGCACAGCGATTCGGGCGGCTCCGGTACGTTCAGGAGCCGCGTCCGGGGCTCAATTGGGCGCGTAACCGCGCCATCGTCGAAAGCAGAGCGGAGATCATCGCCTTCACCGACGATGACGTCGTCGTCGACGAGCAGTGGGTGGCCGCATTGGCGGGGGCGTTCGCTGAGAGCGACGAGGTCATGGCAGTGACGGGCCTCGTCGTTCCGTACGAGCTGGAGACACAGGCGCAGGCTCTCTTCGAGCGCTATGGCGGTTTCGGCCGAGGGTTCAAACGACAGTGGTACCGACGGGATACCTCGGGAACCGGGCGGCCATTCCACGTGGGCGCCGGCCGTTTCGGGACGGGGGCCAACATGGCGTTCAGACGCCACCTTTTTGACGAGATCGGTCAGTTCGACCCCGCGCTCGACGTTGGTACGGCGACGAACGGCGGAGGCGACCTCGAGATGTTCTTCCGCGTCATCGAGGAGGGCCACACGCTGGCGTACGAGCCTTCAGCCATCGTGCGGCACTGCCACCGCCGCGACTATGACGCCCTCCGCACTCAGATCACCAACAACGGAATCGGGTTCTACTCCTTTCTCGTCCGCAGCGCGTTGGCGTACCCAAGGCGGGCGCCGATGCTGCTCCGGTGGGGGCTTTGGTGGCTGTGGTGGTGGAGCCTGCGTCGTCTGCTCATCTCCTACGTGCGTCCAAGCCGGTTTCCTCGTGAGCTGATTCTGGCGGAGTTCAGGGGGTCACTTGTCGGGCTGTCGCGGTACAGGACGGCCAGGCGCGAGGCCGCCCGGGTCGCTAGAACCGCCAGCGACGCCGGCATTCCGGCGATCGTGAACTCGTGAGGAGGACGCTTCCGCGGCGACGAACCGCGGTCCGCAGTGTCGATCTCTTCCTGTCCCCTCAATCGATCGAAGATGTCTCCGACTACGAATACGTTCGCGTCTTCGCGCGTCACGGGTCCAGGGTGGTTGGCTTCGCCGACATCGCACATCACCGCGGCTCTGTAAGCGCCCGCCAGGTCGGAGAAGCGCTCGTCGACGCTCTTGGCATTCGACTGCTTCCGGGCGTCAGCGGTGCCGCCGCGGATCGGGCTTGGATGCAGGTCCTTCTTGCCCTCGCTCGGCAACTTCTCCCTGACGACGAGGCGGACATCGTCGAAACGTCACCGCTGGAGGCCGACGTGAGCGCTTCTGTAGTGGTGGCAACACTCGACAGACCCGGAGAGCTTCGTGAGTGTCTGCAGTGCTTGACGGCGCAGGAGTCGACACGACAAGTTCAGATCGTTGTCGTGGACAACAATCCCGCGTCGCGTCTCACGCCTGCCGTGGTTGAGCAGTTCCCCGACGTCGTTTTGGTCGAGGAGCCGCGGAAGGGCCTCTCCTACGCAAGGAACGCTGGCATCCTTGCCGCAACGGGCGAGATCGTTGCGATGACCGACGATGACGTCCGTACACCGCCCAACTGGTTGGAAAACCTGTTGGCGCCGTTCGCAAGGGGCGATGTCGCGGCAGTCACTGGCAACGTCCTGCCGCTCGAGCTCGACACGCTCGCGCAGCGGCTGTTCGAATCCTACGGCGGGCTTGGAAGAGGCTTCGATCGCGTCGAGTACGACGGCGCTTGGTTCGAGAGCAAGCGGTCGGCGCCACCCACGTGGCTGATTGGTGCAACGGCGAACGCCGCGTTTCGCTCCAGCGTGTTCCGGGACAGGGACATCGGCCTCCTACACGAAACGCTCGGACCCGGCACGCCGGCGGGCGTTGGTGAGGATACCTATCTGTTCTACAAGATCCTCAAGTCAGGCCATACGATCGTCTACGAACCGAGCGCGTATGTCTGGCACCGGCATCGTGCCGAAATGCGAGCCCTTCGCCAGCAGCTGTTCGGGTACAGCAAGGGCCATGTCGCCTACCATCTCACTACCTTGATCGAGGACCACGATCTCCGTGCGCTCGTGTATCTAGGTGCTCGGCTCCCTGCTGGGCACCTCCGCCGGCTCGTACAGGGCTTACGGGGTGACACGACGTACTTGCTGCGGCTAAACCTCTTGGAGATCGTGGGGAATCTCGCTGGTCCTCTCGCCTTCTGGCAATCGAGGAGGCGGGCAAGACGCCTCGGACCATCGAACTCCTCTACGTCAGCCGCCGCCCAGGCATCAACTTCGGCTCGCTGACCACGCACGCGGGGCTTCAAATAGCTTAGTAGTCGGCCAGAAGCCTCCCGGTCGCTGGCGCCAGGTCGATTGACTCGACGACGGTTCCATCGGCGGTGCGATAGCTCCGTCCCAACGAAAAGTGCTGCCACTCCGACGACGACGGGTTGACAAGAGCCACTCCGCGCGTGAAGTCACGGCGCCAACCTACCCCCACCTTGTAGCGGTCACCGAGTGGCGCTCCGATCTCCATGGTTAGCTCGTCTCGAGCTGCTGACGACTCGAGATCGGAGTCGTGGAAGAAGGCGGAGCCGTCACCGTTCCATCCGAGCATGAACGTCGCCCGGCCATAGCGAAGGCTTTCGATGCCCCAGTCAGGCGCGATCGCGAGGAGCGGCTTCCCGGCTCTGTTGACCGCCGACATTATTGCGAGCTGGGCCTCCCACTCCTCGTCGGTGAAGTGCACCCCGTTGCCGCTCCATGCCGTCCAATGTTCCCGGAATATACCGGAGGTGTAACCAGCCCAGCGGTGGAGGTCGTCGAGGTTGTGGTCGTACCAATACGGAAAGGCGATGTTGGGTGCAGCTATGAGGCCATGAGCCTGCAAACCCGGACCGACGTGAGCAAGAAAGCTTTCCACAGCGTTTCGGTACTCGTCATCGGAGTACCGCTCCAGCCTTCCGTCGGCGCAGTGGGCTGGGTGCATGTTCACGTCGTCCATCATGACTCCGTCAAACTGCCTCTCGCGAGCTAGAGTCACGACGTTGTCCAGCCACACCTTCTGATAGCTGTGGTTCCCGACGTCCATCATCATCAGCCCAGGCCAGTCGCAGAACTCGATGCGGGCTCCCTGGTGGTCGTGTAGAAACCACTCCGGATGCTCGGCATTCGCCTCGCAGTACCCCACGCCCCCGTGCACCCGGCCATAATCGCCCGAGTCGCAGCCCAAATTCGCTGTCGAGCCCACGTTCTTGTACATCAAGACCTTGGTCGCAGGGGCCTCGGCCTTGATTTGCTGTGCCCATTCGTGCATGTAGTCGAGCAGCACGACGTAGTCGTAGCGCGCACCCAGCCCACCGCCGACGTCCGAGTAGCGCGCCCCCATGAGACCAACGTTGGCACCACCGGAGGAAACGCTCTCGACGGGCGCGGTCGTCGCCATGGTTGCGACCAGGACGAGAAGTACGATCACGCGCTTTCCCAAGGTCCTTCTCCTTGTTAGGTCCGCCGCCGGCTCCTCGGGGAGGGATGTCTAGGCAACGCCGGGGCGGTCTGTCAAGACCGCGGGGGGAGTCAGGGGGGCGGACATAGAGCGAGCGCGGCTCTCGGAACGTCCGTAAACCGCGCCTCGGGGCGTGGGGGCCCCTTCATCTTCTAGTCAGGCGAGACCGCCCCCGTCGGCGAGACGCCCACTCCGAGCGCATCCTGTCTCCTTTGACACAGCCAGGTAGGAGACGCGGTGTTCGTTCGCTGCCGCCGCACCCTGGCCTCGACGGAGGCGAGCCGGCGCCTTCCACAAAGGTGCCGTGGTGGAGCACGGGGTGTGATCGCCTTGACCTTCCTGGATGCAGACATCCACAACGCGGGATCCCGTGTAAAGCGAGGCGAAACGTCCACGGCGACTACGCTCGGTCCTGCGCCGCCCAGGAGTGCCACTGACCGGGAGAAGTGCGCGCTGGGTGAGATGCAAGGCGTTTTTCAGAACGGCCTGGCCCTCGCCAGAGACACTCGGGGCGGGGTCTCACGACGAGCTACCCCTCCCGGTCGACGTATCGTGTTCCACGGTCTTCCGCCTTGTTGCCCGCTGCCCCGACGTCTCCGCCGTCGCCAGCGCGGCTCCCTTCTCCGGCGTCATCGAGGTCTGAACGCTCCCGCCACTGGTCGAACACTCAGGACGGCCTACGCTGAGATCGTGACCCGATGTGCGGGGAATGCGCTGGTTCGGCCATCCTCGCCGCGGTGGCGCCGCGGGTGTCTGCGTCACGCCACCGCTGGTGTCGACCGGAGCCCCGAACGGCCTTGACCGCCAGATGGGTACCGGCCTTGGCAGGTCAGAGGCGCGCGTTCCGCTACGGCTTCGATGTGGTCACACACCTCGTCGGTCGCGAGTTCCGCCTCCGGTACCGGCAGGCGCTGTTCGGCTGGATCTGGGCGGTGGCAACACCGGTCCTACGGCTCGTCATCCTTGCCTTCGTGTTCACCGTGATCTTCAGAGTGGGGGACCAGATCGAGAACTACGAGGTGTTGCTGTTCACGGCTATCATCGCCTGGGGCTGGTTTTCGGGAGGCGTGAGCTCGGCCACCGTCAGCGCCGTGGACAGCCGCGATCTGATCTTCCGGCCCGGCCTCCCCCGCGCCGTCGTGCCTGTCGTGAGCGTCCTCGCTGACGGGCTCGACTACCTCGCCGCCCTGCCTGTTCTAGCCGCCTTCCTCTTGTTCGCCGACGGCATCCCGTGGACCGCTGTGGCGCTGCCCGCCGTTATGGCCGTGCAGCTGCTGCTGACACTCGGGCTCGGCTTCGCGTTGTGCGCGGCCAACGTATACCTGCGAGACGTGCGGCTGGTGGTCGACGTCGTTCTCCTACTCGGCTTCTACGTCACGCCCGTGTTCTATTTACCTGAGATGGTTCCCGAGCGCTATCGCCTGGTGCTCGACCTCAATCCGATGGCTCATATCCTCGAGGCGCACCGCGGCGTCCTCGTCTACGGGCGGCTTCCAGAGGCAGGCCCCTTCCTAGGGCTGACTCTTGGATGCGCCACCGTCTTCGCCGCTGGCTATGCGGTGTACCGGTGGGCGAGTCCGGCCTTCGCCGACGAGCTGTGAGCGAGATCGAGCTCCGCGGCGTCGGGAAGCTTTACCGGCGGGTGTCTACGGGCGTCCCTCGCTCGCTTCGCACGCTGACCGAGCGCGCGCCCCGCCTTGAGCACTGGGCGCTCCGAGACGTCTCGTTCTCGGTGACTCGTGGCGAGACGGTCGGCGTCTTGGGACGGAACGGAAGCGGCAAGTCCACGCTGCTCCGCGTGCTAGCGGCGATCACCCGGCCGACGCGCGGGGATGTAGTCGTGCGCCGACGGCCACACGGGCTGCTGTCGCTCGGCGAGGGTCTGCACCCGCTGCTCTCCGCCGAGGAGAACGCAATCACCACCGCCATGCTCGCCGGTCTGACGAGACGCGAGGCACAGCGGCGGCTGCCCGACATCGCCGCATTCGCCGAGCTCGAGGCCCACATGGACCAGCCCCTCCGCACCTTCAGCGACGGGATGCGACTGAGGCTCGCGTTCGCCGCCGCCGTTCACGTCGACCCGGAGATCCTGCTCATCGACGAGATCCTTTCCGTGGGCGACCTTCGGTTCCAGCAGAAGTGCTTCGCGTACCTGCAGCACCTTCAGGGGGCGGGCGTCACCATCGTCGTGACCTCCCACGACCTGAGGCAGATCCTCCAGCTCTGCCAGCGAGCGCTGTGGCTGGCCGGCGGGGAGGTGCGTCACCTGGGTGAGACCACGGAGGTCGTCGAGCGGTACGAGAACGCGATGAACGAGGGCGTGCCCGTGCGCGAGCCGTGGCCGGGGGGCGGGTCACGCCACGGTACCGGGCAGGTTGAGGTAGTCGCCGTCCGGCTCCTCGACGGGAAGATGGACGAGACCGCCTGCATCGGCCGCGGCGCCCCGCTCACCGTGGAGATCGATTTCGTCGCCCACACGCCGGTCCCCGACGCCATCTTCGGCGTCAGCGCGCACTCCCAGACAGACGGCTCCCGCTGCTTGGACCTGAACACCCAAGCCGACGGGCACAGCATCGGGCGACTCGAGGGTCCGGGGACGGTGTGCCTCCATTTGGACGAGGTCGACCTCGAGGGTGGCAGCTATCGCATCGACGTAGGGGTGTACGAGGCGAACTGGGAGTTCCCCTACGACTACCTGTGGCAGGCGTTCCCGCTGGAGGTCTCCGACCCGCACGGCCGCGAGGCGAAGAGGCCGAAGAGGCGCTGGAGCATGCGTTGATGGCAAAGCGCGCTGCGCGCGATCTGTCCTCGTGGCCTCGTGGGGGACGGGCCTCTAGAGACCGAGGCGACCGTCGATCCGGCTCTGGCGCGCGCGCACGAGCGGTCCCGTGAGAGCGGGCGCGGTCGAGAGCACGCGCGCCTTCCAGACCAGGCGCTGGTTGTTCGGCTGCAGGTCAGCCGCCTCGTTCGCGAGCCTGGCGGCATCTGCGTACCGGCGGTTGCGAAGGGCGTCGTCGGCCTGGCACGACAGCTGCAGAGGACTCGGCCCCGACAGCCGGCGGACGACGTACGAACGCTCATCGTCCGTGAGATCGTCTCTTCGTCCGATCTGACGCAGCACCTCGAGGACGGAGGCCTCCATGCGGTCCACCGCCGAGGAGAGCCCCGAGCTGCTCCACCGGATCAACGCGAGGGGCTGCGGCTGTCGGAGAACGTGGTAGCCGGCGAAGATCGCCCGTGCCCAGAACTCCCAGTCCTCGGCCCAGCGGAGCTCCGGCTTGAAAGAGCCGATCTCGTCCACGAGTGATCTGGGAAACAGCGTCATGATCGAGACGAAGTTCTCCTCGAGGATCGCCTGCCTTTGCCGTTCAACGGGCGGGAAGCGGCCCTTGTAGCGGACCCTGGAGCGTTCGATCCCGGAAGGGAAGAAGTACCAAGCGTTGCCGGTGACGATGCGCTTCCCGTCGTCGCCGTCCCAAGTGGTGACCAGCGCCTCGAGATGGCGGGCGAACAGGATGTCGTCGGCGTCGCAAAACGTGATCAGCTCGCCGCAAGCCTCGGCGATTCCACGGGCACGAGCAGCAGCGACACCGAGATTCGTCTCGTGACGGACGAGTCGGACCCGGTCACGAAAACCGCGGGCGACGGACACCGTGCCGTCGGTGGAACCGTCGTCCACGACGACCAGCTCGATGTCGGTGAAGGTCTGCCAAAGCACGGATGAGATGGCGGCGCCGATGTACGACCCCGCCTGGTACGTAGGCATGACGACGCTGACGCGGGGTGTCATGTGGGAAACATGGCGGCGCCGGTCACTGGACGAGCGATGTCCAATTGTCGCGGCGCGGCTCCGAGTTGCACAGCCGCCCGTACAGCGCCACGAGCCGCCTCGCGCACATATCGGGGTCAAAGTGGCTCGCCGCTCGATGGGCCGCTCGCCGGCCGAACACCACACGGCGGTGGGGGTCCTCCGCCAGGCGGTCGATGGCGCGGGTGATGCCTGCGGCGTCGCCCGGTTCCACCAGGTCCCCGGTGACTCCATCCACGACGAGCTCTGGGATGCCGCCGACCCGGGTCGCGACGACGGGCAGGGCGGCTGCCATCGCTTCGAGAATGGCAATAGGCAGGTTCTCGCCCCACGACGGCAGCACGAAGACGTCTGCCTCCTCGAGCCGGTCCCGGACCCTCTCGACTCGTCCGTGGAAGGTGACGTCGACGCCCAGCGATGCCGCTCGCCGCTCGAGCGCCGTTCGCAGGGACCCGTCTCCGTAGATGTCGAGATGGGCACCGCAGCGGACCCGGGCACAGGCCTCGAGGAGGACGTCGATCGCCTTCACCGGCTCCAGGCCGGCCGCCGTCGCCACGACGAACGGGCTGTGCGCCGCCCTCGGCTCTGTGCGTCGGACGTCGATGCCCGACGGGATCACTTCGAGCCTTTGTGGTGGGAAGCCGTGGCGCACCAGGAAGTTGTAGAGCGCCCGCGACGGCACGACCACGGCGCCGAGGCGGGCGAGAAGCGACTCGAGTGGCAGGAGCCCGCCGAACAGCCAGAGCCGGCGCCGGAGGGAGACCCCCCGGGGGGCCGCACGCTCGGACGACCCTGCCATCGAGGCGATGTCGTACGGCAGGCCGTGGTACGTGAGGACCGCCCGGGCTCCACTGAGGCGCGCCAGGGGCAGGGCGAACAGACCGGCACGGCGGTCCTGCGCGTGGACCACGTCGACGCCTTCGAGCTCCGGCCACGCTGCCGCCATCCCTCGAAGGTCAAGCTTGTGATGCACGGGCACGATCCTGGTATCGACGCCGGCGAACACCGAGCGCACGCGTTCATCGAGGCAGAGGACCTTCACCTCGACGCCGAGGCGGGTGACGGCTGGGAGCAGGTCACGCAGGTGGCTGATCGGCCCGCCACCTGCGTTCGTCGAGACGTAGACGACCTTCACGCCAAACGTCGCTCCTTCAATGAACTACCGCTGGCCGGGGACGCTGTCTCACCCCTCGGTGGGGACGACGTAGTGGGGAG
>JALZBR010000160.1 GCA_030863485.1 Actinomycetota bacterium
CTCTTGGATCGTTGCGATTACTCGTTTCGGAGAAACGAGGGGATGTCAAGATCGTCCTCTGCATCGAACACGAGTCTCTCTGCCGGAGCATCGGCCAGAACGGGCTGCGGCTCGGGGGCCGGCGCCAGCGAGAAGATCTCCTCTTCGGGCCTGACGATCTTGGCCGCGTCCTGCTCACCCCAGCGATCGAAGCCGGCGGCGATCACCGTCACGCGCACCTCGTCCCCGAGCGTGTCGTCGACCACTGCCCCGAAGATGATGTTGGCGTCGGGGTGAGCGGCCTTCGAGATGATGTTGGCCGCCTCGTTGACCTCGAACAGTCCGAGATCCGATCCTCCGGCGATGTTCAGAAGAACGCCCCGCGCTCCATCGATGGAGGCCTCGAGCAAGGGGGACGAGATGGCGGACTTTGCGGCTTCCTCGGCGCGCTTGTCACCGCGCGCCTGACCGATTCCCATGAGCGACGAACCGGCGTCGGTCATGACGGCCTTGACGTCGGCGAAGTCGAGGTTGATCAACCCGGGAGTGGTGATGAGGTCGGTGATGCCCTGAACTCCCTGAAGCAGGACCTCGTCGGCCATGCGGAAGGCTTCGAGCACCGAGGTCGTCGCGTCGCCCACATCGAGCAGACGATCGTTCGGAATGACGATCAGCGTGTCGACCTTGTCCTTGAGGTCCGCGATGCCCTTCTCTGCCTTGATCGCTCGCTGGCGACCCTCGAAGGCGAAGGGACGCGTCACGACACCAATGGTGAGAGCGCCCATCTGCTTGGCGATCTCCGCCACGATCGGAGCGCCCCCGGTCCCCGTCCCGCCACCCTTGCCGGCGGTGATGAAGACCATGTCGGCCCCCTTCAGGACCTCCTCGATCTCCTCGCGGTGCTCCTCTGCGGCCTGACGGCCGACCTCGGGGTTCGCCCCCGCACCGAGACCGCGCGTGAGGTCTCGACCGATGTCCAGCTTCACGTCCGCGTCGGACATGAGCAGGGCCTGCGCATCGGTGTTGATCGCGATGAACTCGACGCCTTTCAGACCCACCTCGATCATCCGGTTCACGGCGTTGACGCCACCGCCACCGATGCCCACGACCTTGATGACGGCCAGATAATTCTGCGGTCCCGTCGCCATTGCGACCTCCTGTTCTACCCTCGATGCAACCTTGAGGCTTTCCCCGGCCTCCTGAGAAGAAGGTGTCTTCGCAGGTCAGAGGGTGTTTCGCTGAGGCTTACTCTAAAGTTAAGCCTTATGATTATGTCAACCTACACGAACGGTTGAGGAATATACCCAGAGGGAGCGCGCAAGTCAAGGGCGAAGCTTCCTGCGAGCGACGCCTAGGGGGCCAGGGCCTCCTCTTCGGACGCAGCCTGGGGCGGCCCGGACGAGACCGCCGGATTGGAGGGGACCCGCACGTCGATGTAATCAAGGGGCTCACTCCCCGGGGCGAAGCGCTCCACCAGCGCGAGGGCGACCTCGTTCTTGTCGCCCATCTGCTCGGCGGCTCCGTAGCGGAGAAGCGTGTCTCCCTCGAGCGAGAAAGTGATCCGCTCGCTCGAGGTCGCGGCTCCCCCCTTGATCATGCTTTGCAGCTCTTTGGGCATCGATCCGAAGGCCCGCACCGCCGCGCGCACCGCCAGCTGGTTCACGGTCGCGCCCGGCTCCACCTCACCGAGGCCGGTGGCCGCGATCGTCGGAAGACCGTGATCCTCGGCTGCGGGAGCGAGGACCCGACCCGACGCATCGATCATCCACGACCCCGATTCGGTGGTCACCGTCATGGCCGCAACCCGCTCGACGACGCGCACCCGGACGGTGCTCGGAAGGATGCGATCCACCTTTGCGCTCTTGACCCAGGGGAGCTCCTCCGTTCTAGCGGCCACGTCCGAAGCGGAGACGAACAACAGATTGTCGTCCACGTCGAGCCCCGCGGCGTCAGCGACGGCACGGGAGCTCGTGTGCTCCCCTCCCGCGACGGTGACGTGGCGTACGTCGAGCAACGGGGACCAGAGGATCCCCCAAACCAGAGTGGCGCCGGCAAGAGCTCCGCCGGCTCTCGCGGCGAGCCGGCGTCGTCGAGCGCGAGCCACGGCCATCCTTCGGCGCGAGATGCGTGGATCCGGTCTGACCCGTGTCGCGGTGCTCATGTACCCACCTCCACGCTCTCGTGATCGGCCGCGCCGTACTCTCCGACGAATCTGATCTCGGGTTCCAGCTCGACGCCCGAGACCTCGAGGACCTTTCGCCTCACGGCGTGGACCAGATCGAATACGTCCTGAGCCGTCGAACCCTCCTCGGCGATGAAGAAGTTCGCGTGGAGCGTCGAAACCGACGCTCCCCCGACCCGCAATCCCTTGAGGCCCGCGGCCTCGACCAGGCGGCCGGCCGAATCGCCCGGTGGGTTCTTGAACACGCTGCCTGCGTTCTGCACGGCCCCGGGCTGCGTTGCAGCGCGGTGGCGACGGTAACCGTCCATGCGCTCCCGTACCAGGGAGGGCTCGGACGCCTCGAGAGCCCACAACGCGTCGAGCACGACGTGACGCTCGTCCAGGTTCGACCGACGGTACGAGAAACCGAGGTCGGCGTTCGGACGCGTCTCGACCTCGAGCGTCTCGGTGTCAAAGACCGTGGCGACGTGGAGGGAGTCGCCCGTCTCTGTCCCGTGGGCTCCCGCGTTCATGCGCACGGCTCCGCCTACCGATCCCGGTATGGCTATGGCGAACTCGAGACCGGTCAATCCCCTCCGGGCGGCCCAGTTGGCCAGAAGGGGCATCGTCGTGCCCGACCCCGCATGCAAGCGGGGGGCCTTGCCACGCAGTGGGGCGTCTTCTACGGGTCGCAACCACGAGAAGGCGCTGCCCAACCGAACGACGATGCCGGGCCATCCTCCGTCCGAGATCACGAGGTTCGACCCTCGCCCCAGGACGAGCAACGGAGGTTTCTCGTCGAAGGACCTGATCGTCTCGGCAAGAGCGACCAGGTCGTCCGCCGAAGCGGGCTCGACATAGATGCGTGCGGGGCCCCCCAGCCGGTACGTGGTGAGGCCGGCCAGCGGCCAGTCGATCTCGACCCGGCCCTCGAGTCGTTTGCGAAGGTCGTCTCGCACCCACTCGGCGTTCATCGCGGGCCCTCGAGCCGTTCGAGGATCTCTTCGCCGAGGCTGCTTATATCGCCGGCGCCGAGGGTGAGCAAGGCATCGCCGGCGCGAGCCGTGCGCTCCAGGTATCCGGCGAGGTCGGAGCGATGCGGGAGGTAGGCGACGGGGCGTCCGGGCAGGCGGGTGCAGACCGCGTCGGCAACGAGCTTTCCCGAGACGCCGGGAACGGGCTGCTCGCCCGCCCCGTACACATCGGTCACGACGACGCGATCGGCCTGATCGAATGCGGAGCCAAAGTCTTCGAAGAGAGCTTGTGTGCGCGAGTACCTGTGGGGTTGGAATACCGCCACCACTCGCTCCCACGGCCCCGGCCGCGCAGCGGCGAGAGTTGCCCGGACCTCGGTTGGATGATGCGCGTAGTCGTCGATCACGGTGACTCCCCCAGCGCGCCCCCGGATCTGGAAGCGGCGCTCCACACCCTGAAAGCCGCTGAGGCCGCGCGCCGCAGCTGCCAACGGCACCTCGACGAGCAGACAGCCGGCCGCCGCGGCCAGCGCGTTGGAGACGTTGTGGAGGCCCGGTACACGCAGCTCCACCTCCGCGCTTTCGTGGCCGCGGACGATCTCGAATCGCGTTCCGGTCGGAAGGATGTGGATGTCACGAGCGAAAACCGTTCCCCCCGGGCCGAAGGTCGTGACGGAGCCGTGATTGTCGCGCGCCATCTCGACGAGCGCCGGATCGTCCGCCGGCACCACGACGGCTCCGTCGACCCCCGTACGCGCGATGAACTGGCGGAAGCCCTCGCGCATCTCCGCGTCGGATCTCCAATAATCGAGGTGGTCTGGCTCGACATTCGTGACGACGCCGATCGTCGGATTCAAGAGCAAAAAGGATCCGTCGCTCTCGTCGGACTCCGCGGCGGCGATATCGTCGCGGCCCGACCTGGCGTTGGTACCGACGTCGTTGAGGCCGCCACCGACGAGATAAGTGGGGTCGACCCCCGCCGCCCGCAGGATGGCGACGACCATCGACGTAGTCGTCGTCTTCCCATGAGTGCCCGCTACGACGATCGAGCGGCGTCCCTCGAGGATTGCTGCAAGGGCCTGACCGCGGGTGAGGACCTCGAGATCCGCCTCCCGAGCGGCGCGGAGCTCGACGTTGGACGGCGGGATGGCGGAGGACACGACGACAACCTGAGGCGCGGCACTCTCCAGGAACTCGGCACGATGCCCTATGGAGATGGTCGCGCCCATGGCTTCGAGGATCGTTGCCGCTCGCGATCGCTTCAGGTCGGATCCCGAGATCGTGTGACCCCTTTCGAGAAGTACCTTCGCGATGGCGGACATACCGGCTCCACCTATGCCGATGAAGTGGATGCGCTCGACCTGATCGAGTCTCACGGGGCCACCTCTCGCACAACGCGCGCAAGTGCCTGGGCGGCATCGGGACGACCAAACGATCTCGCGGCGCTCTTCATGTCGTCCAGCCGACCCTCCGTGTCGAACAGGTCGTCGACCTCGGCGGCAACGCGCTCGGGAGTCGTCTCCGCGTCCTCGATGAGTCGAGCTGCACCTGCTTTCTGCAGCGCCAGCCCGTGTCGCTCCTGCTGTTTGTCGCGGTGATAGGGATACGGAACGATGAGGGCGGGGAGCCCGACCGCCCCGAGCTCGGCGACCGTGGTCGCTCCGCCCCGACACAGAGCCAGGTCGGCCACCGCGTAGGGCTCTTGCATCCGGGCGACGAAGTCCACGCGCTTGTAGATGAGCGTGCCTCTCGCTTGGTCGTCCATCGCGACAACGCGATCCTGGGCCGAGCCGGTGATGTGCAGGATCTGCCGGTCGGATCTCTCGGCCCAGAGAGATACGAGCCCCGGCACCGCGTCGTTGATGCGCTTGGCCCCCTGGCTCCCCCCGAACACCAGCAGTGTGGACCGGGCCGGATCCAGCGAGAAATGGGCCACCGCGTTCTTCCGCTCTAGGTCCCGGTCCATAGCCGCTATCTCTGGTAGCACTGGATTCCCGGTGTTGACCCCGCCGGGTCCGGCCTCCGCGAGGCTCTCTTCGAAGGACACCGCGACCCTCTTGGCCACGCGCTTGCACAACCGGTTGGTAAGGCCGAAGACGATGTTCTGCTCGTGGATGACGATCGGGACCCGGGCGAGGCGGGCCGCGGCGCAGACGGGCAGGGCCACGTATCCGCCCATTCCGACGACTACGTCGGGTTGGAAACGCCGCAGAATGGCCCGAGCCTGGGCAACGGCCTTGAGTGCGGTCACAGCAACGGCGAAGATCGACCACGGTTTGGCTCGATCGAATCCGCGCACGATGATGTTCTCGAGCGGGAGTCCCGCAGCCGGCACGAGCTTGGCCTCTGAGCCTCTCTCGGTGCCGACGAACACCACCTCGGCCCCCTCGAGGGCCCGGCCCAGGGCGAGCGCCGGATTTACGTGGCCGGCAGTCCCTCCGCCGGCGATGAGCACCCTCACCCCTGCGACGATTCCCGTCGTCGAGCACGTTTGGCGCGCGTAACCGGATCGAGCTTCCCGTGCTTGGCGATGTTCGTGAGCATCCCAACCGCAGCGAGCGTCAGGACGAGCGAGGATCCCCCGAACGACACGAGCGGGAGCGGCACGCCGGTCATGGGGAGCGTCGCGGTCACGACGCCGACGTTGACGAACGCCTGCACACTGATCCAGATGGTTATGCCGGCCGCGACGAGCATCCCGTAGCGGTCGGCGGCCTGCCGGGCGGTCCGGAGCCCCAGGTAGGCGAGTGCGACGAACAAGCCCAGCACGACAAAGGTGCCGAGCAGACCCATCTCCTCGCCCAGGATGGCGAAGATGTAGTCGGTGTGAGCGTTCGGCACGTAGTTCCACTTCTGCCTGCTGGCGCCGAGACCGACGCCGAACCATCCACCCGAACCGATCGCGATGAGTCCCTGGATGGTTTGATAACCGTCGCCGAGGGAGTCCTTCCACGGATCGAGGAACGACAGCACCCGCGAGCGTCGCTCGGGCTCGATGAGGGCCGCAACCGTCGCGGCAGCACCGCCGAGGCCCGCAAGGGGGGCGAGAAAACGCATCGGCGCGCCGGCCACGAGCAACATGCCTATCCCGATGCTCCCGATGAGGATGGTCGAACCGAGGTCGGGCTGCAGCATGACGAGACCGGCCAGGATCGCCAGGACGGGCACCATGGGGAGCAGCGTGTGCGGGAGGTCGTCCAGGGTCGCTTCCTGTTTGCGGGAGAAGACGTCTGCGGCGAACAGGATCAGCGCGAGCTTGGCCAACTCTGACGGCTGGAAGCTCAACGAGCCGACGCCCAGCCAGCGCGCGCTTCCGCCGACCGTTACGCCGACGCTCGGGATGATCACGGCGAACAACAAGGCGATCGATACGGCGATCAACAAATACCCGGCCCCCTTGAGCCGCCTGTAGTCGAAATGTGAGAAGAAGATGAATCCGATGATCCCCAGGACCACCCAGAGGAGCTGGCGCCTGAAGAAGAGGAACGACGACCCGTAGTTCGTAAACGACGAGACGAAGCTCGCCGACAGGATCATCATCAATCCCAATAGCACGAGAGCGAACGTGACCAGGGTTATGAGTGTGCTCCCACTCTCCACCGAGGAGCGAGAGCGAGACGTGCTCTTGGGACGCGCACGCGAACCTTTGCGCGCGATGGACGCGCTGCGAGTGGCCATCTACGCTCCTCCTTGATCTGCGAGCTCGCGCACTTCGTTGGCAAAATCGGTCCCGCGCGCGGCGTACCCCGAGTACATGTCTAGGCTCGCACAAGCAGGCGACAACAAGACGGATCCTCGACCATCTGCTTTTGCGCGAGCGAGTCGAACCGCGTCGCGCATCGTGTCGACGGGCACGACCTCGACGCGGTTACCGAGTATTCGGACCAACTCGTCGCGCGCTTCACCCAAGGCGATCACCGCGCGCAGCGCGGGGGCCATGTCTGAGAGGGGGCCGAGATCGATCCCCTTGCTTCGTCCCCCGGCGATGAGCACGACGTCGTCCATCCCCTGCAGGGCCGAGACGGTCGCATGGGGATTCGTCGCCTTCGAATCGTCGATGTACGGGACCCCATCCACGGTGGCCACGTGCTCGAGCCGGTGGGCCAGCGGCCGGAAGGAGCGCAGGGCCTCCTGGATGGCGGCGGGTTGCACGCCGTAGAGGAACGCAGCCGCGGCGGCCGCGACGGAATCCTCGAGGCCGGCGGCGCCGGGCAGCGAGACGTCGTCGGTAGTCGCGACGACCTCCTCGAACACCACGATCCGATCTCCGTCGATCCCGGCCCCTTCGCGAGGGACGCGCCAGGACGAGAAAGGCACCCGGCGAGAGCGGGCCTCTCCCATGAGGCTCGGGGCCACGGCGTCGTCGGCATTGACGACGGCAGCATCTTGTTCCGTCTGGTTCTCGAAGATGCGCGCCTTGGCGGCCGCGTAGTCCTCGAAGGTCCCGTGCCAGTCGGTGTGGTCCTCGGCGACGTTGAGGACAACGGCAACCCGCGGCCGGAAACAGTCGATCGTCGCGAGCTGGAAGCTCGACACCTCGACCGCGACGGCACCACCCTCGGGGATCGAGAGGGCAGCGTCCACGAGAGGGTCGCCGATATTGCCCGCCGCGACGGATGCGATGCCGGCGCGGTCCAACATCGTCGCGAGCAGGCTCGTGGTCGTCGTCTTTCCGTTCGTGCCCGTTACTGCGAGGAAGTCGCAGCGCGCCAACTGATACGCGAGCTCGACTTCGCTCAGCAAGCTGATGCCCCGGTCGTTCACCGCGCGCACGATCGGAGCACTCGGCGGTATACCCGGGCTGACGATTGCCACGTCGGCGTCGAGAGCGGAGAGATCGTGACCCCCGGTCTCGACGTGTGCACCCATATCGCGGAGCAGAGACGCCCGGCTCTCGATGGTTTCGCTCGACGCGCCTTCCGTCACGCGCACCTTTGCATCGACCTCTATCAACGCGCGCGCTGCAGCGAAGCCGCTCACCCCCAGACCGACCACCAGGACCTGCCGGCCGGCCCACTCGTTCGCGCCGCTCACGCCTGCCCTCCCTTGGACAGGAAGTCCGCGTAGAAGAGCCCCAAACCGAAGGCGGCCGACAATCCCGAGAGCACCCAGAACCGGACTATCACGGTGAACTCCGGCCAGCCGGCCAGCTCGTAGTGGTGGTGGATGGGCGCCATCTTGAAGATGCGCTTACCGGTCCGTTTGAAGATCGCGACCTGGAGGATGACCGACATCGTCTCGACCACGTAAAGCCCGCCCATCACGATGAGCAGCAGCTGGATGTTGAGGAGGATCGCCAGGACCGCCATCGCCCCTCCCAGCATCAGCGAACCGGTATCCCCCATGAAGATCTTGGCCGGGGCCGTGTTCCACCAGAGGAACCCGGCGCAGCTGCCGAAGAGGGCGCCTGCCACGATCGCGATATCGAGTGGGTCCGATCCCTGCACGGCCAGGTCGTAGAAGAAGGGATGACGGAATTGCCAGAAGCCGATGACGATGAACGCGCCCAGGACCTGAGCCGCGGATCCCACTGCGAGCCCGTCGAGTCCATCCGTGAGGTTCACCCCGTTGGACGCCGCAGCGATCATCAAGAAGACCCACACGTAGAAGAAGAGGCCGAGATCGATCTTCGTGGATCGGATGAACGAGACATCCGTTCCGATGTTCACGACCTCGATGGCGAGGAAAGTGAACACCAGCGAGATGGCCAGCTGTCCAAGGAACTTCGCCCGCTTCTGCAAACCCAGCGACCGGGCCTTGCGGATCTTGATGAAGTCGTCCAGGAACCCCAGGATCCCGAGCGCGGTGATCGTGCCGATTGCCAGCAAACCGCTGTCCGCGAAGCTCGCCACGAACCCTTCGGACGTGATTGCTGCGAGGTGACCGGCGAAGTATCCGACGATCGTCCCGGCCAAGATCACCAGACCACCCATGGTGGGGGTGCCCCGCTTCTCGTAATGCGCTTGCGGTCCCTCTTCCCGGATCATCTGGCCCCACCCACGTCTACGGAAGGTCCGAACGGCGAGGGGCGTTCCAAGAAGCGTCATTGCGAGGCCGAACACCGCGGCCAGAAGGACGTTGATCACGCGCCGTCGCCCCCGTAGCCGAGCTCTCCCAGCGCGTCCCGAGCCACCTCGCGGTCGTCGAATGGGATCGTGTGGTCCCGGAACTCCTGTCCCGTCTCGTGGCCCTTGCCCGCGACCACCACGACGTCGCCTTCCCTGGCCTCGGCGAGCGCCCGCCCTATCGCTTCCTTGCGGTCGGCGAGCACCGCGTCCGGCCCGTCGGGCCTTTCCGCGATCACCCCTTCGAGGATGGAATCGATGATGGCGTGAGGGTCCTCGCTACGGGGATTGTCGGAGGTCACCACGACGAAATCCGCGAGCTTCGCGGCCACGGCGCCCATGAGCGGACGCTTGCCGCGATCTCGATCGCCACCGCACCCGAAGGTGCACACGACGCGCCCACTTCCCGCCAGGGCGCGAGCTCCACGCAACACGTTGTCGAGAGAGTCGGGAGTGTGCGCGTAATCGACGACGACGGTGAATGGTTGTCCTGCATCAACGGCCTCGAACCGGCCGGGCACCGCCCGCAGCCGCTCGATCCCCGCCTGGATCGTGTCCAGGTCGATGCCGGCCTGCCAGGCCATAGAGGCGGCGGCCAAACAATTGGAGATGTTGAAGTGTCCTACGAGCGCCGTCGACACCTTGGTTTCGCCGACGCCGTCTATATCGAGGACGAACTCGCTGCCCCAGGGACCGGACCGGACGTCGAGGGCTCGAACAGACGACCGCTCATCGGCACCGAAGCCTACGCAGGGAATCGAGCTCTCCTCGAACACCCGGAGCCCCGAGGGGTCATCGACGTTGGTCGCTCCCCGCTCCGCGCGCTCGTGCGTGAACAACATGCGCTTGGCGGCGAAATAGTCCTCCATGGATGAGTGGAAGTCGAGATGGTCTTGAGAAAGATTCGTAAACCCGGCGACGGCGAATCTCAGCGATTCGACCCGGTGCATCACGAGCGCGTGCGAGGTGACCTCCATCGAAACTGCGGTGGCCCCCGCTTCTCTCATCTCGGCCAGGAGAGCTTGCAGGTCCAGCGACTCCGGCGTAGTGCGCACCCCCGCCTTGCGCCGTCCCGCCACGCGCGTCTCGATCGTCCCGATCAGGCCGGTCGAAAGACCGCCGGCGGTGAGGATCGACTCGAGCAAGAAGGCGGTCGTGGTCTTGCCGTTCGTACCGGTGACCCCCAGCAGCATGAGGTCGTCACCGGGCCTGTCGTAGAACTCTGCAGCGATCCGGGCCATTGCCCTGCGAGCATCGGTCACCAGGACCTCGGGCACTCCTGCGCCGGTCGGGCGTTCGACGACGAGCGCCACCGCGCCTGCGGCGACCGCGGCTGTTGCGTAGTCGTGACCGTCGCTGACCGTGCCGGGGACGCAGAAGAAGAGATGTCGCTCGCCCACCGCGCGCGAGTCGAAGGAGAGACCGCTCACGGGGATGTCGGACGACGGAGCCTCTACAAGGAGGTCCCGGGCCGCCCGAGCGAGAGCCGCGAGCGAGTGAGTCGTTGGTTCCCCGGTCATGTCCACGAGCCTAGTCGTGCGCCGGAGCCGCTCCGGCCTCCTCGGCGGCGGTCTCGCGAGCCGCCGCAGCCGCGTCCTCCTGAGGCGGTACGCCGAGCCTCCGCAGGGCGAATTCGGCGATCGTGCTGAACGTCGGGGCCGCAGTGGACCCCCCGTAGATCTCGTCCGGCTCGTCGAAGGAAACGACGATGACTATCTCCGGGTCCTTCGCCGGGGCGTAGCCGGCAAAGGAGGCCACGTACTCCTCCCCGTAGCCACCGGTCTCCGGATCCACCTTCTGTGCCGTGCCGGTCTTGCCCGCGACGATGTAACCGGGCACCTGGGCTTCGATTCCCGTTCCCTCATCGACCACGCGCACCATCATCTTCGTGACCGCTCGGGCTGCCCGCCGTGACACGACTCTCTTGCGAGCCGGCTCCGAAGCCGGAACGATGTCGCCCTCGTCGTTGACCGTCGCCGACATCAGCTTGGGCTCGGTCCACACGCCCTCGTTCGCGAGAGTCGAATACGCGGTTGCCATCTGCATGGCGGTGACGGCGATCCCCTGGCCTATGGGCACGGTCGCGATCGTGGTGCCATACCACTCTTCCAGCGGGCGCACGTTGCCGTCGGCCTCACCCTCGAAGTCAAGACCCGTGGGCGACCCGAAGCCGAAGCGACTGATGTATTCGTCCAACCGTTCGGCACCGAGCTCGAGACCCACCTTGATCGTCCCCACGTTCGAGGAGTCGGTCAGGATGTCGGAGACGGTCATCACCTCGGTCGGGTGCGGATGAGAATCGTGGAAGACGCGATCGATATAGGGAAAGGTGTCCGGTACGACAAAGGTCGTCTCCGGGGTCACAACTCTTTCCTCGAGCGCGGCGGCCATGGTCACGGCCTTGAAGATCGATCCGGGTTCGTACTCGTCGGTTAAGGCGCGGTTGCGCTGGGCGTCGACGTCAAAGTCGCTCGCCCGGTTGGGATCGAAATCGGGGACGTTCGCCATAGCCAAGATCTCGCCCGTCTCGGGCTTCATGACTATCGCAGTCGCCGCCTTGGCGTTGTAGGCCTCGGTTGCGCGCGCCAGCGTCATCTCCGTGAAGTACTGGATCTCCTTGTCGATTGTCAGGAACAACGAACGCCCCGGGAGCGCCCTCTCATAGGTGAGGTCCGCCTGTGGGAGCCAGTTGCCCGCGGGGTCCTGCTCGAGGACCATGCGTCCGGGGGTGCCCTGGAGGATGTCGTCGTACTGGACCTCGATCCCCGCGATCCCGTTGCCATCGACGTCGGCTAGACCGAGGACGTGAGACGCGAGCCTGTCGTTGGGATAGACGCGCTTTGCCTCGGGCTTCATGTAGATGCCGGCCAGTTCCAACTGCTCGATCTGGCGGGCGATCCTGGGCTCGATCTGGCGCGCGATGTACTCGAAGCGGCTGCCGGGCATGGTCCCGCGCAACAGCTCCGCAAGCTTGCCTTTTTTTTGGCCGATGAGGGGGGCGAGTTGCGCGGCCTCCCCCTCGGGATCATCGACGAGCTGAGGATCCGCCCAGATCGTCTGCATGTCGACGGAGATCGCGAGCGACTCCCCCTGGCGGTCGAAGATCGTGCCGCGGCGAGCGGGAAAGGTCTCGACTCTCTTGCGCTGGTCTAACGCGATCTTGGCGTAGGCGGGAGCGTCGAGGATCTGGAGCATGACGAGGCGCGCACCGAGCAACCCGAACGCAAGAACGATCAGGGTGAAGACAAGAGCAAGTCGGTTTGGCGAGCGGGACTTGCGCGCCCGGGTGCGAGGGGTCTTGGAGGCATCCGCGACGGAAAGACGCCGAGCAGCGGCGCCACTTGTGCCCCTATGTGAAGAAGGGGTCGACCGTCTCATGGTCGACCCCCCGCCTTTGCTGGATCCTCTTGATCTGCCGTTGCTCACCTAGGGCTCGACTCCGATAGCCGTTCCGACTCCCAATGACGCGTCGGGCTGCAGGGTGTTCGCGCGCCGCGCCCTCGCCACGAAAGAGTCATCTCCAAGGCCTTTGACGTCGGCCACCACGTAGTCGATCTCTTCCGCCCGGGGTTTGACCATCCCGAGCTCCTCCATCGCGTACTTCTCGATGCGACCCGGGCTGCCGAGCTTCGTGGCCTCCAGGAGCAATTCCTGGTGCTCCGCCTCCGCTTCCACCACTTGTTGGCGGATCTTGGCGAGCTTGAACGCACTTTGTGCGAGGACGACTTGTTCCAGGAGGACACCGATCACGACCGCGACCACTCCGATGGTTGCGATGATCGCCATAGGAGCGAGCTTCGTGGAGAAACCCCGGTGGATGAGCTTGCGCGAGCGCCTGCGCACCAGGCGAAGGCCGGGGTTCTTCGCTCTGGTGCGTGGCGCACGCAGTTGTGAGGGCCTTGCGCTCATGCTGGACCCTCTGCCGGGGAAACCAATCGTTCGACCGCGCGCAGTTTTGCGGCGCGGGCGCGGGGGTTGTTCTCGATCTCTTCTTGAGCGGGCCTGATGGGACGACGCGTGAGCACCCGGACCCGCACCTGCGCCTCGCAGCGACAGACCGGGAAGTCAGGGGGACACGTGCAACCGTCGGCCTCGTCGTTGAAGTGCCTCTTCACGAGACGGTCCTCGAGTGAGTGATAGGAGATGACAACGCATCGTCCGCCCGCCTCGATGGCGTCGACCGCGTCCGGCAGCACCGCTCGCAAGGCGTCCAGCTCGGCGTTGACCTCCATCCTGAGGGCCTGGAACGTCCGGCGCGCAGGATGGCCGCCGGTGCGCCGCGTCGCGGCGGGGACCGCCTCCTTGACGATCTCGGCGAGCTCCGTGGTCGTCTCGAGAGGTCGGTTGTCGATTATGGCGCGAGCAATGCGACGAGCGAAACGCTCTTCGCCATAGGTGCGGATCGTCTTCTCCAGGTCTCGCGCCGCGTAGGTGTTCACGACGTCGGCGGCCGATAGCCGTTGGGCAGGGTCCATGCGCATGTCGAGGGGTCCTTCGACTCTGTAACTGAACCCGCGATGCGCTTCATCGAGTTGGGGTGAGGAAACGCCAAGGTCGAGTAGGACTCCGCGAACCTTCTCAATCCCGAGTCGTTCCAGTAGGGACGAGAGGTCTTTGAAGTCTGCACGAGCCAACCTGACGCGGTCCTCGAAAGCGCGGAGGTGGGCCCGACTCTCCTCCAGCGCGTCGGGGTCTTGATCGACCCCGAGGAGCCTCGCTGCAGGCGCAGCGTCGAGGAGGCGCGCAGCGTGTCCTCCCCTTCCGAGAGTGGCGTCGACGATCCAGCCGTCGTCTGCGACGGGAGCGAGGAGTTCGACGACCTGTTCTGCAAGGACGGGGATGTGGCCCACGAGAGTCCTTTCGGCTGAGGGCTCATTTTCAGCGCCCCAGTGCCCGGGTCGCCACATCAATGATCGCGAGGAAGCCGCCGACCGACGAACCGGCAAGCGCCAAGAGCAGGAGGCTCTGTCCCAGCTCGCGGGCGATCGTCTGCTTGCGAACGACCTGCGATGAATCCAGCATCGACCCTCTCCCTCTTCTCTTCTCGCGATCGTCGAGACGATCGCTTCTTTTAGATGTTGAGCTCTTCGAAGAGCTCGTCCAGGCCGCCCTCGGCGACTTTGTCCTCTTCCGGCTGCCACCTCTCGGGGCTCCAGATCTCTCCGTGGTCCAGCGCGCCGATGACGACGCATTCCTTGGTGATCCCTGCGAAATCCCGGAGGTGCTGCGGCACCCCGATGCGCCCCTGACGATCGACGTGGTCCGTATGGGCCTTTGCGGCGATGTTGCGGATCGTCGAACGGTTCGCCGAGGCGCTACGGCGCTGCTCGAGGAGCCGGGCCTCGAGCTCCCGCCACCCGTCCCCCGACCAGAAGGAGATGCAGCCCTCCGGCCAGATCGTCAAGACGACCTTGTCCTCCTCGAGCTCATCGCGCAGACGCGAAGGAACGATGAGACGTCCCTTCGTGTCGATCGTGTGCCGGTATTCCCCGGTAAACGACAAGCGCTCTCCCCTGCTCAGCCCTGGTTGCTGCTCCCACTCGGGGGGTCGCCGAGGGCTGCCGGAGCCTGGGGCTGCCCACCCCTATCCTCCTTTTCCCTCCACTTCCCTCCACCTCGTGGGCAAAGTTAGCCCGCCCGCGACACGAAGTCAACGTTTCGCGACTCAATTACAGGTTTGTAATTCGCTTGGGACTTCCTTTGAGGAGAGAAGCCGGGGACCGCTCGGAGCTGGCTGGGGACCGTCGAAAGCCGCCCATCGCCCCCGCTTCACCGGCCGAAGCCGAGTGGGGCCCTCTGGTGCTCCGAAAGCGCGACGTTTGGCCCTTGGTTGCGGGGGCTAATCAGCACCCCGACCTGCCTGTGGTCCGAAGGGGCCGGAGCCCGTGGGCAGTCGCTAGAAACCACTCCTCGAGGCGAGGGCCTCGAATTGGCGCGCTATCTCCCGGGGTGAGGGCGGCGTGACCAGCGCCTCTACGAAGACCTCCTCGACATGGGGGCATCCACTCGATCGCAGAGCCGCAACCGCCGCCTCCAGGTCGTACTCGGTGCGACGCAGCCGCACGTCTTCGTCGATCAGAGCCCAATATGCCCCCGGGCGACCCTCGTAAGGGAGCCCCACGCTGCCGGCGTTGACGACCCGCCGCCCCTCGCACATCAAGTCGAACTGCATGTGCGTGTGGCCGCACACCACCACGTCTTGCCGGACCCCACCAACAGCAGCTCGCAGACGCTCGAAAGGCGTCGACGTCGTGAGGCTCTCCTCGTCGCTGCGGGGCGACCCGTGGCAGAACAACACTGCCCCCAGAGCAGTGTCACTTACAACGGCCGCCTCGGGAAGATTGAGCAGCCAGCTTCGCTCGTCGACAGTGAGACGATCGGCGCACCACGTGTTGATCGCTGCAGTGATCTCATCGAGACCTGCACTTTCGTCGAGGCGCTCGCCGACTTCGCGTTCGCAGTTCCCTCGGATGAAGATCGTCTCCGTCTCGAGGCTTCGCAGACGGTGGGTCGTGTTGTTTTGAAGAGGTCCCCATACGACGTCGCCCCCCACGACGACGAGATCGACCTCTGCGCTGTCGACGTCTTGGAGAACAGCTTCCAGGGCCGGCTCATTGCCGTGGACGTCGTAGAGGGCGGCGATGCGTTTGGGGCTCACGAAACAGCAGGCTTTGATCTAGGCGGGGCGAACCGAGAGGAGCTTGTCCCTCCCGAGGTACTGCTCCCAGATGGGATCTACCCTGTCGACCGCCACCACGATCCAGACGCTCTCGTGTGGCTGGCGGGGCTGGCGTCGTAATCGAAGGCCGACCTCAGCCGCGTTGCGGTTCTCCTTGCGGGCATTGCAGGGCCGGCAAGCGGCGACGACGTTGTCCCAGGAATGGCCCCCACCCCTGCTCTTGGGGATGATGTGGTCGACGTTCTCAGCCTTGCCCCCGCAGTATTGGCACTCGAAGTTGTCGCGGACCAGCACCGCTCGCCGCGACATAGAGGAGCGAGCCCGGTACGGGACTTTGACGAAGTAGTTGAGTCGGACGACGCTGGGTGAAGACAAAGAGATGTGCTCGGAGTGGTACACGACCCCGTTCGTGTGGAGGACGTCGGCTTTTCCCTTGAGGGCGAGAACGATCGCCCGCCGCGCAGGGACAACGCACAGCGGCTGGTACGAAGCGTTCAGGACCAGCGCTCTTCCCAAGGTGCTGGAAAGTATAGGGGTGCGGGGAAAGATCGAGAGGGAGCCCGGACCCGGCTTTACACGGATCAAAAGACGCCGCTCGCGCCCGCGGCCCTAGGACAGCGCGGGAAGCGGTTCTCGTTCGGCGTCCCTTAAACGACGGCTCAACAAGGGCGCCAGCACGATGATCGCTCCCGCCGTTCCGGTCAACAAGAAGGTCGATCGGATCCCAATGGACTCAGACAGGGGGCCGGCAAGACCGTAGGACAGAGGTATCAGGCTCGTGGAGACGATCCAGTCGAGGCTCGACACTCGCCCGAGGAGGCTTCCGGGGACCTTTATCTGCACGAGCGTTGTCCAGACGATCAAGCCCGCCGTCAGCGCTACCTCCATCGCGAACGAGGCCAGGGCCACGTGCCACAGTCGCTCGGACAATCCGTAGGCCGCGAGCATGAGAACACCCAGTGCCGACGAGACATAGACGAAGGTGAGGTGCCTGCGGGGAAGGCCGACGTGGCTCATGAACAGGGCCGACAAAACCGCGCCCACTCCGCCCACTGCAAAGACGACGCCCAGGGCGCGGGCATCGCCCCCCAGTGAGTTCTTGACCAAAAACGGCATGAGCACGTGGAAGGGTCCGTAGAAGACAAGCAGGCCGACGGCCGTCATGAGCAGCGTGATCCAGAGCCACGCATGCCCGCGCACGTAGGAGAGGCCCTCTCTCACGTCGCGCCAGGTCGATGAGTCGGAGCGCTCGATCTCCCGCTCCTGCGAAGCCTTTCTCATCGACATGATCATGAGAGCGGAAAAAGCGAACGTAGCGGCGTCGATGACGAACGCGGTGCCTACTCCGACTGCAGCGATGATGAGCCCGCCCAGCGCGGGTCCCGCGAAGCGCAAGGCAAGGGGACGAACGAACTGATCCAGAGAGTTGGCCTCGATCAATTGATCGCGGGGCACGACATCCGGTACGACCGAGCTGAACGCAGGCATGAATACGCCCTCCCCGATGCCGTAGATCGCAACGAGGACGAAGACATGCCACAGCTCGATGGTGCCGGCGAGCGAGAGGATCCCGATGATGGCGATGGGGATCCCGCGGGTGACGTCCGCCAGGATCATGACCTTGCGACGGTCGAAGCGGTCGCTGGCGACGCCTCCCCACAGCAGTGAAACGATCTGAGGGATCGTCCAGGCGACGCCGACGGCCCCCAGGGCAGTGGGTGAGTTCGAAATGCGCAGCACGAGCCAAGCGATTGCGACGAGGTAGATGCCGTCGCCGAACAGCGACACGGTCATGCCGCTCCACAAGAACGCAAAGTCACGGTTCTGCAAGGGCTTGAGGATCTTGAGGCTTCGGATCCCCCTTACGGCATTCGGCCCGGCGACGTGCTTCGCCGCCGGGGCCGCAGACGAGGGTTTGTCCGCCCCCGTGTTATCGCTATCGTCCATCCCCACCTGCTTCAGAGTGTTAACTGTCCAGATAACTTATCGGCTCGACCTTAACGGCGCTCGTCTCGCAGGAACTCGACGTAGTGATGAAATGCCAGATGGTCCGAGGTGACCTCCTGGGTCGCCCCGTCCTTCTTCAGGTGCACGGTGTCGGCCGGCCCCCCTGGAGCCTTGGGATCCTCGGTGATGTCCGTCACCTCCCAACCCTCTTCGATGAGCTGCCGCAGCTTCTCGAGCTCGGGATCGTCTCCCCATCCGGCCATGATTCCTCCTGTCTCTGTGTCTTGACGCGATCACGCAACCTACTCCCACCGCCTCGCGCCCCTCCGGCGCCGCCCCGCCACCTCCTGACTATGCCTTGAACGCTGCTAACCTGAGGCCCCCGCAGAGATCAAAGGTGACCTGATGGCGCAACGCGCAACGCGCGACTTTTCCGACTTCCAGAACGTATTCGAGCGTATTGCCGAAAACGTAGAGCGAGTCATCCAGGGCAAAGGCGAGATCGTCCGGCTCAGCCTCGTGGCACTCATCTCCGAGGGACACGTATTGCTCGAAGACGTTCCCGGCGTGGGCAAGACCATGCTGGCGAAGTCGCTGGCTCGCTCGCTGGGCTGCACCTGGAGCCGCATCCAATTCACGCCCGACCTCCTCCCCACGGACGTCACCGGAGTCAGCGTCTGGGATCGGAACAGCGGCCGTTTTGCTTTCAAGCCCGGAGCGGTCTTCGCCAACATCTGCCTCGGCGACGAGATCAATCGGGCTTCGCCAAAGACACAGTCCGCACTTCTCGAATGCATGGAAGAGCACCAGGTCACGATCGACGGGTCGACCCACCGCCTCGGCCCTCCCTTCATGGTGATGGCCACCCAGAACCCGATCGAGCAAGAGGGGACCTATCCCTTGCCCGAGTCACAGCTCGACCGCTTCACGATGCGCCTTTCGATGGGCTACCCGAGCAGAGCATCCGAGCTCGAGATCCTCGACTCCCACGGCGCGCGGTCCCCGTTCGACGGACTCGAAGCAGTCAGCGACGCGGAGACGGTCCAACAGCTGATCTCGATGGCTCGCCAGGTCCACGTCGCAGCAAGCCTCAAGCGTTACGTGGTCGACCTGAGCGAGGCGACCCGCAACCACGGCGACATCTACCTGGGCGCGAGTCCCCGGGCATCGCTGCACCTGTTGCGCGCCGCCCGGACGCTTGCCGCCAGCCGGGGCCGCGACTACGTCGTTCCCGACGACATCCAGGCCCTTGCCGTGCCCGTCGTGGCCCACCGCCTCCTTATGGCCCCCGAGGCCCAAATGCGCGGCACCGCCGCGGATGAGGTGCTCGAGGGATTGCTCGGGCGGGTCCCGATCCCGGCCCGCGAGCACGCCGAGGGTTAAGAAGAGCTCGTGCCCACAGCAAGGGGCTGGATAGTTGCCGTTCTGGGCGGGGCGATCGCGATCCTCGGGCGGGCCTTCGGCTCGCAGGCGATCGTGCAGCTGGGCTATGCCCTGATCATCCTTCTCGTCGCCGCGCTCATCGTCGTCCGGCTGGGTCGCCACGACCTTGTCGTGTCGAGGAAGATCTCGCCCGAAAGAGCTCGACCGGGCGAGCCGGTCACGGCCTCCATCCTCATCCACAACCGCGGTCGCGGCTCGGCCCCGCTCCTGCTCATCGAGGACAAGCTCCCCTCGGGACTTTCCGGGAAGGCCCGCTTTGCCGTGCACGGCGTCGAGAGGGGTGGGTCCAGGGAGACCAACTTCCGGCTCGTCCCCGCCCGCAGGGGCAGTTACGAAGTGGGGCCGGTGGAGATCTCGATCGTCGATCCCTTCGGCATGGCTCGGCTGACGAGCGGCTCCCCCGTTACGTCCACCGTTCTGGTTCATCCGGTGATCGAGCAGCTCGCGCTCCCCCGGGATCCCGGTGACCGCAGGAGCATGGTCGCATCGAGCAGCCGCAACCCAACCGGTTCGCGAGGTGAGGAGTTCTACACCTTGCGGGAGTACGTCGAGGGCGACGACCTGCGCAAGATCCACTGGCCCGCCACGGCGAAGAGGGACCGCTTCATGATCCGCCAGGAGGAGACGCCCTGGCACAC
>JALZBR010000184.1 GCA_030863485.1 Actinomycetota bacterium
CTACGTGGTCCGGATGGAGGAGATGCGCCAGTCGGTCCGGATCCTCGGGCAGATCATCGAGCGGATGCCCGAGGGCGACTTCCGCAACATGGACCCCAAGATCACCCCACCCCCCCGCTCCGAGCTGAACCGCTCGATGGAGGCGGTGATCCATCACTACAAGCTCGTGACGCAAGGTTTCACGGTTCCCGAGGGTGAGGTGTACACCGCGGTCGAATCGCCTCGGGGGGAACTCGGATGCTTTGCGATCTCGGATGGCGGCACGTCGCCTTACCGGCTCCACATCCGCGACCCGTCGTTCGTCAACCTGCAGGCGCTTCCCGTAATGGCAGAAGGCGGTCTCGTCGCCGATCTCATCGCGGTGATCGCGTCCACCGACCCCGTCATGGGGGGCGTGGACCGGTGACGCGCATCCCGGTGCACGGCGACCCCAAGCTCGGCCCCCCCGAGAACGCCGAACGGCCCCACGAGCCGAAGGTGTTGACCGGCGATCTTCGTCGCACGGCGGAAGCCATCGTGGCTCGCTATCCCAACTCGCGTTCGGCCGCGCTGCCCCTCTTGTTCCTCGTGCAATCGAAAGAGGGTTACGTCACGGACGAAGGGATGCGCGACGTTGCCGACATCCTTAGCCTGACCCCGGCCGACGTTCTCTCGACCGGGTCCTTCTACACGATGTTGAAGAAGAGGCCGACGGGCCAATACCTCATCTCGATATGCAGGAACATCTCGTGCACGCATCTGGGTGCGCGAAAGATCATCGCCGACGTCGAGGAGCACCTCGGTATCGACGTCGGGGAGACAACGCCGGACGGAAAGATCACGCTAGAGGCAGCCGAGTGTCTGGCGACGTGCGACGGCGCTCCCAGCCTGCAGGTGAACTACGAGGACTTCTACGACATGGATGTCGAGAAAGTCATCCTCCTGGTCGAGAAGCTTCGCAGAGGAGACCCGGTCCTCAGCTCTCGGGGGCAGGTCGTGAGAACGCACACCGAGATCTCGCGCGAGACAGCCACGGTCGGTCTGCGCGGCGGCAGCGCGGGGGAGCAGGTCGAGGCAACCTTCGGAGGCGAATCGCACAAAGGACAGGACGGCCCCGGTTTCCGACCCAAGGAGCCCGGCGGGGCTCCGCGTCCGGGAGACGGCGATGAGTAACGGCAACGGCTCGATCGACTCGCGTCCCGAGGAGGTCCGGGTGGTCACCCGCCGCCTGCGCACCTACCCACAGGATTCCTGGACCCTCGATCGCGCGTTGAGCGACGGGGCTTACGAGGCCGCCCGCAAGGCGCTCACGACGATGTCGCCGGACGAGCTCATCGATCTGGTCAAGGCCTCGGGGTTGCGGGGCAGGGGCGGCGCCGGCTTCCCCACCGGCGTGAAGTGGGGTTTCGTGCCCAAGGACGTCTCGCCGAAGTACGTGGTCGTCAACCACGACGAGGGCGAGCCCGGCACGTTCAAGGATCGCGAGCTGGCCGAGCTCGACCCGCATCAGCTCATAGAAGGGATCACGATCGCCGCCTGGGCGAACCAGGCGAGCAAGGCCTTCATCTATGCCCGCGGCGAGTTCGCTCTCGGATCGCGTCGCATCGACGCCGCCGTGCGCGAGGCCTACGAGAGGGGCTTCCTCGGCCGGGGCATATACGGATCGAGCTTCGACTTCGACATCGTCTTGCACCGGGGCGCAGGCGCATACATCTGCGGAGAAGAATCCGCGCTGCTCGATTCCCTGGAGGGCCATCGTGGTCAGCCGCGCCTGCGTCCGCCCTTCCCGGCCGTGAAGGGTCTCTACGGCAAACCAACCGTCATCAACAACACCGAGACTTTGAGCAGCCTCCCGGCGATCGTCGACAACGGACCCGACTGGTTCAAGCAGTGGGGGACAGAGAAGTCTCCGGGGACGAAGATGTTGTCCGTCTCCGGCCACGTCAACGAGCCGGGCAACTACGAGGTCCCGTTGGGGACGTCTCTCCAGCACGTGCTCGAGCTCGCCGGAGGGATGCGCAAGGGCGGGGCACCGAAGGCGATAATCCCCGGCGGCGCCAGCGCCCCGCTGCTGACCTCCACCGACATCGCGGTGGACTTCGAAGCACTCAAAGACGCGGGCACGATGCTGGGATCAGGCGCCATCGTGTTCATGGACGAAACCACTTGCATGGTTCGCAATGCGCTCGTGACTACGGAGTTCTTCGAGCACGAGTCGTGTGGCAAGTGCACACCTTGTAGGGAAGGGACATGGTGGGCGGTAAAGGTGCTCGAGCGCATCGAGCACGGCGAGGGACGCCAGGAGGACATGGACCTCTTGCTGGACATCGCCGACGGCATCGACGGCCGCTCGTTCTGCCCGCTTGGTGACGCCGCCTCCTGGGCCCTGCGCTCGAACGTGAAGCTGTTCCGCGAGGAGTTCGAGCAGCACGTGGCCGAGGGAGCCTGTCCCTTTGACGGCAAGCACCTCGTGCACGCCGGTAGTCGCGACACCGGTCCCGGGAACGCGGGCATCCAGCCCCAACCGTCTGCGGGGATCGCTGTCGATGGGGACCGCGGAGAGAGCATCTGATGGCTCAAGAGGCGGACGACAAGAAGATGGAGAAGACGACCGCGACCGTAACGATCAACGGGGAGACGGTCGAGACCGAGCCAGGCCGGATGGTCATCGACGTAGCAGAGGAGATCGGCGTGTTCGTCCCCCGCTTCTGCTACCACCCCGGGATGAAATCGGTAGCGGTGTGCCGGATGTGCCTCGTGGCCGTAGAGGGCCAGCGCAAGCTGCTTCCTGCGTGCGCGACCCCGGTGACCGACGGGATGAACGTCAACACGGTCGAGGAGAACGCGGTCGATGCCCAGAAGGGCATGCTGGAGTTCCTGCTCATCAACCACCCGCTCGACTGCCCCGTGTGCGACCGCGGCGGCGAGTGTCCGCTGCAGGACCAGACATACCAACACGGTCCGGGATCGAGCCGGTACATCGAGCCCAAGCGCACCTACGAGAAACCCATCGAGATCTCCAACCTGGTCTTGCTGGACCGCGAGCGATGCGTCTTGTGCTGGCGTTGCGTGCGCTTTGCCGACGAGGTGGCCGGCGATCAGTTCATCCAACTCGTGGACCGGGGGCCGGGCACGCAGATCCTGACGTTCAAAGACGATCCGTTCGACAGCTATTTCTCGGGCAACACCGTGCAGATCTGCCCCGTCGGGGCGCTGACCTCAAAGCCTTACCGGTTCGTGTCGCGGCCCTGGGACCTCAAGTCGTCACCTTCGGTCTGCACGTATTGCTCCGTGGGGTGTCCGATCACAAACGAGTCGCGCTCCGAGAAGCTCGTGCGTTGTCAGGCGCTGCCCAACGAGAACGTGAACGACTTCTGGGTCTGCGACAAGGGACGCTACGGTTACCACCACGTCGACGCTGAGGACAGGCTGCAATCGCCGCTGCTGCGCGGGTCCGATGACGAGTTCGAGCTCGTCTCTTGGGGACAGGCCGTCGAGGCCGTTGCCGAAAAGATAAAGGGGGCCAAGCGGGTAGGCGTGATCGCGGGCGGGCACCTTACCACCGAAGATGCCTTTGCGATCGGTCGGCTCGCCCGCAAGATCATCAAGACGCCCGACATCGACTCGCGCATCCAGGACGCGGGCGCTCCCTACGAGCTGGCGATGCAACTCGAGGGGACCGCCGGCTCGACGGCAACGATGAACGATCTCGAGAAAGCGACGAGCATCGTCTGGGTCGGATCCGATCCGAAGGAGTCGCTCCCGGTCCTCTACCTCCGGCTGCGGAAGTCCGTGATCGATCTCGGAGCGAAGCTCGCGGTGGTCTCGCCCCGGCGCGTGTCTCTCGACGCCTTTGCGACCCACATAGCCCGCTCGGAGGCCGGCGGCGAGGCGGCCGCCGTGCGCGGCATAGGTGACGGAGGGGTCTTCGAGCTCGGCGAGCGTCCGGTCATCTGCTGGGCCCCCGGATCGGCCGGGCGCGACGAGACGGCCACCTTGCAGGCCGTCATCGACCTTGCGAAGGCGACCGGCGCCAAGGTCTTGATCGGGCCTCCCCATGCGGGTTCGCAGGGCCTGATCGACATGGGCGTGCACCCGGGCCTCTCCGCCGGCTACCGCCCGGCCCCCGAAGTCGGACGAGACACCAGAGCGATCCTCGAGGCGGCTGCTACCGGCGATATCGACGTGCTGCTCGTCTTCGGCGCCGACCTCATCAACGATTTCCCGGACGCCGCTCTTGCGGAGCGGGCACTCGGCGGCAACGCCTTTACGATGGTCTGCGAGCTCTTTCCGACCGACACCGTCGCCTATGCAGACGCGGTGTTCCCGAGCACCGCGTACGCCGAGCGCGAGGGGACGTTCACGAACCTGGAGCGACGCTTGCAGAAGCTCGAGGCGAACGTGCCTCCCCCCGGTTCGTCCAGCGAGCCGTGGAAGCTGTGCGCGCGCATCGCGCAGTCGCTCGGCGACCGGTGGACCTGGCGGGACTTCTACGACGTATGGGCCACCATCAAGAAGGAGGTCCCCAGTCACGCGGACGTGGACCTGGACATGATCGATCAGCCCGCGCCCTCGCCTCACGAGAACCTCGGCACCGGCTTCGCGGGAGACAGGGATCTCTCGGCTCCCCGGCTGGCCGGCCCCGGGGGTCAGTACCCGAAGGGATTCCGTCAGGGAGCGCCCTTTCAGACCGGTCAGAACTGGCCGCTCTCCTGGGAGATCCGCGCCTTCGAGGCACGGCAGCGTCCCGGCGTCATCCCCCAGCTCAACGGCAACGCGAACCCGACCGAGCGGCCGGCCGACGCTGACGCGACCCCGGCGCCCGGCTCGCCGACGGAGGACCGGTTCGTCTTGTACTCGGGTCGTCACATCTACGACGACGGGGCGATGATCTCGAAAACCGCCCACTTGCGCCCCCTGACCCCTCGCGCCTACGTCCAGATGAGCTTCGAGGACGCGGATCGCATGGGGATCTCCGAGGGCGACGAGCTGGTGGTTGCGACGGACGGGTTCGAAGCCCGTCTTCCCGCGCGCATAGGTGACGTTGCCGTCGGAGCCGTCTTCGTCCCCTACGACCAGCCGGGGCTCCACGGGAACCGTCTCATCGACGGCGTCAACCCGACCGTGATGGTGACCAAGCCGTGAGCGGGATCATCGATTTCATAGGCGAAGACATCATCACGGCGCTCATCAAGGTGATCGCGGCGTTCGTCGCGCTGCTTCTCGTGACCCTCGTCGTGGTGTGGGCAGAGCGCAGGATCATCGCTCAGATGCAGGCTCGCATCGGACCGAACCGCTGGGGGCCGTTCGGTCTTCTGCAAACCTTGGCGGACGGCATCAAGCTGTTCTTCAAGGAGGACTTCCGACCCCGCGCCGCGGATCGTTGGACCTACGCGGCGGCGCCCATCATGGCAATGGTGCCGTCGTTTTTGGCCTTTGCCGTCGTGCCGATCGGCAGCGACGTGACCGTGGGCGACCGACCGGTGGGCCTGATCGTCAGCGATCTGAACATCGGACTCCTGTACTTCCTGGCGATGGGCTCGCTCGGCGTCTACGGGATCGTCCTGGCGGGGTGGGCGTCGGGTTCCAAGTACCCGCTGCTCGGTGGTGTGCGCTCGACCGCGCAGATGATCTCCTACGAGATAGCGCTGGGGCTCTCTCTCGTGCCGATCGCTCTGGTCGCCGGAAGCCTCTCGACTGTCGACATAGTTGCGCAGCAGGCCGGGACGGTCGAGAACGTGACGTTCTTCGACGGGATACCCATTCTCGAACAGATCGCCAACGTCTTCGAGTACGTGCCCAACTGGTACATCTGGTCGCAGTGGCCGGCGTTCGTGATCTTCTTCATCGCCGGTATCGCGGAGACGAACCGCGCTCCCTTCGACCTGCCGGAGGCAGAGAGCGAGCTCATCGCCGGCTTCCACACCGAGTACTCGGGGATCCGCTTCGCGATGTTCTTCTTGGGCGAGTACATCCACGTCGTGGTCATCTCGGCCATGGCCGTGACGGTCTTCTTCGGCGGTTGGCACGGACCCGCCTTCGACTTCCTTCCGTGGATCTGGCCGCTCCTGTGGTTCACGGTCAAGACCGCGCTCTTCGTGTATTTGTTCGTGTGGCTCCGCGCGTCGATGCCGCGCCTCCGCTACGACCGTTTGATGTGGCTGGGCTGGAGGCGACTGATCCCGGCGGCGATCCTGTGGATCATGGTGACGGCGATCGTCAACACCGACGGGGTGTCGAGAAACGTGCGACTCGGCGTCTTCCTGGCGCTGTTCCTCGCGCTCATAGCGTGGGCGGGTCGGGGAGACCCGCGCCTGACCGGGGCGGTCGCGCCCACGAAGAGGAAGGCATCCAGTGGCGCTGCCTGAGATCTTCAAAGGTATGTCGGTAGTCATAAAGAACGTCTTCCGACGAAAGGACACGCTGTCCTACCCCGAGGTCCGCCGCCGCCCGTGGCCCCGCTACAAGGGACGACACATCCTCGACCGCCATCCCGACGGGCTCGAGAAGTGCATCGGGTGCGAGCTGTGCGCCGGCGCCTGCCCGGCCGATGCGATCTACGTCGTGGGGGCCGAGAACACCCCCGAGGCCCGGTTCTCGCCGGGCGAGAGGTACGCGCAGATCTACCAGATCAACTATCTGCGCTGCATCTTCTGCGGGCTCTGCGTCGAAGCGTGTCCCACCGAGGCGCTTCTGATGACCACCGAGTACGAGCTCGCCGGGGACTCGCGGGCCGGTCTCATCTATACCAAGGACCAGTTGATCGTCGACACGCCGATCGAGAGGCACTGGCAGACCAAGATCGAGGTCGCTCCGGGGAGGTCGCTCGGGATCGAGCCCGACGAAGAGGTCCGTCAGCCAAAGGGTCGTGTGAAGGACCGATGAGCATCGACGTCATCGTCTTCGGGGTCGTCTTCGTCGTGGCCCTGGGATCGTCGCTTGCGATGATCTTTACGCGCAGCCCGGTGCACACGGCGCTGTTCCTGGTCGTCGCACAGGTGGCTCTCGCTCTCGCGTTCCTTCTCCAGGGAGCGTTCTTCGTCGCCGCGGTGCAGATCATCATTTACGCCGGGGCGATCATGGTGCTCTTCTTGTTCGTCATCATGTTGCTCGGGGTCGATAGACGAGAGGTGATCGCCGAGCCGTTCGCAGCGCAGCGGCCCGTTGCCGCGGCGCTGGGAGTTCTGCTTGCCGCCGAGATCTCCTACATAGCGGTGCGAGGCACGGATCTCGTCTCCGCCTCCGCCGACGGCGAACAGGCGCTGCTCGATCTCAACCGGAGTCCCGGCAACGTGGAGGCGCTTGCAAGGGTGCTCTTCAGCGACTACCTCCTGCCGTTCGAGTTCACGTCCGCGTTGCTGGTCGCGGCCATAGTCGGTGTGATGGTCCTCGCCCGGCGGATGGAGAACCTGGGCGATATCAAGCAGATCGAGGGCAGCGCTCCGGGCGCCGAATCGAGCCAGGTCGAAGGGCGTGGGTCGGATGATCGTGCGAAGGAGGACGTTTCGTGACGAGCGTCGATCCGGGCTACTTCCTCGTGCTCGCGGGGCTCATGTTCACGATCGGCGCCGTAGGGGCTCTCGTCCGTCGCAACGCAATCGTGATCTTCATGTTCATCGAGCTGATGTTGAACGCGGTCAATCTCGTCTTCGTGACGTTCGCTCGGATGCAGGGCAACGTGGACGGACAGATCCTCGTGTTCTTCGTGCTCGTGGTCGCGGCGGCCGAAGCCGTCGTGGGATTGGCGATCATCCTGCTGATCGCCCGCCGGCGCGGGACGGCGAACGTCGACGACGTCAGCCTCCTGAAGTGGTGACGCGATGAACCTCGCCGCCGAGGCCGCTTACGCGTCCGTAAGCCTGGAGGGCGACCTTGTGGTTCGCTCCGACTACGGTGTGCTGCCGGGACTGATCATTGCCCTGCCCCTGGCGTCGGCGTTGTTCCTCTTGTTCTTCGGCCGGCGTCTCGGGCGGGTCTCGGGTGTGATCGCTTCGGCTTCCATCGGCGCGGCCTTCGTTCTCGGAGCCGTCACGTTCTTCGATCTCCTCGGGCGCGAGGAGGAGGCGCGCGCGGCGGTCAGCTCGATCTGGGACTGGATAACCGTGGGCGGGTTCCACGTCGGCGTCGATCTGCTGGTGGACGAGCTCTCGATCATCATGGTCCTCGTCGTCACCGGAGTGGGGACGTTGATCCACGTCTACTCGATTGGCTACATGCACGGCGACGAGCGCTATTCACGGTTCTTTGCGTATCTGAACCTCTTCGTTGCCGCGATGCTGCTTCTCGTCCTTGCCGACAACGTCCTGCTGCTCTACGTCGGCTGGGAGGGCGTTGGACTGTGCTCGTATCTCTTGATCGGGTTCTGGTTCGAGCGTCCCGCGGTGGCCAACGCCGCCAAGAAGGCGTTCATCGTCAACCGTATCGGCGACTTTGCGTTCCTGCTGGGGATCTTCTTGCTGGCGTCGACGGTCGGGGCCCTCACGGTTGGTCAGATCAACGAAGCGGCGGGCGGGATGACCGCCGGGATCGCCACCATCGCCTCCTTGCTCCTGTTCGCAGGCGCAACCGGGAAGAGCGCGCAGATCCCTCTTTACGTTTGGCTCCCCGACGCCATGGAGGGTCCGACTCCGGTATCCGCTCTCATCCACGCGGCAACGATGGTGACGGCGGGTGTGTACATGGTCGCGCGGCTCTCTCCAGTTTTCGAGGCGTCGGGCGGCGCCGCGCTCACCGTCGTCGGCTGGGTGGGGGCTCTGAGCGCGCTGTGGGCCGCGCTCATGGCCGCGGTCGAATACGACATAAAGCGAGTGCTCGCTTACTCGACTATCTCCCAGCTCGGCTACATGTTCCTTGCGC
>JALZBR010000231.1 GCA_030863485.1 Actinomycetota bacterium
GGCGTGACCCGCAGGTGAAGACCAAGAGGTACATCCCTACCCGGACGGACGCCCACAGGTATCGATCACGGCGTCCGAGGCGGCGGACGACGATGGATACGAGGGAACAAGGGCGCGCGATGTGGGACCGCTTGGGCGACGAACGACAGAGCGCTCGCATAGTCGCCCTACGACCCGTCGCTGCCTGCGGGCGAAGGACCACGATCTAGAGGAAGCAGGAGAAGAGATGAGCGAACTCGCGTACCGGTCGAAGATACACATCCGTCGCGAAGAGGGACCGATCCGCTATGCCCGCCTCCCGGCTGCCGAGGAGGACGTCGTCTTCGGCGCGCACGGCCCCATCTATGACCATTACGGGATGGACGAAGGCAGGTTCGAAGACCAGGCCACCACTCTCGACTACGTGGTCGCGGCCGCTGCCGGCTGACTCAACGGAACTTTGGGGGGAGCGCTGGAAGCGCGTGACATCCCCGCTGGAGACGGTCGTCTCCAGTCAGACGCCGAAGGTGAAATCGAAGTAGAAGACGGGATGCTGATCATCAAGCGACTACACGTCACGCACCGCCTCCGCGTAGAGGCGGATGCGGATCGGGAAGCGCTCCAACGCGCCCACGATGGCCATGTCGCGAAGTGTCCGGTAGCTCAATCCATCGGCGGATGCATCGACATCAGCACGGAACTCGAACTCATTGAGGAATGACCTCGAGTAGGTGAAGTCAGCGGTCAGGACGGTCCCAACGTTCTAGAGGACGCCGTTTTCGTTCCGTCTTTGGTGATTTCTCTCCGCACGCAAAGCATTGAACTCAGCACCGTAGACGTATAATTGAGCTACAAGGTAGAAATAGAGCAGCACCGCGGCCACAGAAGCCAAGCTGCCATAGACTGGGCGCGCCGAGGCCACTTGGCGAGTCAACAAAGACGAACCGACGACCTTGAACAGCGTCCATCCCATTCCCGATGCCAGCGCGCCAGGCCACAGGTCTCGCCACGGAGGACCCTTCCCGGCCGCCAAGATCCGATATGCCGATATGAACAGGAGCGAGTCCACTAGCAGAGAAAGCGCCGTTCCACCTATCCCTATCAGGAACTGCAGCGGTCCGGCCAGGTCGAGCCCAGCAAGAGCCCCTGCGGCCCCACCAATCACAGCCAGTAGTCCTAACCATGCGAGCGTCGCTAGATTCCGCAGCTTCTGCTCGACCACGTTCGCCTCGTCCTCGAGTTCGAAGATGCGGGTCGTCGCCACTTTCGCTGAGCCGACTACTCGTAGTCCCGTGAAAACGAGCCCAAGGAACCCGAGCACGCCGGTCGCTGTTCGACGCTCCACGAGAGCCGAGAGATTCTCGCCCAGGGCGGTCCGGATTCCGGGTACGGCTCGCGTCATGGCAGCAGTCAAACGGGACTGCAACTGAGGATCGTCGAGCAGGAAGCCAGCTAGTGACAAGCCGATCAGCAGGACTGGGAAGAGGGACAGGAATCCGAAATACGCCATCGCGGCAGCGAACTGTCCGGCAGCGTGCTCGCTATGGCGTTCCTGGATCAGTAGCGCCGTACCTACGATCGGCAGCCTCTTCAAGCCTTCCTTAAATTGGCGGAGGTGGCCTTTAGTGCTTCGCAACAATTGCCTCGCCCTACTGCTCATGATGGTCTCGCTCTCACTTCGGGAGCGCTATAGTTCCTCGCGCTCTCGGTGGTTCCCATACCACAATCATTCCAGATAGCGCCCCCAAAATTTCTAAGTGGTCACCTCCACAGGGGACCAGGGGATTCGCCTGCGCCACGCGTATGCGCTGTAGCAGAAGTCCCGTCTCGGGCCAGGGTTCGTTGCCACGAGCTAGCACATGGCAGTCGGCCCTTTGCGGAGAGCGCCGTTCGGTACAGGCAACTGCGTCATAGGTTGAGGAGGCAAGAGCTGTGCGCCCCTACAGAGAAAGCGCCCCAGAGCGGCAGCGTCGGTGGGTGTGTGGCAGTCGCACGCCCGCTTGCGGTAGCAGCACGGGGCGTAGGTAAAGCGCATCCTCCAGTTGACGTTCTTCTGTCGGCGGTAGGTAGGAATGTACCTAGACGAGGGGACCCAGTGACGCGTCTGTCGAGATCGTCCTGATGGCATGCTGGAGTGAGGAACAGATCGTCGTCGCGCTCGTCTTTGGCCCACCCGTCTGACGGACGAGTCAAGCTTCTCACGATCGGTCTGACAGTCCCGTCAAGCCAGGTGGCAACAGACGAGAGGCACGGCGCACAAAAGGGAAAGTGATAGCATGGAGTTGCTTCTATTCTTGTTAGTTTTGGTCTTGTCTGGTGCGGTGGCGGGCTTTCTAGCTCGGTTGCTGGTACCCGGGCCCGACCCGATGGGATTCTTCGCGACTGTTGCCTTGGGGATCGCGGGGTCCTTCCTAGGCGGTTTTCTTGCCAGCCTCTTACTCGAGGGAGAGTTGGAATTGAGAGGGAGTGGACTGATCGGGTCGATTCTGGGTGCCATCTTGATACTGCTCCTAGGACGCCTATTCGCTCGCAGCTCCAGGAGGCATGGTCGCTGATCGGTTTAAGGCTGGACGAGTCGAGTGGTGGGAGTCGCAGCCTGGCAGCCGCTCTCCGAGTTTACGCTGGCTGAGGCCGTTCTAATGCGCTTTCGACAGCCTCAACGCCTCATGAAAACGGCGCTATAGAGCCGCTGCAGCAGAAAGGAGTACGTCGTGTCTGTTACTCCCAATCCTAAAGGGGCGGACGCGTTGACGGGGACGGGGAAGGAGGTGACGGGACGGCGCAGCGTTGCGACCTTCAACCGTTACTCGGACGCGCAGCGCGCAGTAGATTTCCTATCCGACGAGCGCTTCCCAGTCCAGCACGTCTCGATCGTGGGAGAAGACTTGCGGATCGTCGAAGATGTCACGGGACGCAAGGGCTACAGACAAGCGGCGAGTGGGGGTGCCGCCAGCGGCGCGATCGTCGGGGCTCTGATCGGCCTCACCTTCGGTTTGATCCTGCCTGTTGTCTCCGCGGTGTCGCTTGGCCTGTACTGGCTCGTTGTTGGCGCGATCGCAGGAGCTCTCGTTGGTCTGGTCAGCCAGGCCCTCACCCGAGGACGCCGCGACTTCGCCTCCATCGGGCGCGTGGAGGCGAGCAGCTATCACATCGTCGTTGATGGAAGCGTCGCCGACAAAGCTCGTAGCCTGCTTGAGCGGCTCGCGGCTTCTCCCGAAGCCAATCGATGACCGTCGCATGAGGCGCGCCGGTCATCGATTGGCTGGTGGGTTTCGCGCGAACAGTTCCTTCGCCACCTCTGCTGCGTGAGCGCCACCCCCGCTGGAACGCGTCTTCCTTTACACCCGTATCGTTGTGGCAGGAACCGCAACGACATCGCCTGCGTCGTACCGCTGTGGTTGACGCAGGTTGGGGGGCTCTCCTCTTTGGGTCGGGTGCTCACCCTGCTGTTGGTCATCGTCACGCCAATTGGGCGACGTTGCGCCTAGCCCCATCTCCTGACCGCGACACGGGGCAGTCCGCGCTCGACTCAGGTCCAGAGGACATGTCACCCGACAGCGCTGCCGCCCGCCAGGAGGGCGGAGGAGATGGTCAGCGCCGCGGGCGGACATGAACCGAGACTCGCCGACCGTTCGAAAACGAAAGCGTCCCTCATGCCCGTCAGGAGTCGCTGCGCCGCTTGCACTGATGCTGGCGAGGAAGCAGGCCGCCGCATGAGCCGTACGATCCTATAGAGGATCCGCGTGTGAAAGATGCGGCTCGTAACATCGAGGACTCTGTCAGCGATGTCTTCACCCCTGACAAGGACAGCCCCAGCGACCCAGGAGCCCGACGGGTTGTCCCAAAGGTAGGCAAGATTCGATCAGGTCGACCCATGGAGACAGCCGTGAGTGACGATCCGCCCGACCTCGAACAGGCCACCACGCCAGAAGAGGTCCGCCACGCCTTCGGGCAGGTAGTAGACGAGGGGGTCCAGCGGCTGGAGCGATCCTGGCCGGCGTTGCTCGCCACGGGAACCGTCGGCGGCATCGACGTCAGCATCGGCATCTTCGGACTTATGATGGTTCAGCACCTGACGGGCAACAAGGTGCTGGGGGCGCTCGCATTCACTATCGGCTTCATCGCACTGGAGCTTGGGCGCAGCGAGCTGTTCACGGAGAACTACCTCGTTCCCATTGCCGCACTCGTGGCCCGGCGAGAGGGCATCGGCAAGGTGCTGCGACTGTGGACCGGCACCGGGGTCACGAACCTCGCGGGGGGCTGGGTGATCGCCGCCATCGTGATGGCTGGCTTCCCGCAGCTGCACGACGAGGCCATCCAATTGGGCGCCCACTTCGTCGACATCGGGCTCGGCTGGCGCTCGTTCGCGGTGGCCATGCTGGCTGGGGCCGTCATCACGTTCATGACCTGGATGATCGAGGCCACCACCTCGGTGGGCGCGAAGATCGTCGCTGCCAGTTTCGCCGGCTTCCTGCTCACCGCGGGCGAGATGAACCACTGCATCGTCGCCTCCCTCGAGATGTTCGCCGCCCTCGTCGCAGGCGCCCCCTTCGGCTACCTCGACTGGTTTTTCGTCTTCCTCTGGGCGGCACTCGGCAATACCGTCGGTGGCATCGGGCTTGTGACCATCCTGCGTTTCGCACAGGTCGGAACCCGGGGGCTCCGCGAGGAGCAAGAGGAGCAGATCGCTGCAAAGGAGCGCGCCGCAGACACCTGAGGTGGTCGCAGCTTCGGCACTAGCGGCCCTGCTCAGCCTACGAGGCAGCGTGCCCTCGTCCTCTGAGTCCGCTGGTTGGGCCACTTCCGGGACAAAGATTGGGTGGCGCAGGTCTCACTGGATGCGACCTCTCCCTCTAACTCGAAGTCGTCGCGTGCTACCTCAGGAGCTCCGTGTGCGGCGTCTTCCCACCGTCGCGATTCCCGCTCTGACCGCAGAGCAGATGCGTGACGGTCGGGGTAGCTGAAAAGGTCCCCCGCCAACGAACAGGCCCTGGCTCTTCAGACGCAGGATCGAGAGGCCGACCTGGACCGGCCTTAGCGGCCAATCTGGCGCGCGCCTCGGGATTGCCAGGGGGCCTTGCGCTGCTGACCTCGGCCTCGCAGACCCCGTCGGCCTCCGTCGCCGCAGAATGCGCCGCCCGAGCACCTCTCGCCCGGCACTGCGACGTCCGGTGAGATTCGGACGGGAGGGGACGCCGAGAAGGCGGGTGACACAAGAAAGCAGGTGACTCTATGCAGCCGGGGCAAGCGCTCTTCCCGGTCTGGTCAACCCGCCCTGAAATAAGGTCGAGGGCGTCGCCTCGGGGCGACGAGAGATGCGTGCCAGGTTGCGGTCGCTCTCACTCGTCAAGAGTGGCTTCATCGGGGTACGCCAGGGCCCACCGCTCGTGGTCGGCCTTCAGCCAGTCGTCGGGAGCATCCTGCAAGGCGGCCCGCAGCCGCTCGATCTCGGCCTCCAACTCGTCGAGTCGCTCAGCGCGGGCCATCTCCTCAGCGCGAAAGTAGCGGTCACTCATCGCATTCCTCGGCGTGGCTGGTGGACGTGCCCGGAGTCGAACCGGGTACCCAGCCGTTCCGCATGCGGTCTTGCGGCCGGGACGATTCCTTCCACGCCCGTCCCTTCGAGGCTACCGGGGCACGAGCGAGTAGGTCCGTACAGACCCCGACATGCTCCGACACCTTGTCAGCCTGAAACCGAGTGCTGTCACATCGTGACCGTGCCTCCTAGGAACTACAAGGCCGCACGCAAGCAGCAGTCCGCGGGAGCGTGCTCAAGGCGAACTGAATAGCCGCTGATGCTGATCTGCGTGCGCGCGACAGTGTGAAACAGGCGCTCATTCCCGACGCGAACCCGGACATCGGGCACGCAACGGCGGCGAGTGCAACAGGATGAGCGCGCCCGGCAGCAATCCCCTCCTGCACCTTCTACTACCCTGAGTCCGTCCGTCGTTGCTGCACGTAGTATTCTGCGGCTTGGCGCGCTGCCAGGAACGTTGGGAGGACGGCAATGGCCGCAACGCGGAGCCAGCAGGACCAGGGTCGAAATGGTTGGCCGGCCCCACGCCTGACATCGTGGTCTGACGTAACCGTCATCGCCGTTCTCGTGGCAGGCATCGGCTGGGTCTCGGCCGCGGCGATGTCGGCCTACGAGGCTGGGGAAGCGGCAGCGGTCCTGGCTGCCGTGATCGGGCCCCTGGCCGGTATAGGTGCCGCTGCCTTCGGTGTCCGCCTGAGCGCGCAAGCGCGCGAGGAGACGCGCAACGTCAAGCAGCAGACGGGCCAAGTCGCGTCGATGATCGATAGCGTCCTTCCCGATCTGATCGCAGGCGCCGCAGGCGCCTCAACGCGTGCCAATCAGATCGCGCCCGGTGGCTCGGGCGTTGGGCCTTCTGAATTGCAGTTGGCGCTGACCCAGATAGTGGCTGCCCGGGAGCGGCTGTCTCGGCTCGCGCTGTAGTCAGGAGGGCGGCGGCGCCCGTCGGTTGGAGTTGATGTGGTGGCACCACCCGCCGCTCTCGAGCCGGAACGTGCTGCCGATCCCACTGGAGGACCCAGCTCAGTAGTAGTACGAACCGAGCGGAGGGTGAGGCCGTCTACGACGGTCGGGAGATCTGCCTGGCGCGGATGGCTTGAGTACCGAGTGCCACGAGCCCCGCGATGATGACGGCGACGTCCAGCACAGCGAACGCCCCTGCGACGGGGTTGCCGCCGCGGTTATGGGTCCGGTAGATGACGCCCAGGGTTTCCGTGGCCGGACCCGGGACGAAGTGCACGAGCAAGATGATCGCAGCGAGGAGGACCGTGGTGGCGAGCCAGTAGCCAGCTAACAAGCGGCCGCGCAGGGTGAACACGATGCCGCCGATCAGGAGCAGATAGACAGCGAGGCTGGCGGTGAAAGGCGTGACCTGGTCCTGAAAAGGCCAACCGCTGTGGTTCAACTCCGGATCAAGGTTGTGCGCGACCACGATGTCACCTCGAATGACGTGATCGACGTGATGCAGCACAGCCGCCGCGGTAATGAGGGTCGCTATGGCCACAATCCTGCGCCGAAGACCCGCCTCGGCCGAGCTCGTATCCATCTTCCCCTCTTTCTGCTCCCGCGTGTTCCGGAACAGCGGCCGCGTGCTCAGCTCGAAGGCCTCGGCCTGACGCGGAGTTGGCCTAGATCCACCGACACGTCCTAGCTGGGCACGGGCTCTCGGGCGAGGACTTTTCCACGAACTCTGAAAGTGCGCGTTGGTCTTCCCACACGGACAGTGTCCAAAACTATTTCGCGCGTAATTTGGCGCGCAGGGAGTAGCCGATCAGTTCCTGAGCTGATGCCAGTTGGGATCTGATTCTGTGGGTGTAGGTAACGAGCCTGGGAAGCATGGAGT
>JALZBR010000242.1 GCA_030863485.1 Actinomycetota bacterium
ACCTAGGCAGTGCCCGACCGGACGTCCCAAGACATGTCGTGTCGCGTTCGCGCTGGTTGTTCGGCCTAGTCATTGCCCCAACCCCTGGAGGACCTGCGCCGTCGCTGCCAGAAGAACTCCTGCCGCGAACAACGCGACGCCCGATAAGCGACGGGCAATATTGCCAGCGAGCTGGTCGCTCAAGAACCGCCTGATTGCTATGTCCCGCCTCCGATCTTCCTCGATCAGTCGTGATACGGCTTCGTCAAGGGCGTCTCGAAGTTCGTTCCTGTTGACTTGCGCCAACTGGTCCCAGTCGATCCGCAGAAAGCGGCTTAGCGGACCTCGCCAATCGATCTGTGTCTCATCTTCGGGCAGATCATCGGAACCTGGTTCGTGCGCAATGACGTCACGGGCCAACGAGCGATCATGCGCGATGTCTTTGACAACAAGTCCGATCCCGACCAGCTCGCACGCCGCGCCCAATCCGCTCATTCCGATCAGGATGTTGGAGTCGACGGTCACAGTTTCTCCATGAGACGCTGAAGGTTCTTGACTCCTCGAGGGCGAACGCCGGCAGCCAGGACTGCGCTTACCACGAGCTCGTCGTCGGCGTCCCCCATCGAGCGAAGCTCGGTCAGGATGGACAGAGCCTGTTGCTTCCCAAAGGGATCGCCATACCCGTTGTTCCCATGAAACGCCAGCCGCTCAATTGCTTTCCGAGTGTGGGGGCTAAAGGGGGGCGTAGTCTGCTCGGTTACGAGATTGATTGCTTCGAACCACGCTGCCCAGCCGCGGAGTGGAAAGAGACGTCCCTCGATTACCGCGAGGGAAGAACTTCGAGCCAGTCCCATTGCGAAATGCAGATCGTCTGCTTGCGGCACGTAAGCCAGGACGGGCCCCGTCCCGCGCCCTGCCCGATCCGCCTTCCCCAGGCGGCTTGCGCGGGTGTGGCGGCGTTCGAAGTCGTTGAGCTCTGGGACACCTAGGTAATCCAGAGTGTTCGTGACGAGAACGCCCATAGCGCCTTCTTCTGAACAACGGGCGTCTACCCATGCGGTCGCAACTCCGGCGGCGACGCTCCAATCCCGCTCTTCGTCATCATCCGGAACCCATGCGACGGACAAGAAGTTCATGTGTTGTGGCATACATCACAGAAGGAGACCATGACGAAAATTGAACTCCATCCAACTAGGCATCAGGTTGATTTTTGTCGGGTTCAGCGCATGGGAGAGGCGCGGGATTGAGCTCGCTCCACCGCGCCGCCCTGCGGTCGATGCGACAGCGAACGTGCGAGAAGCACTCCAATGTCGAATAGAGAGCGAGCCCTGGCAGCGACCGTACGATCTACCAGATGGATCAGGTGGGGAAGTGGCAACTCGTGTCGCGACTGGGCGAAGGTGGAAATGCCCGCGTTTGGCGAGCCCGTGACGAGCAGGGAGTCGAGGTTGCTGTCAAGGTTCTAGCTCGTCGAGGTACGGAGGCGTACGGGCGCTTTCGCCAAGAGATTCATGTACTCCAGGGGTTGGGGGAGCGACGCGGAATTCTTCCCTTGTTGGATTCGCACCTCCCCGAAGCGCCTAATGTCGAGGACCCTGCCTGGCTCGCGATGCCCATTGCTAGAGGTCTCGCGGGTTACCTATCCGTCGAGGACGATCTTGTGTCCGTTGTCGCTGCGATGGCCGGTATTGCTGCCACGTTGGCTGAGCTGTCGCGAGAGGGGATCGCGCACCGAGACATCAAGCCGGCCAATCTCTTCTGGCTGGATGGTGAGACCGCAATCGGAGACTTTGGTCTAGTCGATTATCCGGGTAAGGAGAGTTTGACCGTCGAGTGTAAGAAACTTGGACCGCGTCACTACCTAGCTCCAGAGATGCTGTTCGACCCCATAGGCGCCCTGGCGGCACCGGCCGATGTCTATTCGCTTGCGAAATCACTGTGGGTTCTATCTACAGGCCAGAAGTTTCCGCCCCCGGGGGAGCAGCGAAGGGACACTCCTGGAGTGCTCTTGAGCTCGTACGTGGAGCATCGACGCGCACACGTCCTAGACGCTTTGATCGAGGACGCCACACGACACGATCCTGGAG
>JALZBR010000296.1 GCA_030863485.1 Actinomycetota bacterium
GTCGTGGGCGGACTCAGCACGTGAGGGGTAACCGGATAGGCCCCCGGTCTGGCGCAATGAGTCGAAATCCGCGTATCGGCTCGTCAGTATCTTGTGGACGTACGACTGATGGCCGGTGTCAAATAGGAGCACGTCGCGCGGCGAGTCGAAGACGCGATGTACTGCGATGGTTCAGCTCGGCCACGCCTAGGTTTGGCCCTAGATGCCCGCCGACGCGACAGACCTTCTCTATCAGGAAATCCCGAATCTCCTGGACCAGCGCTGCTAGCTGGTCCCGGTCGAGTGCCCGCAAGTCTAGTGGTCCCCGTAAGGTCTTTAGCAGGGACATCCCATCCTCCTCGCGATCACCCACCGCATGTCGCCTCCGTGGCAGGGCCGTTGTGTTCCTCGCTAACGCCGGCAGCCGCGGCGGTGCTCAAGCCACAACGCCGCAACCGCCAAGCCCAGTAGAATTCGGTCGGTTCTCTGAGACGCACGTTCGGCTCGGCTTACCTTTCCGCTCTGTTGCAGCAGCCTGAACTCCCGGTTTGACAGGTCACGCAGTACGCTGCGGAGCTGATCCGTGGCCGCCGTGGCTCCGATAATGATTTCCATTACGTTTCGGGCCGCCTGTTCTTTAGAGAGCAGCGGACGAGTCAGGTCGAACATTATGGCTCGAAGCTCGTCCTGAAAGACCTCGACGAGGGACAATTCAGGCGCTAGATAACGGATCGAACCCTCCATGTTACCGAAGGCCTTGCCTAGAATTGCTACAGAAGGGCTGGTCTGGATACCTCGTTTGGTGGCGTATTCTAATACCGCCGTCAGCGTGATACCGAAGTCCAACTCCTCAAGCGAGGCTCCGACGATCTTCGGGACCAGCCTGGCCATGTCACTGGTGAATTGAGCAATATCGGCCCATGGCGTCGCCCGGCCCATCTCGATCCATCCCTTGGCTAGTCCGTGCCCGTCGTTTTGCGCAAGAGCCAGAAGGATCAGCACCATGCACATGCTGGTACGACGATCCACCCGACCGACCATACCCCAGTCGATCAGTGAGGCCTTCTTGCCGGGTTGGACGAAGATGTTCCCTGGGTGGGGATCAGCATGGAAGTATTGGTCGATGAAGAAGCCGCAGTATAGGTAGGCTAGTAGATCACGTCCGATCGCCATGCGTTCCGCTGTGGAGAACGACTCCCGCTCAACGTCCCTGATCGACGCGCCCGCAGCGAGGCTCTGAATCAGCACTCGCTCAGTAGCCAGCAGAACTTTGGGGACCGAAAGGTGCTTGTAGCGTTCGACCGATCGGCGGCCCTGGTCCATGTTTCTGGCCTCCGCGGTGAAATCGTACTCGGGCTCCATTGCGTCGAAGACAACCTCGAGCATCGCCTCGACGTCGATCACCGCGTTGAATCGGGGAGCGCCGCGCGCCATGAGACGCGCGGCCTTGCGCAAGATGGCCATGTCCTGGTACACGATCGAGCGCACTCCGGGCCGCTGGATCTTTACCGCAGCCCGTCTCCCGTCCGGCAGTGTCGCCTGGTAGACCTGGGCGAGAGACGCTGTACCCAGCGGTGCGGCTGTCTCGATCTCTCTGAAGTACAGCTTCCAATCCGGGCCTAGCTCTTCCGCTAGAACGGGTTCGAAGTCTGAGAACGGCGTCGCCGAGACCTCATCGTGCAGCTTCCGAAACTCCCTGATCATGGCAGGCGGAACGAAGTCTGGCCGCGTAGAAAGTATCTGCCCCACTTTGACGTACAGAGGTCCCAGACGTTCGAGAGCGAGCCTCACGTTCCGCGCACGCTGTCGTTCTAGTTCTTCCGGCTCCGACGCCTCGCCTGGCAATTCGCCGCGTCTCACCGAGCGGACAACTTCGTCCGCAAAGAGCTGACTGAGTACTTTCGCCACGAAGCGGAGACGATCACGGCGAACGGACAACGCGCGTTTCCCCCGTGGATGGAGCTATGACTGTCGTGGAGCAAGGACGCGCACGATCACGACACGGTCGACATTCTCCGGATGCGCCTCATAGGCAGATCCGTGAGCCTTGGGTCGCTCGCACACTCGCCCTCGTGTATAACGAAACAGCTCCGGCACGCGATATTGGAACCCTTACCCAGCGTGTAGCCATCGTCTGCCACCCCTTCGTCGACCGTGCTGGTCAGAACGCCGTCCTCAAGACTTTGACGTGGACCGGCCAACGGCTCCGGCGACCCCCGCAACATCGCCCACCGCTCCGAGGATTCCCTTGACGCCTTCGAGGCTCTCTATCAAGCTCGAGATCAGCTCGGACAGCTTGGCTACCTGTTCCGGCAGGTCAGACAATGATTCAACGGACTCGGCCAGGCTTCCAACGGTAGTGGCGAGTCCTCCGATCGTTTCTGTCACGTTCCCAGCGGTACCGCCTACACTCGCCACGTCTGGAGTCTGCACGGTCGGCTTATCACCACCCTCTTGTTCGCGCTCCAATATCTCGTCAAGTGCTTGCTTTGCATCATCGGCAAAGTTGCCGACCAGGTCCTCAAACGTCCTCCTCTTGAGCTGCACCATCTGGCCCGGCCCCCTTTTCGACTTGTATTGGTAGTTGTCCCGGTCGGGTGGAGCAAATTGGACAAACTGGGCTTCCCAGGATTCGCGTCGCAGGCTTGTCAACCTTGGTCGTACCGCAGAAAGGCCAGTTAGGGCAATATGAATCTACGTTGCAATGTCGCCCTCAGGATAGTCGCGCCCGTTGATAGAGTTCAACCGTGCTGACTCTTGAATCCTCTATTGACTGGACTTACCCTTGCACCTACGCTGGAAGCGGTGTGGCGTGCTCGTAGGGCCGCCCGAGGCTTTAAGCGCTTGCGCTGGTAGCTGGGAGCAAGCCGCGAGGTGCAATTCGACGATGTCAACGGCTTTCTTTATCGCGGGAGCGTCTTTCCGTGGCTCGTCTATGAAGGCGGCCCCCTTCAAAGGGCGCTATATCCCGCGAGCCTATCGTCGGAAGTACTCATGACAGGATTGACCGTCCGCCTCACGGTTCTAAGGGCGAGTTAGCGGAGGAGGAGCTCGGCGATGCCAATCCATGTCTTCGAGCGCCCCTCTCCTAGCTGCACGTCAACGCAAATCCTTGCACGCTGTTGCGACCTCACGCGCCCGGCCTTGGAAGCTACGGTCCGGCGGCTGCACCGCTGGCCGCGACAGATGGCTGCCTTCTCCTTCGGGTGGTGCGATGTCGACGGTAGGC
>JALZBR010000301.1 GCA_030863485.1 Actinomycetota bacterium
GTCCCAGAGATCGTGGGGCGTCCACTGGTAGTGCCACCGCATCCTGCCGTCGTCGGGGTCGATAGCGACGATCGAGCTCGTGTAGAGGTTGTCACCGGGGCGGACGCTTCCGTCGAAGTCGGGTGACGGGTTCCCGGTGCCCCAATACATAAGATCGAGCTCGGGGTCATAGCTCCCGGTGATCCAGGACGTCCCACCGCCGCGCTCGAGCGCCTGTCCTTCCCTCGGCCACGTCTCTGATCCGGGCTCCCCCCGCCTAGGGATGTTGTACCGGCGCCACACTCGCCGCCCGGTGTCGATGTCGAAGGCGTCGATGTGACCGAGCACTCCGTACTCCGCTCCGGAGTTGCCCACGATCACCAGGTTCTTTACGACAAGGGGGGCTAACGTGGCGCTTTCTCCGGCCCGGACGTCGACGAAGACCTTTCTCCAGACCGGCCTTCCGGTCTCGGCATTGAGCGCAACCAGGTGGCCGTTGGGCGTGGCCATGAAAACCTTCCCCTTGGCCACCGCCATTCCCCGGTTGACGTTTCCGCAACAAAGCGGGGTGTCGATAGGAACCTCATGCTTGTACCGCCACAGCTCCTGGCCAGTCTGAGCATTGATGGCGAAGGCCCAGCCGTCCCAGGCGGTCGCGTACATCACCCCGTCCACGACAATGGGGGCGGCTTCGAACGAGTAGGTCCCCTCGCTCGCCTGCAGCCCGAACTGGCCGAACTGGAACACCCATGCGGGCTTTAGATCCTTGACGTTTGCTTTGTTGACCTGGTCCAGCGGGCTGTACCGCTGCCCGTCGTACGCCCCATAGTAGGTAAGCCAGTTATGAGGTTCCGCTCGGGCGTTGAGTATCCGTTCGAACGTGACCCCCTGAGCGACCGGCGGAGCTGTACCTACTGCACCACTTAGCTCTCCGAGGTCCTTGCCCTGCTCCTTCACGGGGTACTCAGGGCCCGACCTGGTGCAGGCGGCGAGGAGGGACGCGGCCAACCCGACGCAGATCAACGTCGTTAGGCGGAGCTGCCGACGGAGTGCTGCCCCCCTCCTCATGGCCTCGGCTGCTCCGGGCGATCGAGCCGCGCTTCTTCGGGCACGTCTCCTTTGACGAGTATCAGTCCAAGCATCCCGCGGCCGACGTGATTCCCCACGGGGCACCCAAACCAGTAGTAGCCGGGCCCGTCCAGGTTCAAGGTCGCCTTCGCACCCGAGTGGATCGGCAATTTCACGAACTGTTTGTCGCCGTTACTCGGCAGGATGGCGGCGTGGTAGATGTAGGGGTCATCGTTGAAAAGCTCGACCTCCAGCTGCCCGGAGTGGGGCATGACGATGATCGCCGGCCTCCATATGTACTCCCCTTCCGGGGCGCGGACCTCAACCCGCATCACTCCGTTCTCACCCTCCTCCGCGTGGGCAAGACCTCCATGAGCAAAGAGGCGGCCGATAAGCTCCTCGTTTTGCTTGTCCAGCCCGGGGAGCTCGTTGACTAGCCTTACGAGCTCGGGATTCAGCTGCTTGAGTACCGTGGGTCGAAGCAGCCCCAAATACTCCGGCATGAATATCGCGACCAAAGCAACGACGATTACGACGGCGGCGAGTACAACGAGGTATTTGCGCCTCATGAAGCTAGCGATCTTGTTCTAAGACAAACATGGTGACATCTTACGGGGATAGCGAAGCGAAGGTCTAGCTCATTGGTGCGGCAGGGCATATGGAAATGGACTTCCGCGAGGCTGCGGCGGCCGTAGCAGCACTGGCGGACGAGCTCAGGGCAAAGATTTACGGCTTCGTCCGGGCACAGCGCCGACCTGTCTCCCGAGAAGAAGTGGCGACCCAGATGGGAATCTCGCGCGGCCTCGCCGCCTTCCACCTTGACAAGCTAATGAAGACCGGGTGGCTGACCGCCAGCTATGCCAGGCCGACGGGAAGGGGCGGGCGCGGTGCCGGGCGGACATCGAAGTACTACGAACCGTCGCCAAGACAGGTCGAGCTATCGATCCCCGCTCGCCGCTACGACATCGTCGCCGAGATCTTGATCTCTGCGATGCAAGACGAGGCTGAGGGCGATCCACCACAAGACGCTGTACGGCGGGCAGCCGCGCAACGCGGGGAGCAGTTAGGAGTCGAAAGGCGTAGAGAATCCGGCCTTCCTTCCGTTGGAGGCGAGCGCGCGCTTGATCTTTTCCAAGAAATCCTGACCGAGTACGGCTTTGAGCCTTACCAAAAAGAAAAGCGTGAACTCGCGCTGAGTAATTGCCCCTTTCATGCGTTAGCCAAAGATGCGGCCGATACGGTTTGTCCGCTAAATCGATCCTTTATACAGGGCATCGTTCGAGGCCTGGGAGACGAAACGGTAGAGACGGTCGTCGTCGACCGAGATCAGGGATGTTGCGTGAATCTTCGCTTCCGTCAAGCAATGTCTACCTGAGCGCGAAGTCGGACGCGAACCAAGGAGGGGAGATGGCGGAAAGGGACCTCGTGTTGACGTGGCTGAGGAACGCGCACGCGATGGAAAAGGCTCTCGGGGAGGCCCTTCGGCGTCACGTTAGGGCCGCCGATGGGCATCCCGACGTCCAGTCCAAACTGCGATTGCACCTAGAAGAAACTCGGCGTCACGCCGAGCAGATGGCGGAGTGCATTGAAGCGTTGGGCGGTGAGGTGTCCGAGGCAAAAGATGTGTTCGGCCAGATGTTCGGCGCGATCGAGAACATGCTCACGAAGCGCTACGAGGACGTAAGGGTCAAGGATTCAATTGCGGACTTCGCCGCCGAGCAGTTTGAAATAGCGTCTTATCGCGCGCTGAGCGAGGCAGCTCGGCAGATCGGGGAGGAGAAGGTCGCACAGGTCTGTGACGAGATCTGTGCCCAGGAGGAGGAGATGGCCCGCTGGCTGGAGCAGCAGCTGCCAGAGGCGGTGCGGAACGCATTGGACGAAGCGAAGGACGGCTAGGTACGCGGGCGACCGAACGCAGATAGCCGGCATAGGGATGGCGGGTGCCCGTCAGATCCAAGCCGTGAGAGGGTTTGCCTCACGCCCACTCGGGAGGCCGAGTCTTCCAAAAACTGATTCAAACCCTTGCGTGGAGGGTACGGTCCCTGGGGCCCGTCCCCGGACTCACGAGAGCGCTATACGAAAATGAACCGGTTCGATCGATTCGCCGACTGGTGCGCCGACACCATTGGTTCCACCAAGTTCTTCTTGTTTGCGCTGGTGACCGTAGTCGTGTGGCTTTTTAGCTATCCGCTCTTCAAGAGCTTCGATACCTGGCAGTTGGTAATCAGCGCAGTGTTGAACATCCTGTCCTGGCTCGCGCTGGTGCTCCTTCACAACACCCAGCACCGGTTCGAACTGGCGACGAACAAGCGCCTGCTCGCGATCGAAGAGCAGGGACATGGGCTGCAAGACCAGGTGGAGGACGAGGGACAGCGGTGACGGACGAACCTTCACCGACGAGTGGTTCGGGACGACATTTGCACTCGATCCTGGGATCCCATGAAAAAGTATCCCGGCCGATCGCCGTGCTTTTGTACCTGAGTCCTAGCCCCCCATAAGCTGCACGCCTACGAAATACGCC
>JALZBR010000328.1 GCA_030863485.1 Actinomycetota bacterium
GCACTGTCCACGGCCTGTCCTGCATTCGACAGGACCAGCTGTTGGCGGGGTAGCTCGTTCCAGGGCAGGTCTGGGAAGGCGAGCGGGACGCCGAGGGGACCGGGGCCGGCCACTACGCGCCCTGCCGTCTTGGAGCTCATACCTTTTTCGTCTCCGAAGCCGGGGAGAGTGGCTCCCAACGTGAGGCCGGCGACGGTTCCCAAAACAAGAACGATTACGGCTATTAGCTTGCCCCCCCACGAACGAAACAGTCCGGTGAACATGTGCCTCCTTCCTGGGCGTTTGCACCGGAGGTCGCTCCGGGGCGTCACCTATTTATCGGCACGAACGGCTAGGACTTAAGTGAATTGTTGATATGTTTTGGCTTGGTTTCGGGCTGCCCTCCCGAGCTTCCTACGCTTCGAGGTCGTGATCAGTGGAGCGCCTCCCCCGGAGGTAGGGAGTCCGCACTACCCGTCCACATCGGCTAGCCTTGTCTGATCGGATCGACGATACTTTCGCGTTGGGTTAAACCCGTCGAACGGGGGAGGAGTGTGAAGTGAGCGAGACCTACACGGCGGCATACGAACGGGACGGCGACGTTTGGTTTTCGGAAATCATGGAAGAACCGGAGGTCAAGTGCTCTGCTCCCTCGCTGCCAAAGGCTCGCGAGCAGATACGTGAGGCTCTGGCCGAGAAGTTGAACACTGCCGCCACGGAGCTCCGTGTCGTCGACAACTTCCGCCTGCCGACCAGCTTCCGCAAAGCCCAAGAATCCGTACGCTCCACGCGCACCGACGCCGAGCGGGAGCGGCTGATGGAAAAGATGACCGGCCCAATTCCCGTCAAGGAGTGGGCCGACGACCTTGGAATCTCCCAGCGGGACCCGAGGACCGTCGAGTGGTTGAAAACGCTCGAAGGCGTGGAACTGAACGTCGACAACCTATGTGCGGCGATTACGCACGCCGAGGACATGTCGAGGTGGGGCGAAGGGGCCGAGCTTGCAGTAGATGACGTGCTCGGCGACGATCAGACTTCTAAATAGCTCGTCTCCGTTTGGCCGCCGGGTCCCATAGTCAGGCGGCCGACTTCCCCGTGCAGGAGGTGCGCCCTTGAGTTACGTGGACCTCGACACATTGGTGTTGGAGGCAGGCAAACACTCGTCGCCCGAGCACGGCATGAACGTACTGGAAGCCGTCAGCCTTTACGGACACCGGGAGTTTTCAGACAGGCCGAACACCGTGAGCCCGGTCATCAGGGCGTTCCTTCACGATTTCAACGACGCCCTTGAGGACTCCACCCGGCAGAGACTGAAGGACTACATTCCGAAGATTGATAGGTCGATTCTCAGCGGAGACATCGAAGACTTCCGGGCGTGGCAAGCGGCGAACTGGATGGTCCACGTGATGGCCCCCATCTGGTTGCGAGCCGCTGAGCTCGACGAGCCTGCCGAGGCGCTCGAGGCGACGCCCCCGATTCTGACCCCGGACGCCGCGCGCGATGTTCAGGAACTTCTCGACCAGGCGGCTGCTGCTGCGAACAAGCGGGCTAAGGAAGGCACCGCAGCATGGAATCAGGCTGGGGAGGAGGCCTGGGCGACGGTTTCGAAAACCGCCTGGAACACTTCAGGTGGGGGAGTGAAGAACATGGTGAAGAGGGCCACGGCGTGCGTAGCACAGCCGGCTTTTTCAGCGGCGGGCGCCGGGAAGAGGTACGCGGCCAGGGATGCGGTGGCCGAGGCAGCGTCCGACCTCGCCTGGGACTCCGCCTATACGCTTGCATGGAAAGCTGCCGTGCCGGTGGGAGGGGGAGAGCCGGGCGCGGCCGCTGAAGCGGCGCGCGAAGCACTCGAGCCAACGGTTGACAAGCTCATCGATGAGGCATTCGGCTTGCTGGAGTTGTTGTTAGAGACCCGCCGGATTCCGGCTGAGTACAAGAACGTCGACTGAGAGGGAACCAACCGAAATGCTTCGAAAAGGGATGAAGCTGCTGGTCCTGACGTGGACGGTTTGGGTCGCCTGGCTCGTTTTCAGGGACAACGTCTGGTCCAAATTCCGTCCCGGATAGCGCGGCCCTGCGCGCCGGGCATCGAATGCTCTTCACCCTTCGAATCTGCATACCTGACCTCCCAGGCACGCTTGGTGCGGTAGCGACTGCTTTTGGCAAGGGGGGCGCCAACATCCTCACGATGGACGTGGTCGAGCGGGACGCGGGGATGGCGGTGGACGACATGACGATCGAGGCACCGGAGGGTATGCAGGAGGCGCTCAGGCTTGCCCAGCTCGAGGTGCCCGGACTCGTGGTCGAGGAGCTGCGTCCTGTGGAGGCTTTCCGGGATTTCATGGCTCCGCTCGATTTGGCGGCAGCTCTTGCGGAAGCCGGGGAGTCTCCTGTAGCCATGCTCGTCGAGAGGCTCCCTGAAGCGTTGTGGTCTGACTGGTGCGTCGTGGTGAGCGGCGAGAAGGCCGGCATGACCGTCATCGCATCGAGCATCGGAGCACCTTCTCTGGAGGGAGTGAAGGCCCCCTGGCTTCCGCTGAAAGGCCCGACCCGCCTGCCGCTGGCCGACTGGATGCCCTCGACCTGGCGCGAGGGGCCGGCGGCGCGAAGCGGCCAGGGAAAGTTCGATCTGGCAGCCGCTCCTTTTTCTGAACCAAGCTCTGCCGTGATGGTAGGTAGGCGAAAGGGACCACAGTACCGTGCAGCGGAGTTGACTCAGCTGGGACTCCTGGCAAGGATCGCAGGAGTCAGAGCCGGCGGGGAGGAAGCGTAACCGCGTCCTGCGATACGCTAGGACTGTTCGGGCCGCGCGCGAGCGGCTGGCCTGGTAGCACTGGCGGCGTGGCCGAGTGGTTAGGCACCGGTCTGCAAAACCGTTTACTCCGGTTCAATTCCGGACGCCGCCTCCCCGTTCTTCATCAAGCTAAGAAGCGAGTGGTCGGCTAGAGGGGTTCGGCCGGCCAAGCGTCCCTTCTCGACGGACCCGCATCCCTGTACCGGCGGTGCTTCGGGTTTAAGATCAACGGCAACGAGAGCGGATCCGAAAGGAGCAGTTCTGCCATGCCGGAGGAGCCACGGTCAGACCAAGGGCCGGAAGTGAAGTCAAGGGCGGAAGGTTCCACAGCGCGTCGATCGGCCGGAAGCAGAACCGCCCGCAGGACGGCTCCTGCACGGAGGGGAAGGGGGGGTGCGATCCCCATCCTCGCAGGGGCCGCGATCATTGCTCCGATTCTGATTGCCGAGCTGACCAGAGGAGGGGATCCCTTTCTTTTGCTCCCCATCTCGCTTGTGCTCTTGTTGCTGGGCCTGGGGAGCCTGAGGGCAGCTCAAGGAGGACGGGACGGCTCCTTGGGTCGCCTGGGCTTCGTACTAGGAGCAGTGGGTTGCCTTTTCCTCGCCGGCGTTTTGGTTTTGCGGATCTACTACGTACAGGTCCTGAATACGAGGCTTCCCAACCTGCGGTTGCTGCTGGCACTCGGCTTTTATGTGCTCGTCGCCGGTATTTTGTTGTTCGCTTTGGCGATGGTGAGGGCGGGGGTTCTGAATCGGTGGGCCAGTTTGCTATTTCTCGTCAGCATTCCACTGGGCCTGGCCATCGACCGCTTTTCCATATTCACGGGCCGCATCTCTCTCGACCCCGGCCTGCGCTCGGGGATCAAGCTTCTTGGTGTTGCCCTGATATGGCTCGGCTATTCGATCCTTTCCAGCAAGCCGGCTGAGAGGGCGCCCAGGAGGGTTGGCCCAGCCGCTCCCAAGAGCTCGGCATAGAGTTTGGGTGTCTGCCGGCTAGTAGAGTAGAAAAGCAGGCGGCTCTAGGGCGTATAGCTCAGGGGGAGAGCGCTTCCTTGACACGGAAGAGGTCCGAGGTTCAAATCCTCGTACGCCCACGCACAAATCAGGGCTCTTTAGAGCCTTTGGAGAATCGCTTGTCCGTCTGCCGTCCGTCTGAGCCTCGCCGGACGGCCTCGAGAGCGTCGGCTGCCTCTTGATCCATGCCGTCGAAGATGTGCCCGTCAATGTCCAACGTCGTCTTGATGCTCGCGTGGCTTAGCCGCCTCTGAATCACCTTCGGCTGGACCTTCGCTTGAATCAGAAGCGCCGCGTTGGAGTGTCGGAGGTCGTGGATTCGGCAGGGCCTCCCAACCGACGCATCTATGGCCGGCATCCAGAACCGACTGCGGAAGTTGCTCGCGTGTAGCGGCGCGATGGGGCAGAGTCAGTCGACGACTAAAGTGCCTATTCCTTGTCTCGGTCGGCCCGAATGACTTCAAGTGGTTCTCGAACGCGCTCGAGTCCTTCACGACATTCCCATCATGCTTACGTAGTCAATGCGGTGCGGCCATCCCGGTTCTGCAACTATGCGGCATCGGGCGGAGGAAACCTGCGATGAA
>JALZBR010000355.1 GCA_030863485.1 Actinomycetota bacterium
CCCCCGAACCGTGGGCCCCTAGCCCGTAACCGTCTTCGCCCTCTCCGTCCTGCCGGTGGCGGATCAGCAGCCAGTCGCGCTCTCCGCGGGTCTTTACGAGGACGTAGGAGCCCGTCAGCTTTTCCCCGTGGAAGCGAACCTTGAGCTCGCCGCCCGTTCGTTTCTCGAGCTCAAAGGTCCCGCGGTCCCAGATCCGCATCTTGCCGGCGCCGTACTCGCCCTCGGGGATGTCCCCTTCCCACTCGAGGTACTCGAGTGGGTGGTCCTCGGTCTGCACGGCCAGGCGCTTGAGACCGGTCTGAAGCGGCGGGCCCTTGGGCACGGCCCAGCTCTTCGCCACCCCGTCGAGCTCCAGGCGAAGGTCGAAGTGAAGGCGTCGCGCGCTGTGCCAGTCGACCACGAACCGTGGGGCGTCACCGTCGGGGCCGTCCGAGGCCAGCTCGGCCGAGCGAGAGGCCTTCGCCGCCTTGCCCTGCGCTTGGTCGACGCCCGGCTCGGGCGTCCTTCCCCGGCGCCGCTTGGCGCGGTACTCCCCAAGCTCGTCGGCCACGCGAGTGCACGGTAGCGAGGGGCCGCTTGGGCATGGTGGGCGCCCGGCATGCGCCGCAGGGCACAACGGGCGGCCGCTGCGCTCCCCGCGGGCCAGGGAGCGCGCGGGGCGCTGAGCCTCGTACCGGCGCTACCATCGGCCGGCTGCGGCGAGGTAGCTCAGTCGGTAGAGCACACGACTGAAAATCGTGGTGTCGCCGGTTCGATTCCGGCCCTCGCCATTATGTAAAGGCGCTGCTATCGGCGCCTTTTTCGCTTGCCGCGGCGGTCTGATTTCCCTAGGGCCAAAGCGCAGCTCTCGCCGCGACGTCCAATTCGGGTCCAAAACCCGCGCAGCCTTGAGGCTGCTTTTGCCCCGGTCGGGACTGGATCGAGGCGCGACGTCGAGCTACGGTCGCCGCGCAAGTCGTTACGCCGCGGGGCGGCGCTGGCACGCCCTGCGGAGGACGCACCTCCCATGTCTGCAAACCGTATCGCCGCGCCCCGGGCCGTGAACGGCGTCTCGCTGGTCGGGGCCCTGACCGACGCCCCCACACGAGCGAAGGCCGGAAGGCGCTATACGCCTTCATGGAAGCAGTGTGGAATAACCAAGGCAAGATTCACGGCAACCTCGGTTTATTTCGCGGCTAGAGCGCTGCGCCACTGCGATGGCGCCCGAGCACCCGGATGTTGCAAAAGTCCAGCTCCTTCTTAGTGCCCTCTTCCTAGCCCGCACCAGCCCGCGCGAGGGAGTACTCGGGGATGCGCCGCTTAGGTGGGTCAGTGAATGGCTCGGCCTCGGCCCGGCGGATCACTTCGGCGAAGACGCCCTTCGTCATCTGGTGGCGATTCAGCTAGCGCCTACCTCGGCCATCGACTACGACCGGACGAGCCCGACTCCGCGCTGGAAGTTGGTCGACGAATACCTTGAGGACCGGTTCGCATTGCCGGGCGAAGAGCGCACGCCGATCGCGCGCCTCGTCGCGTCGATCCTTGATCGAGCCTCGACTAAGCGCGGGTCCGAACTAATCGGCCCTGAGGGTGCCTATGAGTGCGCGATTTGTCGCTTGCCCTTCCTAACCGAACCGTTGTCGGTCTCCACCCGAGACCCGTATAAGCCAACGTGGCACGCACCCCAAGAACTATGTCGGCCCGACGCTGATCACATCGTCCCGATTTCGGGCCTTGGCAAGCACGATACCGGCAACCTCCAGGTAGTCTGTCGCGCCTGCAACCTCGCGAAGGGCAGTGGGCTGATCATCGATCCAGACGCCGAAATCCGGCACTCAGGCTTAAGTGCAACGGAAGTTCCGCGCATCCACCTATTTCGGCTACTGCAGTGGCTGATCCGCCGCTGCGACGGGCGATGTAGTTACTGCGGAAGCGGCACAGGTGAGCTAACGATGCGCATCGTACATCCCGACGCACCGATCGCGCGTGCGACCCTTTCACTGACTTGCTACGCCTGTGTGGTGCCGTAGCAACTTTGGGATGGCGTCCCACAAGGCGGTGGCGCGCGCATTCATTGAGGGGCTCTTGCCACAGAGCGACAACCTTCAAGCGGAAGGGCGCTGGGAGAAGGCCTTCGAGCACCACCACCTAGGCTTCCGTTACCAGCCCGGAGCGGTTTTATGGGCGCCGTCCGCCCACCTTATTCGGGCGCGGCGCGTCCGCCCGTGGGTCCTCTACTACACCGCAACAGACAGAACTACCGGAAAGCACGCGATCGGTGTGGCGACCGCCGCCAAGCCGGAAGGCCCCTGGACCGCGGACCCGGATCCGGTAGTCAAGGGCGTCCCCGGGCACCCCGGGTACAGCGAGGGCGTCGGCGAGGCGGACAAGCGCTCTTACAGCGTGATGACCGCCAGCGGTTCAGGGATCCGCAGGGCGGCAGGACCTACTTGCTGTGGAAGATCTGGCGAGTGAAAAACCAGGGAGCGGATCGTAATTCAGCGGATTACCGAAGACGAGGTTGTCCGCTCGATGTAGAAGTTGAGGCGGCGGTCCTCCCGCCTCGTCCGCTCCCGTTGGGAGCGTTCGGGGTGCTGAAGTCCATCCGAGACAGGAGGAACCGCCGTGAAGAGGCTCGGCGAGCGAGAGCTGGACCTCCTCGGGCAGGTTCTTTGACAACCTGGACCGGAGACTGCTTCGGCGCGCGCTGCGCGAGCGGGTCTCGGACCGGCGCGTCCTCTCCTTGATCGACGGCTGGTTGCCGACCGGGAGCTTTTGCATGGCCGGCACCCCGGAGGGCAAGGTCGTCTCGCCGTTGCTCGCGAACGTCTACTGCACGCGCTCGATCGGGCGTGGGAGGAGCGGCACGCGAAGCTCGGCAAGCTCACCGGCTACGCCGACGACCTGGTGATCCTCTGCTGGAAGGAGGGCCAGGCGCAACGGGCGCTCGAAGCGCTGAGGCGGCTCTTGGCCGAGCTCGGGCTCGAGCTCTCCGAGCGCAAGACCAGGATCGTCAACCTTGAAGTGGAGGGCGAGGGCTTTGACTTCCTCGGCTATCACTTCCGCCGCGTCCCGAGTCGCAAGACCGGCCGCCGCTACACCGCCTGCTGGCCCGGCCACGCGAGGAGCTGCTCGCGGCGACCGAGCGCTCGCTACAGGAGATCGCGCGGCGCGTCGCGCAGGGGGACGCTCACCGGGAAGGCCGAGATCGGGCTGTGGTCGGGGCGGTCTGGAACCGCTGGCGTGTCAGAAAGCACTTCGCGGCCGAGATCTCAGACACGAGCTTCGGCTTCGAGCGCAGGCCGAGCAGATCGCCGCCGAGAGCGCGTTCGACGGGATCTAACATCTTGCGCACGAGCGCTTCGGCAAACGCGCTCGACGCGCCGGATGTGGTGCGCCTACAAGCAGCTCAAGGAGGTCGAGCGCGGCTTTGCAACGCTCAAGGGCCCGCTCGAGCTGCGCCCCGTCCACCACCGGCTCGGGGACCGCGTCAGAGCGCATGTCTTGCTCTGCATGCTCGCCTACTACCTGGTCTGGCACCTGCGCCGGGCCTGGAAGCCGCTGCTCTTCGACGACGAAGAGCCCCCGAGCGCCCCGACCCCGTCGCCAAGGCGAGCCGCTCCCGGTCGGCCGAGCGCAAGGCCCAAAGCAAGCGCACGGCCGCCGGCGAGCCCTGCCACTCGGTTGCGACGCTGCTCTCAGAGCCTCTCGACGCGCTGCCGCAACACGATCCGCCTGCCTACCAACGGCGCCGGCTTCGACCAGCTCACCGAGCCAGACCGCCACCCCAGGCGCGGGCGATCGACCTGGGAGCCGGCTACGAGCGCGACCCGTAGTCACCACCGATCCACCCGCAACCCCCGCTCGCACCCTCGCACGAGCGGAATCCGGCTACTCCGTCGGGGGGAACTTCGGATTAAGGGTCCGTCTTCGGGGAGTTGACGGAAGGTTGCCGAACCCCGAACTACTGCGCCGCTTTCGGCGTGGCGCCGTTCCTGACGGCCCCGTCCACCGCGGCTGGCCGCCTTCTAGAGGTTTCTGCGGCGTCTCCAGCAGCGCGCCAGTCCAGCAGCGCGCCAGGCTAGAAAGGTCTCAAAGCCCACAACGCTACGGCTGTGAGTATAGCTATAGCGCACAGCACCAGGATGAGCCGTCTTATCTTCCGTGGGAGTAGCTGTTCGGCTACCCCACTAATAAAAGCTTCGATCACTCGGTCCAACATCGCTGGGTCTGAACATTGAGAGTCGGGTAACGTGGATAGGGCTGCCCGAGCGTGCCGAGGGCGCTGAATCGGTGGGCAACGCCGCCTACCGTCGCGCCCCTACCCGTAGTACGCGGATACGCCGTCAAGCAGGCCGCCGTGGAGGGGTGCCCGCCTGATCGCGGCGAAGTAGGCACGGTCGTGGGTGAGTGAGTCGAGAGGCGGGATGGATACGTCGAGCCGCGGCTTGGTCTTTCGCTCGTCCCAGGGCTTGTCGGGCCTGACCCGCAGCTGTCGATGCCTTTCTTCGCGGAGCCTTCGGTCAAAGGCCGCGGGATTGTCCCGCGCTTCCTCGAGCGTGGCGACAACCTGCCTCCAGGTCATGTCGGCGTCCTCGATCCCCGGGTAGACGAGCACGATGCGCCGGCCGCGGTGGGGACCGACCCGGATGGCATCCGCGTTCTGCGCCTCGGCCTGAGCCATCAGCTCGCTCGTGCCGTAGAACGGCTCGCCGTTTATGGCGACGAACAGCACGTCGCGCTCGGTTGCCTCGATCAGGTTGCGATACGGGTCGCGCACCCGATCGCTTGTGACGAGGACGTCGCCGTGGAGACCGGCCACTAGGCGCCCGAGGCGCTTTTCCCATCCGAGGGCCTCGGCGGGGTTGGCTGTGACCATACGACAGAGCGCCTCGTCGGAGAAGTGGCGCCCCAGATGGTCGCGGTTCCACAGATCGGCGACCTTTAGCTCGCCGAGCACGTTCTTCGAGCCCGAGGGCGACCAGTCGGCACCGAGGCAGATCCGCATGCCGGCCTCGTCGGCCTCCGCCACCTTGGTCGTGTCGCGGTAGAGCCACAGGTTCGAGAACGGAGACCACACGACCGAGCCGCCGAGGGGCGCCCACTCCTCGTACTGCGGCTCACCTAGGGCGGTGCAGTGGATGGCGGCGAGTCCCGGGGCCAGGCACCTCCGCCGGCGCAGATCCTCATACTCCCCGACGAGGTCGGGGCTAGTGCCCTCGGACAGGTGGTAGACGTAGGCCTCGCCGGCGCGCAGGTGCCGGCGGGCGTCGGCGAACTGCTCGGTCGACTCGAGCGTTCTGACCGACTGAAACACCGAGCGCTCGCCGGTGCCGAAGGTCTCGGCCTCGATGTTTCGCACCAGCCAGCCCTCCCAGGGGCGCCCGGTGCGGGCCGAGCCCTGGATCGCCGTGGTCCCGCCGACGATGGCCTTGGTCTCGACGTACTTCAGCACCGCCTTGCCGGCCAGGTAGTTGATGGCGTTTACCGGCAGGTTGATCGCGGGCTTGTAGTCGGGATCGCGCGGCCACTGCGTGCGCTTCTCGTACGGCTCGGTGCGCCCGGGCGGGCTCCACAGCGGCAGCGTGTTGTAGGCGACGTGGTTGTGGAGGTCAAAGAGGCCCGGGTAGATGGCCCCGCCGGTGTCGACGCGCGGGGCCTTCTCAAAGCCAGCCGGCGGGGCGTCGCGCGCCCCGGCTATGGCCTCGATCCTGCCCCTTGACTGGGCGTCGTTGGGGGCGATGTAGACGGCGCCGCGCTCGATCACCGGCTGCTCGGGATCGAAGGTGACGAGCTTGCCGGTCAGGACGAGCGGTCGGATCGCGCGCTCGGCCACGAACGGATCGTAACCCTGAGCGTGGTCGGCTCTGTCTCCTCCGGAGCCAGGCTCGGCGTGCCCGTCGGACTACAGGCCCTTGCGCGCGGGCTAGCTCGGCGTCGTCGGGGCGCGCCAGATGAGCGTGTGGCCGTCGTCGGGCGCCGGTCGCTCGACCGAGTTCTGGGCGCCCCCCGGCTGGGCGCGAACCCACGCGTCGTCTCCGAGGAAGGCCGGGGCCCCGAAGGGCAGGTCGCGACGCGGGATGGGCGCGTAATCGGACTCGGCCAACCGCGAGCCGTAGTTGGGCCCGGAGTTGTCGCCGTCGCCGTCCGGGGTCACGATGCCCCGCAGCAGCTCGACGGCTATCCGCCACTCGTCGAGGAGCCGTTTAGGGTTCCGGCTCGAGGGGTGAGGCACCTCGCTCACCGTGACCCGGGGCCGCCCCGACCACAGCGCGACCGCCTCTTGGGCCATGTCGCCGAAGGCCACGATGGCCTGCAGCCCCGCGCCGGTCGCGGCGCCGTAGAGCTCATTTCGCCACTGCCGCTGCGCGGGCTCGTCGAGCTTGTCCCGCTCCGCCTGTGCGCGCGTGGGGTGCAGCGCGTAGGCCCAGGCGTTAAGGCACACGTAGGACTCGGTCAGCCCGAGCTTGGCCAGGAAGCCCTGGACGCGCTGGCCGGCGTTGCCGACGAGCGTGCGCCCGGCGATCCGCTCGGTCGGCCCGGGATCCGAGGCGACGCACAGGACGCGAGCCGAGCCGTCGAGGCGCCCGCGATAGAAGACGGGACCCCAGTCAAACCAGAAGTCGTCCTTGACCGGGGGGTCCGGGACGCGGTCAAATAGCTAGGCGAGCGGGGCTGGCGGGCCGCGGTCGAAGTCGGCCATGGGGAAAGGCAACCTTTCGGAGCGGGGACGGTCGGTGCGGTCCTACGATCAATTTTCTCCATCCTGAGAGACGGGCGAAGCTCAGAGCAGCATTTGCCGGCGACCAACGACGCGCGGCCCTGCTCGCGCCGCTCGACCCGCAGATGCCCCTAAGCGACCACGCGGCGCATCCGGAGGAGGTCGACCGGGAGAGGGTCCACGGTCGGCCGGCTCAACGGACTACACCTGCTAGCCCGCCCCCGAAGCGAGGACGCCGCCACGGCGCTCGGCCGCGGCATCGGCGGGCTACCGGGTGCGAACTTCAGCAGGTCGGCGAGGGTGAAGGTGTCCCGGTGTTGTAGCCGGTAGGCGCTCAGGCCGCCAGCCGGGCTGCATGCGCAGAAAGGAGGCCGGATCGCCGTCGAGCAGGCCGATCAGGGTCTCGGCGACGATCCGCCCGCCGACGGGACCGAGCTGCTCGCCGCCTCCGTGCTCTGCCTCGCGCAGCACGTAGTACCACAGGCGGCGTGTCCTGCTCGAGCGGCGTTCGCTGCTCGGCAGTCAGCCCGAACCGATCGAGGCCGAGTTCGTTGGCCGCGAGTGGCTGAAGCCCCATGGCCTGAGCGACGCTTGGCCGGAGGGCAGGTGCAGGGCCTTTCCGTGCGCCCGCCCCGCCGTCCTGCTGATCATGGACTCGTCGGGCTCAATGCGCGCCGACGACGGAACTGGTCGGCCGAAGAGCGATCGTGGACCTGCAGATCCTCGCGGCGGTCGCCCCCCGGTCATCGACCGCCAGCTCAACGTCGGCGTTGCGCCCGTCTTCAATACCGCAGACGCGCAGCGCTCGGGCGACCGCGTCGACGAGAATGTCGTCGGTGCCGTCGAGCAGGCCCAGGAGCCAATTCGTGCTCGCTGCGGGCGGCGTCGATCCGTTCCAGCAGCGCGGCCTCACAGCCTCCTCCTCGCGGTAGCGTGCCTCGGCAAGCTCGTACGCACTGGGGTGAGTTCAAGCGAGGCCTCCTGACGCCAGCGGCCTTCCTCGAGAGGGGGAAAGAGCTGCGGCCGCAACCGCGGTGACAGCTGATCGATCACCCACTCGACGGCTGACGCCTTGTCATCAAAGCTGCGGCAGGACGACCAAGACACCCTCGATGCCCTCGCCCAAAACAGGCCGCACACCCTTGCCCCAGCGGTTTTCGGCAAGAGGGATCCACCGCTGCTTCTGGGGCTCGGCCGGCTCGACGGTGCAGATGTACTCGCCGCGGAGAAGCCCCGCCATCCCGATCTTCTCCGCCGCATCAGTCGGGCTAATGTCGGCGCCGCGGTCAAAGCGTACGAGCAGTTGATCGAGCGGGTTTAGCATCCGCCACAGGCGCCTTTTCGTCTCACCAAGTCGAGTGACGCCCCGGACCGTCTGCTGGCCGTCGACGTACTCAATCGGGTAAGGCTGATCGGCGAACCCGCAGCACACGCCGCCGTGGCGTAGATCCGCTGCCAGTCGTGATTGGGGGCGGCAGCTACGTGCGGCGGAAGTCCACAACGCCATTGGCCATGGACTGGTAAGAGTTCTGTTTGGCCGTGGGAAGACCAGCTCACGGATGGCAAACCCGTGCGGGGTTCAGCGGCGAAGTTGATCATGATGATGTCCTGCTCAGTGTGGTTGGGCAGCGCTGCCTGTTCGAGGGTCACCGGCAGCGGGCCCGAGTCGCCGTCAACCTTCCACCGTTGCCCTAGGGTGCCGCGCGACCTGGCCCCCTACGAGCCGCCAAAGAGCAACGCTAGCGGCGCCACGTCGCCTTTGAGCCGCCTTAATAGCAATACGCCGCTGACATCCCCCGCACCGGGGCGACGCTGACGCGTTCAAAGGCAAGGGCCATGTAAAGGCCAAGGGCGTCGCTGAAATCCGTCGGCCTATTCATCACCTCCGAGCGGAGGGGAGGACTGCCCAACCCCCACCATCCCCGACGCGTCATCGAGGGGGCCCGGCCAAGAAGGCGGAGGCGGTGAAGCGGGTGCTCGGCCCCTGGAGCGGCGCTCGAGAGCGCCTCCAGGCTCACACTCCGCCCCGTAGGGCGGATGCTAGTACCTCGCGGGTTTCGTCGCTCATGTAGAGACCCTCCAGCTCGTCCACTCCAAGCCACGCGTGCTCGTTATGCTCGCTCAACTCCACCTGACCCGGCTCGACCCGCACCTCGAAGGTAACTTGGCGGGTCGCCTTGCCGCTGCCAGAGCGGTAGTCGAACGTCCCGAGCGGGCGCTCGATCGACGTGACGCGCAGGCCTGTCTCCTCGGCAATCTCCCGCTCGAGAGTTTGCTCGAGCGTTTCCTCCCCCTCGACGCGACCGCTCGGCAGCTCCCACAGGTCGCCCAGGAAGTCGTCCGGCTTACGGCGCAGGAGGAGGGCTCTGCCGTCGCACGCAATGACGGCCCCGACGACGTAGCGCTCGACCTCCGATGATTCCCACCACACGGGGCTCACACCGGACTCCTGCGAAGCGCACCAAGCCGCCCCCACACCTTGTGGAATGCATTGAGGTACTGGTCGACGAGGTCCTCGTGACGCTCGTCGTGCCACACCGGAAGCTTGAGGATAGAGCAGTGAAATGCGGTTGCCTTGGGGAACGCCTCGGGCCCCAGCATTGAAACGTCCTTGTAGGCGGGGAACAAGGCGCCCGGACGACGGAAGACGGGCAGTGTGGCGAGGGGCGCGGTGCTGCCCGGGCGGTCCACTTCCTCAGCGCCCTCCGCGAGCAGCGCGTCGTGCACCTCCGCGGCTCCCACTCCGTCGGGCAACGCCGCACGGTCAAGGACGACGATCAGCGCGTACCAGCTTGACCTCGAGCCCGTAGCGGGGACGACCGGGTGTACGCCCGGGAGATCGCGGAGTCCTGCGACCAGCCGCGCGGCAATCCGGCCGCGTCCCGCCAGGCGACGTTCGAAGACTTCTAGCTGTTGCTCGACGATTGCTGCGGCGAGCGGGTGTGCCCTCAGCTTCAGCCCCATCCCTGTTGCTGCGTACTCTGAGAGCGGGTCCTCCGGCGGGATCTCGTTCTTGCAGCGCTTGTTGTAGTGGCCTAGAGCTAGACCACGGTGGTGAATTTCAGGGTCGTTGGTCAGCAGCACGCCGCCTTCCCCGCCCGTCAGCGGCTTCTGCCCCTGGAGGCTTTGCGCCGCCGCGCGCCCGAATGAGCCGACGGACTGGCTCCCGACGGTGGCCCCGAACGCGTGCGAGGTGTCCTCGAGGAGCGCTAGGCAGTGGCGGTCTGCGGTTGCGCGCAGCCGTCCAACGTCACACGGGATCCCCCACATGTGGGTTACGACGACCGCGGCGGTCCGAGGACCGATCGCTGCCTCCACGGCGTCCGGGTCAACGTTGCCGTCGTCTCCACAGTCGACGAGTACGGGCACCGCACCGGTGAAGAAGAGCGGCGTGGCCGTCGCAAAGAACGTATAGGCGGGACACACTACCTCGTCGCCGGGTCCAAGCCCGCAGCCCACATACATCGAGTGGAGCGCCGAAGTCCCGGAGTTCGTGAGCAGCGCGTGGCGCACGCCGACCGCCTGCTGCAACCGATCCTCGACCCGAGCGAAAACTCCGCTCCGGTCGTAGATCGAAATGGATTCCCCTAGCTGCCGCTCGACGGCATCGTATGTGTCCCTGTCAATGACCGGCCACTCCAAGTGCGGCGGCGGCAAGCTGACCGCCGGTGGGCCGCCTTCGACAGCGAGTAGTTCGCCGGCGAGTCTCACGCTGTCGGCATCTCTCCTCGATGCGTAGCCTGCGTCGGCTCGAGCAGCTCACGCGGGTTCACGAAGGTGCCCGTTCTCGTCGACTCGTAACAGGCGTCGATCAGGGCGGCATGCTGGACGTGATAGCGCGGACTCCCGATGTTCGGTCGCGCGCCGGCGAGGACGCGGGAAAAGTAGTCCAGCTGGCTGCTTGCCACCGTATTTCGTGTGGACTCCCGGGAGAGGCACTCGGATATCTCACCGTTGCTCTCGAGGCGCCTCAACATGCCGCGGCGAAGGTCGATGATGCCCTCCGTTCCGACCACGACCAGCGACTCCGTCTTGGGGGGGAGGTAGCGAGAGAGCAGGCAAGTCCCATGTAACCCGCTTTTCCATTGCAGAAGGAGGCTCGCGGTGTCCTCAGCGTCGTAGGGATCGCTGCGGATGGCCTCCGCGGACATCGTCGCGGCAACGGCGTCCGGCAGCCCGAAGTACCAGATGAGCAGGTCGAGTACGTGATAGCCCATGTCGATCACACAGCCGCCGCCGGCGTGGCATCGGTGGCCGCGCCAGCCCGCGTGTGGGGTCTCCACGTACATCGTGTAGCGTGCATACACGAAGAACGGCTCCCCGATCTCGTCAGCGAACTCAAAGTAGGCGGTGTAGATCGGGTTAAACCGGCGCGGGAGCGTGGTCATGATCTCGATTCCGGCGCAGTACGCCACCTCAGCGAGGCGGAGCGCCTCGTCGCAGCACATGGCGAACGGCTTCTCCTTTAGTACGTTCACGGACGCCGCCGCTGCATCCTCGACGATCCGGCCGTGGACATGGTGGGGCGCCGCGATCACCACGAAGTCGAGCGCCTCCCCCTCGAGCAGGTCGACGTGGCTGGCGTAGCCAGGAACGTCGAGGCGCGCAGCGGCATCGTCGCGCGCGGCAGGGTTGGGGTCGCACACCGCGACGAGGTCGACATGCCTGGCGCTGGCAAAGCCGGGGATGTAGTCCTCGCGCGCCTGCTTGCCGAGCCCAATGAGCGCCGCGCGGTGGGGACGGTCAAGCGTCACGGGCTAGCTCCATCCTGCGGGTCCAAGGCGCGCCCGACTCGAGGGGCTCGATCCCGGAGGAGTTCGCGTCCTCGGCCATGCGGGGAGGATGGCCTAGGAGGCTGGCACCCGCTAGTACTCATAACCTGCCAACTAGGAGCCATGTGCCATACTCGTGCCAGTCTTCCGCCAGGCACGAAAGGAGCGCATGGCAGACGTCCCGACTCCCGAGATCCTCTTGGAAGAGCTCTTGGCTCTGTGTGAACGCGGTATTGGCGTTGCGAACCCCGCAGCCCAACCCAACCTATTTGGTCTCAAGTGCGTCCGAGCGAGGGTGGCCCAGCAGGATCGTGGCGGCGAACGCAACCAGAGCTCCAGCGAGGCGGTAGTACGGCTTTCCTTGCGGGATGTACTGCATGAGCAAGCGAAATACCTCGAGAGCGACCTCAAGGGCGACGCCCACGATGGGGCGAGGGCCTTCCTCGGGACCCTTCCCGGGAGCGGTCGGACCAGCGCACAGCGTCTGGACCGCGGCGGGAAAGAACTCGGTGGAGTCAGTCGGAGGACCGCGTATCGCCGCCGCCAGGCGCTCATGGCAGAACTGGCTGACTTGATCTACCGGCGCGAGTTGGCGGTCATGGGAGGCTCGGACCCGCTGCCGAACCGTGGCGGCCGAACGCTCTATGAGGGCGATGCGTCGCGGTTCATCGCCGACCTAGCGATTGCCGATGGAAGCGAGGTGGAGGTAGGGGAAGAAGTGGTAAAGGGATGGCGCCTGCAAAACGTCGGCAACGTCCCCTGGACTCGCCGCCTTCTGGAGCGTCAGGGCCCGCACGACGACGCGGGCCGCCTGAGGTCGGAGCGCCACGCTGAGGTCCCCGAGACGCAGGCTGGTGAGACGTGCGACGTCTACTTGACCGTGATCGCCCCAGACCGCCCGGGGGCGTTCGAGGCGCGCTGGAAAATGGTCGACGCTGACAGCGGCGCGCACTGCTTCCCCGACTATGAGCCGGTCTACATGTCGGTCGACGCCGTGCTACACAAGGGCCACCGAAGCTAAAGCGTTCGACCCTCTCCGAAGGTGTACGCCATGCTCGCGTCGTAGGCACCTGCCTCTCCAATGGCCACCAGATCCCCGGGGAGTGTTTCGTGCGGCAGCGCGATGTCTGTGGCGAGAACATCTTGCTCAATACAGAGCCGGCCCAAGAGGGTGTCCACGCCCCGCTCGAGCGGACGCCATGGCCCCGACGGTTGTCGTCGCCACAGAACGGGGTGTGGATACATCCGGGCCTCCGGCAGCTCCGCAATGGAGGCGTCGACAACCGCCTCCCGCACGTCGCCGGGCGTCGTCCTCACCTCTAGGACGCGGGAGACAACGGCCATGGCGGACTGGACCAGTGCCTTGCCCGGCTCGAGAATGATCTCTCGGAGGCAAGGAAGCGCCTTCTTAGCCATCTCGACTAACTCCGGAAGAAACGGGACGAGCTCGGAACTCCAGTCGTCGGAGAACCAGCCGCCTCCTAGGTCGAGACACTCCACCGGTCGGCTCCCGCCGTGCTCCATTCGCTGCCCCTGTTCGACGCACCAAACTACGGCGTTTTCCCAGGCCCTGAACCCAATGCGGCTGCTGGCCGCATGGACGTGGAGGCCAAAGGCGGTTCCCTCCGGCAGGCGGCGCGACGCCTCGATGATCCTGGGT
>JALZBR010000362.1 GCA_030863485.1 Actinomycetota bacterium
GTGGTGCTTTCCTCTCCGCAACGATCTTATCGGCACACCGGGCCAGCACCCAAGCGAATCGACCAAAAAGCACCGTCCCTGCCCGCACCCCTCGGGGCCACCGCGGGAGGGGTGTCGTCAGCCGAGATGGCGGCGGACAGAGTCGGCCAGGTCCTCGGCGGTGCGACGGGCGATCGTCTCGTCGGCGGCCTCGACCATGACCCTCACGAGCGGCTCGGTCCCCGAGGCCCTGACGAGGACCCGGCCGTCTTCCCCCAGCGACTCCTCGGCCGCCCGGATGTCGTCCCAGAGCCCCCCTGCCTCATCGAGGTCGTCCTTGTGAGGCGTGTCCACGTTGATCAGGACCTGGGGGAAGGGCTCGAAGAAGTGCGCCAGGCGGGAAAGGGGGGTGCCCGTTCGGGCCACGGCCCGAGCCACCTGGAGACCGGTCATCACCCCGTCGCCCGTGGTCGCGTGCTCTCCGAAGATCACGTGTCCCGATTGCTCTCCGCCGAGCACGGCCCCGCTTTCGGTCATCGCCTCGGCCACGAACTTGTCGCCGACGGCTGCCAGGATCACCTCCACACCCCGGCCCTCGAGGGCACGCCGGAAGCCGAGGTTCGACATCACTGTGGCCACGACCATCTCGTTGTGCAGGCGGCCCGTTTCGTGGAGCTGCAGACCGAGCATGCCGATGATCCGGTCCCCGTCCACCGATCCACCCTTCTCGTCGACGGCCAGCACGCGATCGGCATCGCCGTCGAAGGCAAGGCCCATGGCGGCTCCCTCCGCAACCACTCGCTCCGCCAGCTGCCCCATCGCCGTGGAGCCGGAGTCCACGTTGATCCGGGAGCCATCGGGCGTGTCGTGGATGGCAACAACCTGAGCGCCGGCCCGTCGGAAGGCCTCGGGGCCCACCAGCCACGCCGCGCCGTGGGCGCAGTCCAGGACGATCTTGAGGCCACCCAGGTCGCCGTCGAGACCTTTTAGTAGATGCTGCGTGTAGCGGTCGACGGGATCCTCGATCCGGCTCGCCCCGCCCACCTCTGCGCCCGTCGGCTGTGACGAGGGGTCCGTCGCCATGGCCTCTTCGATCGTCTCCTCCACCGCCTCGGGGAGCTTCTTGCCGAGCTCGGAGAAGAACTTGATCCCGTTGTCCGGAACTGGGTTGTGAGACGCGGAGATCACGGCCCCCGCACGAGCGTTCTCATCGATCACGAGGAACGCGACCCCGGGCGTCGGAAGGATGCCGGCCAGCCGGACCTGCGCCCCCGCGGACGCCAGGCCCGCCAGTAGGGCACCCTCGAGCATCGGACCGGAGACCCTCGTGTCGCGACCGATCACGACTGCTCCGCCGTCCTCGGCGAGCACCCGACCCGCCGCCCGGCCGAGCGCGAGAACGAGATCGGGAGTGAGATCTAGGTTCGCCACGCCCCTTACCCCGTCGGTGCCGAAGAGTCTGCCCATGGTGAGCGGCATCATCGCAGATCAATCTCTTTGGCGAAATGCATAGTGGAGGCATCCGCAGGCCGCACAATCGACCCATGGCTCATATCTCGCACGTCCCGGTTGGGACTTTCCCAACAGAACGATTCGAAGAGGTTCTGGAACCAGACAGGTACAAGGCTTTCCAAGAGGGAGCCGAGCGCGCCCAGGCCCTGTTCGAGGGCAGGGTGGTTTGGAACGTCAACTCCACGCCACAGGGTGGCGGGGTGGCGGAGATGCTTCGGTCTCTGCTGGCTTACACACGCGCCATCGGCGTGGACGCCCGCTGGGTCGTCATCGACGGCAACACCGATTACTTCGCCATCACCAAGAGGATCCACAACCACCTCCACGGGTCACCAGGAGACGGCGGGGACCTCGGCGAGGCGGAGCACCGCATCTACGACGAGGTCACGCGAGGTAACTCCGAGGAGTTCGTCGAGCTGGTCCAAGCAGAGGACGTGGTGATAATCCACGACCCGCAGCCGGCCGGCCTGGTCGAGGCCGTTAAGAAGAAGGGTGCGACGGTGATCTGGCGCTGCCATGTGGGCATCGACGCCGGGAACGACCTGGCGCGCAAGGCGTGGCGCTTCCTTCTCCCCTACGTAACTCCGGCCGACGTCTACGTGTTCTCGCGCCAGTCCTACACCTGGGAGGGCCTCGACACGAATCGCGTCGTAGTCATCGCTCCCTCGATCGACGCTTTCTCCCCCAAGAACCAGCACCTCGACCAAGAGCACGTCGACTCGATCCTGTCCGTCTCCGGAGTCGTGCCGAACGGGGTCGAGGCCAACCCGGTGTTCACGCGCGAGGACGGATCCCCCAGCAAAGTGATCCGCACCGCCAGCTACTACGACGGAGGAGATCCTCCTCCTCCGGGCGTCCCGCTGGTCGTCCAGGTGTCGCGCTGGGACCGGTTGAAGGACCCGTTGGGTGTGATCAAGGGCTTTGCCGAGCACGTCGCGCCTCGTTCGGACGCGCACCTGATCCTTGCGGGGCCTTCGGTGGAGGCGGTGGCCGATGATCCCGAGGGCGCCGAGGTCCTGAACGAGTCAAGGGACGCGTGGAACGAGCTCCCCAGTGGCGTGAAGGAGAAGGTGCACCTCGCAACCCTCCCGATGGACGACGGCGAGGAGAACGCTGCCATCGTCAACGCCATCCAGCGGAAGGCCGCGATCGTCGTACAGAAGAGCATTGCGGAGGGCTTCGGGCTCACGGTTGCCGAGGGCATGTGGAAGGCGCGCCCCGTCGTGGCGAGCCGCATCGGGGGGATCCAGGATCAGATCGTGGACGGAGTCAGCGGCGAGCTCATCGCGGATCCGCTCGACCTCAAGTCCTACGGTGAGACCGTCGCCGGCCTGCTGGACGATCCCGAGCGCGCCCGCCGGATCGGAGACGCGGCAAGGGATCGGGTGCGCAACGAGTTCCTCGGCCCCCGCCACCTGCTGCAATACCTCTCGCTAATCGCGGGGCTCCTGAACGGCAACAAGTAGGCGACCCCCCCCGCTTGCGGAAGAGAGGGACCGTCCGCCTGGGGTCGTCCCCGGCACCCGAACTCAAAGACCCGTGAAGTCGAAGGCCCGCCTCGCCAGAGTCCGTCCCACGCTCTCCGGAACTATTCGCGTGGCGAGGTCTCGCACGCGACAGGTGGTCCGGTTTGACGTCTGTTCGCTCCGGGCCAAGACCTTCGCCCATAGGATCAGCTTTCGTACCCGAGCCACCCGCTTGCTCTCGTAGAGGCGGAACGCTCTTTCCGGATCCGGCGCAGTTGCGAGACAACGACCCAGAACCACAGCGTCCTCGAGGGCCAGCGCCGCTCCCATACCCAACGCGGGTTCGATCGGATGCGCGGCATCACCGACGAGGATCGCTCGGTTCAGCGAGTACCTCTTTGCGGGGGAGGACTTGTACACGGGGTGGAGCAAGACCCGGTCCTCGGGAGTAGCCTCGACGATGTCGGGGACCGGAGCGTCCCAGGATCGAATGAGCCGCCCGACCGCCTCCTTGTGATCCGACGTCTCGGACTGATCGATGGGGCCGTTCTTCGTCAAGAACCACATGTACCGTCCCCGACCGATCTCGCCGATGCCGAAGTACTCGCCACAGCTCAGGGTTCGGATCACTGCCCGCCGAGGCCACTCGGACCCCGGGTCGAAACCATCGACCACCGCCCGATAGGTCGAATACCCGGCGTAGCGAGCATCCGAATGGCTGAACATCTGCCGGCGGACCTCCGACAAAACCCCGTCGGCGGAGACAAGAATGTCGCCCGAGACGACGCGGCCATCGGAAAACGACACCGTGACGCCTTCCGCTTTCTCGTTGACGCCGGCCGCCCGACTCCCTACATGCAAAGTAGTGGGATCGCACGCGTCGATAAGGATCTTCAAGAGCTCGCCACGATGCATAGCGACGCTGGAGTAGCCGACTTCTTCGTGGACGCGTCGAAGATCGAGCAGGTTGAGAAGTGTCCCATCGGCCTTGCGCGAGCCGGTCACCTCGAGCGGAGTTGTCGCAGTTCGTAAGACCTCGCCGAGACCGAGATGGTGCAGCGCCTTCACGCCGTTCGCCCAGAGCGAGAGACCCGCTCCGATCTCTTTCAGCTCCGGGGCCTGTTCGTAGACGTGAGCTTCGATGCCTGCACGCTGAAGAGCAACTGCGGTTGCGAGTCCGCCTATGCCGCCGCCGATGATGATCGCTTTCATCGTGCGCTGGGCGTTGTGGCTAGCGAATGCCGGCGGCCTCCGCCGCAGCGTCGAACGCGCTCCGCCGCTCGTTGACGAAGTTGTCGACTTTGTCGCGCAGCGCAGACTGCTCTTCGATGAGCGACAGGAAGCTCGCTCGCGACAGAGTGAAGACCTCCGTCGGTTGGGCGGCACGCACCGTCGCGGTGCGAGGTTGGTTCGTCAGCAGCGCGTACTCACCCAGGTAGTCGCCGGCGTTCAACACGTTGACCTTCACCTCGATGCCGCCGTCTTCTACGAAGACCTCCGCCTGCCCCTGGCTGATGACGTAGAGCTTGTCGCCGGGATCGCCCTGGCGCACGATGACCTCGCCGGTCCGATAGCGCTCGGGGCTTAGCTGGAGCGCCAGGTCCGCGAGGGTCTCGGCGTCGAGATCGGCGAACAGCGGGATCTTGCGGAGGCGGGCCGCTTCCAGATCGACCCTCGAGCTCGTCTCCGCCGCCGGCTTGCCCATCTGCTCCTCGTACAGACGCTGGTAGAGCCCTCCCGACTCGACCAGCTCCGAGTGGGGGCCGCGCTCGACGAGGCGACCTTGTTCCAGCACCACGATCTCGTCGGCCGTCTTCGCTATGCCCAACCTGTGCGTGATCGTGATCGTCGTTCGCTGACGGACGACCTCTTCGAGGGTGTCCAGTATCTCCGCCTCGGTCCGTGCATCGAGGGCGCTCGTTGCCTCGTCCAGGATGAGGATCGGGGGGTTGCGAAGCAGTGCGCGCGCGATCGAAAGCCGTTGGCGCTGCCCGCCGCTCATCCTCGACCCGCGCTCTCCGAGGACGGTCTCGTACCCGGCCGGCAACGACTCGACGAAGCTCTCGAGCTGCGCAGCCCGGACCGCGGCCGCCACCTCCTGGTCGCTGGCATCGGGGCGGCTCATGCGGATGTTCTCCCTGAACGAGAGGTTGAACACGAAGGTCTCCTGGAAGACCAGACCGATCTGGCCGCGCAGAGAGGCCAGCGTGGCATCCCGGATGTCGACGCCGTCGAACAAGACGCGCCCCTCCTGGGGGTCCCAGAAACGCATGAGCAGGTTGACGACGGTGCTCTTCCCGGAGCCTGAGGGACCGACGATGACGACGTGCTTGCCGCGCTGGATGTCGAGGTCGAGCTCCTTGAGGATCTGCTGATCCTCCTCGTAGCCGAAGGTGACACCCTCCAGCCGGATCTCGTTCTGTAGCGCCGGAAGGTTGACGGCCCCCGGCTTCTCCTCGATCTCGACGGGAGCCTCGAGGACCTCGTTCGCGCGCTGAATGGATCCCGCGGCGGCCTGTCCCACCTGTCCGACGTCGGCGAGCTGGGCCACGGCGTCGGTGATGTTGGGGAGCAGCAAGAGGATGGCAACGAGCTGGCCGGGATCGGCATTGGGGTCATTGATCACGAGGACGCTTCCGATCCCGAGCACGGCGAGACGGCTGATCGTGTTGGTCATGTTGATGCTTCCCTCGAAGAGCTGGGTGAGCACGTTCAGCCTCAACGCCGCCTGGACCATGTCGTTGAGCCGCTGCCTGTAGCTGGAGACGGCACGCTCCTCCATGCCGAGCGCCTTGATGACGGCATGAGCCGAGAGGTTCTCCTGCGCGACCGCCGCCGACTCACCCGAGACCTCCTGCATCTCGTAGCTCGTCATCGCCAGCCGGGGACCGAGGATGCGTTGGATGACGATGAAGGCCGGGATGATGACGAGGACGATCGCACCAACGACGAGGTTCTGAGTCAGCACCGTGAATGCGGCGATCACCGCCATGAGCAAGTTGTAGGCCCCCTGCGCGTAGATGGAGTCCATTGCGCCGGTCAGCTCCTCGAGGTCCTGGCTCAGGCGCGAGTTGAGGTCACCGATCCTCGCCTCGGCAAAGAACCGGTGGGACAACCGCTGCAGGTGGGCGAACATCCGCTCCTGGAGCCCCGCTCCGATCCGGGCGAAGATCCCTCCGGTGACGTGCGCGCGCCGCAGCTGGAGGGCGGTCTCGACCAGGTAGAGCAGGACGAGGAAGAGGATCACGCCTATGACCCGACCGGCCGTGAGCTCTGACCCCACGATGGCGCAGACCCCATCGCCCTCGCCGGCTCCCGCAAGGGCGTCCGTGAGACAGCCCGATATGACGGGCAAGAGGTTGGCCAGGATCACGCCGAAGAGCATGTAGGCGATGACCTCGATGTACTTGCCTAGATGTGGCTTCAGAAGAGGCGTGAGAAAGCGGAGGGCGCCGCTCAAGGTGAAGTTCGAACCCATGCCCTTCATAGCCTCGATCCAGCCCTCTTCCATCTCCGCCAGGGATTGCTCGTAGACCTGCATCGCGGCCTCGTCCGGGCGCTGGGGCTCGTAGGCGGAAAGAAAGCGCTGCAGCGAACCCGGCTCGGATGACTCGACGAGGAAGGAGACGAACGAGGTGGCCGCGTGGCGGTTGATCGAGGCCGTCCCGTCGAGGGACTGGGCGCGCGGCAGAACCGTGACCTTTCTGTTCTCGCCCAGCTCTGCCTGGACCCAGGAATGCGCCTCGTCCGGCGGAGGACCCCATCCCGCCTGCCCCGCCGCCATGCCGGCCAGTCCCTCCACGATGGCGGGCAGCGAACCCGCGTTCTCCCCGAACCACCGGTTCAGGAGTAGCTGCGTCAAGGGGGTCGCCAGAGGGGCGGGGAAAGCCTCGTTCGTGACGACCCGCACGATCCCGGTCTCGCCGACTCCCTGGAGCATCGGTGGCGCCGTCTCCTGCTGGGGCGCCCCCGGGGGTCCGACGGGCGGATCGACGAGGTATACGTCCACGGGTCCCCCGGCCCCAGGCTCGGGGATCTCCAGGAGGGCCATCAACACATCGAAGATTCGGTCGGCCTGCTCGATCTCCGTGGCGGCGGCATATGAGGCAAAGGAACCGACCGGTGTGTGCACGATCGCGCGCCGGCCCCTCAGCTCCTGCCACATGAGGCCGCCGGGGCCCTGCTTCACCTGCGGCTCGGGCGGCTGCATCTGGGCCGGCGGTGCGCCCTGCGGCGGAGGTCCTCCGTACTGAGGGGGCGGCGCTCCTTGCGGCGATGGCGCGTATTGGGGCGGGGCCTGGTTAGAGGGATCGGTATAACCCTGTTGCTGCGGGGGGGCCGGCTGCTGGTCGGCCACCACCTCGAGCCACGTCTGGCCTATGCGGATCGCGTTACCAGGCTCGAGGAGCGTTGGTCCCTCGATGCGGTAGTTGTTCACGTAAGTGCCGTTAGTCGAATCGAGGTCTCGGATGCCGATCCCGTCGCCCACCGGCTCGACCTGTGCGTGTCGCCCCGACATCTCGCTGTCGGCCAACACGACGTCCGCTCCCTCTCGGCCGAGCACGACCGGCGAGGACACCTCTATGCGCAGGCCCGACGAAGGCCCGGTTCGAACGATCAGTGCGGGTGGCGTGGTGCCCTCCTAGAGTCCGGCGCGACGGGCGACAGCGTAGGCCCGAGCATCTGCAAGCACAAGTCCTTTTGCACCAATCGCTCAGGCGGCCGCATCGGCGAGGGCGGCTTCCAGGGAGCGCATCTCGGCCCACCTCTCGTCCGGACCATGTGCGAGACAGCGCTCCACGATCTTGGCGAGGCTAGTCCCGTCGCTCCCGAACCGTCTCCGGATCGCATCCGCCGCCGAGATACCGGAAGGCCTTTCCCCGGTCGCCGTGAAAGCGATCAACGCTCCGAGTGAGTAAACGTCGTCCGAGGGCGAGGCCGGAAGACCCTCGGCCTGCTGGCGGGACAGGAAGCCCGGCGTCCCTGCGGTGTAGAACTCGGTGCTCGACCCGGCGGGCCTCGTCAGCTCGAAGTCGATGAGCGAGACCATTCCCTCTCGAGTGACCAGGGCGTTCGCCGGATTCAGATCGCGATAGACGAGCCCTTGCTCGTGCACCGCCGCAAGCGCGCCGGCCAGCTTCGTAGCCCACCGCACGACACGCACGAGGTCCGGGGGGGCCTTGTCGGCGAACATCCGGTGGACGACCGCTCCCAGCGGTGCCCCGGGCACCTTCTCCATGACGAGAAGCAGGTCGGTCTCGTGATCGAGCAGGTCGAACACCTTGGGGACGGGAGCGCGACCCTCCAATCGCCCGAGGACCGCTGCCTCGTCACGCAGCTGATCGCGGGCGTCGAGGCCATCGGGTCCCAGGCGCGCGTCGCGCGACGCTCGCTTGACGATGCAATCCCGCAGCTCCTTTATGTCCACGGCCGTGTGAACGGCTCCTCTCGCGGAGCGATGGATCGTCGAGGAGAGATAGAGCCGACCATCGATCAGCCCCTTCGTCTCCGGCTCGGTCACGCCTGCGAGAAGAAATGGATCCTGGACCGATTCGGGGGCGACATAGGTCGAGCGCGCCGCGAGCGAGTCGCCCGGTTGTTGTTCGTCGGGGGCGTCGAAGGTCCCATAGCGGTAGTGCACGAGGCTGCCGGGCGCGAGCGGACGATCGCTTGGAACACGCGGCCCCCTCAGCCCCCGCGTCGCTGCATCCAGCTTGCGTGCGAGGTCGACGGCCCGGGCATCGTCGCTCGGGTACACAGTCAGGAACTTGCCGATCTGACTCAGGCCCGCCTCGCCCTCGTTCAGCGCTTCGAGCACTCGAAAGGACGCCGCCAGCTTGAAGGGGCTCTTCTCCCGCAGCAACACCGCAAGCGACCGTTCGAGGACCTCTTGAGCCGATATCAGCGCGGCGGAGACATGGAGCTTCCAGCCCACCGAGACCGAAGGCGGGTCGGGCGGGTCGACATAAATCCACACCGGGGCCTCTTCGGGAGCGCTGCTCACCTCCCAGGTGAGCGTGCTCGAACGCACTTGCGCCACGACGTCGGGTACGAACGACCCGGCGTCCGCAGCTTCGCGCGCCGCCGCCTCGAGCCCGATCCGATCGTGTTCGCCTTGACCCAACGCAGCCTCCGGCCGTTTCACAAAGTCCTAAAACGACGTCGGGGGCGACCCAACGGTCGCCCCCGAGATCAAGTGAGAACTACGGCTACGTGATTACTTGCGGTGCCAGTAGATGCGGTGCTGCCACCAGCGGCAGGTCCGGTAGTACGTGGCGTTGTACCAACGGTGACCCGCAACCTCGTCGTCGCCCTCTTCGGCGTCGGAGGCCGCAAGCGCCTTGGCCTCTTCGAGCAAGCCGGCCTTCTCGAGAGCTGCCTCGGGGTCCTCCTGCATGTGGGCCCGGAACTCTTCGTCCGTTGCAGCCTTCTCCATCACCTTGCGGTTCAGCTCGATCTGCGCCGCGTCTCCAAAAGCATCTGCATCCTGGTCGACGCCACCAGTGTTCTGGTCGTCTGCCACTTGCTGCCTCCTTCTTCCTCTATCCGTGGAGCTCACGCTCCCCAATACGACCTTTGTTGCCCCCGCGAGCTTCTCCCACACACCCGCCGGGTACCTCCCGCCACCCCATCTTCCCTGCCGAGGTGACACCCCCACCCAATCAGGGGGAGTGATTGGGTGCAGTCAAATAGCTGACAGAACACCTGTCAACCTAGTTACACAATTTGGCCTCTCGCTGTCTACGCTGGGGACATCGAGTGCGAAGGGGCCGGCGGTCCGGCCGCGCGCTTCGTGCTCGACCTTGTTTTGTACCCTTCGATCGAGGCCCCGCGCCGAGATGAAAGGAAAGGTCGATGAACGACCGCGAGCGAGACATCCTGCGAGACGTTGCCCAGGTGGCGGACGACCTGGGGCCTGCCCTCGTCCCGGCCGGGCACGAGGAGCTCGTGCGTTCGATCACGGCCGCGGCGAAGAGCCTCTTCCAGGCGGCGGCCTGCTCCATCGCCTTGTTGGACGAGACGCAGAGTGAGTTGATCTTCTACGTTGCGTCCGGCGAGGGGGCCGAGAACGTCGAGGGGATGCGCATCCCATCGAGTCAAGGCATCGCCGGATGGGTGGTCACCTCCGGACAGCCGATTGCTATCGACGACGTCCGTCAGGACCCTCGATTCGCAGCCAACACCGCCCGCAGCACCGGCTACGTTCCGACGTCCATCCTCGCCATGCCTCTCGAAACCGACCGCGAGATGCTCGGAGCGATCTCGGTCCTCGACCGTCAGACCGACGAGGAGAACCGAGATATGGAGCTCCTCGCGTTGTTCGCTCGCCAGGCCGCGCTGGCGATCGAGAACACGAGGGTCTTCACGAGCCTGGGCAAGGCTCTGTTCCAGGCCGTCGGTCGCTACGCGGAAGATGGGGACCTCGCCCGCGCGCTGGAACGGGTTGCCGAGGACGCCGGGGAGCCGGAGGACGAGCTCGCGGAGCTGGCGGCCAGCTTCCACGTTCTCGGCAAGGCCGGCTCGGTCGAGAGAAGAGGGGCTACGAAGCTTCTCGCCGACTTCGTGGCTTACGTAAACGCGCGGCGGATATGAGTCCCAAGCCGGCCTGGTCGTGGCAGTTCAACCCCGACAACCTCGAAGCCGTCCGCCCGCTGCCTCTCGACACGCCGATAACGAAGGAATGGGCATGGGGCGGCAGCACCGGGGCCGGCGTTAAGGTTGCGGTCATCGATAGCGGGGTCGATGGCAACCACCCCGCGGTGGGATCGGTACAGGGCGGAGCGGTCATCGAGTACGCGCCGGACGAAGAGGGACAGGTCCGAGTAACCGAGGGGCCCCACGATGATCTCTTCGGTCACGGCACCGCTTGCGCCGGCATCATCCGGAAGGTCGCTCCCGACTGCGAGCTGTACAGCGTGCGGGTCCTGGGCGAGAGGCTCACCGGAAAAGGGATCGTCTTTGCCGCCGGGCTCAAATGGGCGGTCGAGAACAAAATGCAGGTCCTGAACATGAGCCTCAGCACGACGAAGCGCGACTTCTTTGGGGCCCTCCACGAGCTCGCCGATCAGGCGTACTTCCACCACATCATGCTCGTCTCGGCCATCAACAACGTGATCGCCCCCAGCTACCCGTCCGAATATTCGTCGGTCTTCTCGGTGGCCTGCCACGACGGCAAGGACCCACTCGGCTTCGACTACAACCCGCATCCGCCGGTCGAATTCGGCGCTCCCGGCATCGACGTGGACGTCGCCTGGATGCACGGTTCCACCATCAAGGCGACCGGCAACAGCTTCGCGGCTCCCCATATCGCCGGAGTCATCACGAAGATCCTGGGCAAGCATCCCAACCTGACACCGTTCCAGATGAAGACCGTGTTGCACGCACTCGCACACAACAGCTCGCTGGAAGAACAGCCTCTGAAGACCGGAACGGAATAACTATTATGAAGATGGACGATTACGTCTCGACTAACCGGGACCGATGGGACGATCTCGTCGACATCCACGCCAAGTCCGAGTTCTACGACGTCGAGGGTTTCCGCAAAGGTGGTCTGCGACTCACGGACTACGAGGTCGATGAGGTCGGTGACGTCAGCGGCAAGACCCTTTTGCACCTCCAGTGCCACTTCGGTCTAGACACGATGTCGTGGGCCCGTCTCGGAGCGAAAGCGACGGGGGCAGACTTCTCCTCCGAGGCGGTGGAGCTCGGCAACAGACTCGCCCAGGAGCTCGAACTGGACGCGACTTTCGTGTGCAGCGACATCGATCGCCTGCCCGACAATCTCGACGGTCAGTTCGACATCGTCTACACGTCCAACGGCGTTCTGCACTGGCTTCCGGACCTGAATAGATGGGCCGAGGTCATCGCCCACTTCCTTAAGCCCGGCGGCATGTTCTACATAACCGAGGTGCACCCCGTCGCTCAGATCTTCGACGACAAAGAGGTCACCGACGACCCCCTTCTCGGCTACCCCTACTTCCACCGCAAAGACCCGATGATGTTCTTACCGAAAGCGACCTATGCCGACTTCGAGGCGAAAGTCGACCACCCGCTCGAGTTCGCCTGGATCCACGACATGGGCGAGATCGTCACCTCGCTCATCAAACAAGGTCTACGGATCGACTTCCTGAAGGAAAGACCGACGGCGAACGAGGGCCGTCCCTTCCTCAAGAGGGGCGAGGACGGTTACTGGCGCCTGAAGCGGGACGACGGCGAGATCCCGCTCACGTTCTCCTTGAAGGCGACCAAACGATGAAGCAGTTCAGAGAGGCGAACCGCGAGCTGTGGGATGAATGGACGGCGGAAGGATTCACCCCGGCCTTCGATTTCGTCGAGCAGTTCAAAGAAGGTGCGCCCCACCTCCGCCCATTCGAGATCGAAGAGGTCGGCGACGTGAAAGGCAAGAGCCTCTTGCACCTCCAGTGTCACTTCGGGCTGGACACGCTGTCATGGGCTCGGCTCGGCGCGACCGTCGTGGGTGCGGATATCTCGGCGACCGCCATCGAGAAGGCGGAGGCCCTCGCGCGTGAGGTGGGCGTCGCGGGCCGCTTCATCGCCTCGGACGTCTACGACCTTCCCGATCGGCTCGACGAGCAGTTCGACATCGTCTACACGTCGTTCGGAGTGCTCTCGTGGCTCTCGGACATCAAGGAATGGGGCCGGATCGTCGCTCACTTCTTGAAGCCCGGCGGGTTCTTCTACATCGCCGAGTACCACCCGGTGATGTACGTCTTCGACGACGACATGCAGGCAACCGAACCCCGCATCCGCCACCCCTACTTCGAGCGCTCGGAACCCGTTAAGTACACCGACCCAAAGGGCCGGGACGTCTTCGGTTGGCGGTTCACCCTGGGAGGAGTGGTCACCGCCCTGATCGAAGCGGGCCTCGACCTCGACTTCCTGCACGAGTTCCCTTTCACGGAATCCCAGCAGCTCCCCTATCTCGAGTTCGCCCGGGACGGGTGGTGGCGCTTGCACCCCCGCCACGGGGGCGAGATCCCCCTGACGTTCTCGCTCAAGGCAACCAAACCGGCCTGAGTCGTAGCTAGGGTCGTTCGATGGTCACCTCTACTCCTGCGCTTGAAGCCCTCGACAAACTCGAGACTCAGTACGAGGTCGTCCGCACGGAACCGGCGTCGAGCGCAGAGGAAAGCGCTGCTTTTCAGGGAGTTGCTCCCGGTCAGCTCCTGAAGACCATCGTGGTGCGAAAAGGTGAAAGTGACTACGTCTTCGTCCTGGTCCCGGCAGATCGCACCATCGATTGGAAGAAGCTCCGTCAGCGTCTCCGTGTCTCGCGCGCCGCCTTACCCGAGCGGGAAGAGGCCGAACGAGTGACGGGCTACAAACCCGGGACCATCACTCCGTTTGGCTCGCGCGGGTCGTTTCCCGTGGTCATAGACCACTCAGCGAGATCTCTCGATCTCGTGGCCCTTGGAGGCGGCGCCCCGGGCGTCAACGTCCACATCAGACCCGGCCACCTCCCGGAGTTGTTGGACGCCGACTTCGCCGATGTCACGAAGCTCTCGGGGGGCTAGAGCCCCGCGCGGCGGGCCAGGAGATCGAGGTTCTTGAGGATGACGACCTTTCTCTGCACCTCGAGGTAGCCCCGGTTCTCGAAGGAGCGGATGATCTGGTTCACGCTCTGCCGAGATCCGCCGACCATGCGGGCGATGTCTCCCTGGGTCAGGTGGAGGTCGAGCACGGTTCCGTCATCTGTCTTCTCACCGCGCGTGTCGGCAAACGCCAGCAGGAGTTTCGCAACGCGCCCGTGGAGGTCGAGGAAGACGAAGTCGGCCGCCTGGTCGGTCAGCCTCCGGATGAGGCCCCCGAGAGAGCGAAGTAGACCCTCGGCGAACGAGCGGTCCTGGCGCACGAGGTCCATCAGGACGTCGCGCCCCAGTATCAGCACCCGGCACGGCTCCACCGCCTCCACCGTCGCCGAGCGATCGAGACCGTCGATGACCGCGAGCTCTCCAAAGGTTGCCGGCGATTCGAGTGTGACGAGAACCATCTCGTCACCTTTCTCCGAGGTGACCATCACCTTCACCAGCCCCTCGATGAGGACGAAGACCGAGTTCCCCGGGTCTCCCTGGTGGAAGATCGGCCCCCTTCTGAACCGTCGCTCGATTGCCTTCTCGGCGAGACGATCGAGTGCGGAGTCATCGAGCTGGCCGAAGATCTCGGTTTGCGCCAGCAATGGTTTGGCTTCGTTGGGTCTCATGGCACCTCCACGGTGCGGATGATCCTAGACGAGCGCCCTGCGCGGCCATCCGTTCTCATGCGAGTCGAACCACTCGACGTCGGACCTCCAAGACGGCCGGTGTCACGCCCTTTTTCTCATAGAGATCTGCCGCCTCCAGAAGGGCCGAACGCTGATCGTCCCGGTGATCGGCCATCTCCAACACTTCGGCGAGATCGACGAGCGCATCGGCCCGATCGCGGGGCATGGCTCGAGCGTCGTAGAGATCCAAAGTTCCCCTGATGGTCGCCACGGCGCGCTCGACGTTTCCCCGCCGAGCGTCCAGCTTCGCCCGCGTCGCGCGCCACTCCCCCTGGGCCGCCTCGGGAGCTCCGAAGGAAGCTCTCTCCGCGAGTCTCGTGTACTGAAACGCTTCCTCGAAACGGCCACTCGCGTAGAGGGCCTTCGCCAACAAGGACGCGCCGGTTGCAGCATGGCCGGGATCGGCCATGTGCTGCGCTTCGTCGAAAGCGAGCCTTGCCTCCGCTTCCGCTCCCTCCAGATCTCCCTCGACCAACGCGATCGTTGCTCCGATCTGCGGATTCCACGAGATCACCAGAGGCTGCCCGAGGTCGGTCTGGATATCGCGTGCCCGAAGAAGGAGGGCGCGGCCTTTGTCGAAGTCTCCTGCCAATCCGTGCAGCCCGCCGAGCGTGGTAAGTCGGTTCGCTTCCAAGAGGCGGTCATTAGTGAATTCACCAGAAAAGGAGCCCGACCTCTCGATGCCCGAGCTCGCGGGGCGAGGACCCCAGAAGAACGAGAACAACAGCCACGCCGCGATCTTGGACTCGAGGCGCAAGTGGTTGGCCGCGCGCGCATTGCGCAAGGCTTTCTCTAGGGCCTCCTCGGCCCCCGCGTAGTCGAGCTCCTCCCACAGGCGTTCTGCAAAAAGCTGATACGACTCCGCCGCCCCCAAGTGCTCCCCAGCGCGCTCCATCATCGAGGCAATCCGCAACTCCTCGTCCACGTCTTCGGGGGCCGGGTCGGGCGCCAACCTCGCGAGAGCGATCCGTCGCCACACGCCAAATCGAGCTGCAGCGAGATCGTCGTCGACCTCACGCGCCTCCTGCAGGCCGGCTTCGGCGATGCGCCGGATTCGCTGCATGTCTCCGAGGTCCAGCAATGCGTCGCAGAGACTCAACAACAGACGCGGCCTGCGCGTGTCCGCGACGTCGATCAATACCGCGCCACGCTCTAGAAGGTCGGCGGCTGCCGGAGCATCGGATCGGCCGAGAGCCCGCCGTCCTGCGGCCGCCAAACGGTTCACGGCCCGGTTCAGAAGAGATCTGCGCGCACCCGGCTTCGCATGCTCGACGGCGAACTCCAGGTGGAAAGCGATCAACTCGTCGAACACTGCCGTCTCCGAGCTCTCTAAATACGAGGCGACTCTTTCGTGAGCTTCGGCTGCAATGCCATCGGCCAATCGGTCGTAGACCGTCTCTCTCAGCCAACCGGAAGAGAAAGTGAGTTTCTCGTCGGTCGCTCCCGGTCGTCGCCGGAAGATGCCGGCAGCGACAAGGCGATCAATCGAGCTCGCCAGGGTCTCGCCCGGCCGATCTCCTCGAACGGCGGCCAGAGCCTGCAGGGTGAATGCCTCGCCTATAACGGCGGCGCCATCGACGACACCGCGATCGAAGCCGCCGAGGTCTTCCACGCGATGCAACTCGTCGCCGGGGGGGTCCCCGTCGGCCAAGACGGTCGCGTCTACCGGGGCCGTCTCCTCGTCGGTCTTCCAATGGGGCCGGGCCCGCAGGACCTCCGGCCGGCCGGTCGTGACGACGAGCACCGCTGCATCTCGTCCGGCGAGGTATTCGAGCATGTCCAGAAAGGTCGGTTGTGCGCGTTCCAGGCCCTCCCACACAACGACGAGGGGATGGCGGCTCGAGACAAGTTGGAGGAACAAACGCGTAGCCCAGAAGATCTCGTGATTGGGAAAGACCAAGGATCGATCACCGGATACATGCGCGAGCCGCCGGACGACGTCTGCTCCCATCCCAGGTAACGCTTCCAGCTTGCCCTTGATCTCGTCCGCTCGAGCGCCGGGGCGCGCGCCTGCGGCTTGTTCGATCACGTCGGCAAGAGGGCGAAAAGTGGCTGCGGACTCGTAAGGGAGCCAGGATCGGAGCACGCCGTCGGGCGAGGACCGTTCCAGCCACGCATCCACCGCCGCAGTCTTTCCGGCCGAGGGCGGGCCCACCACGTTGTGAACCACGCAGGATCCCGTGCGGGCGCGTTGCCAAGCTGCGTCTAGCACGACGCTAACGGGCGTGCTCGATGCGGTCACCGGCAACCTGCCGCATCGACGTGTAGGAGATGGCTCAGCCGGACACCTCTGCCAGACGGGCTCGAGTGCGCTCCATCGACGGAACGATCCCCTTGATCTCATAAAGACGGATCGCTTCGGCCAGCAGCGACGCAACCTCGTCCTCCCGGCCTGCGAGATGCAGCACCTCGGCAAGGTCCACCAGCGCGTCGGCCCGGTCGCGCACCTGGCCCTCCTCGGCGAATATCGACAAGGCTTCGCGCGCGAGCTTCTCCGCCTCTTCCAGCTGTCCCTTGCGCGCAACAATCTTTGCCTGCGTCGAAACCCAGTCGCCGCGGGCCGTGATGTCCTCTGCGGGTGTGAGCTCTTCCGATATCCGAGTGAACTCCGCGGCCTCGTCATAACGACCCTGCTCGTAGAGGGCCCGGGCGAGGAAGGCCGCTGTAGTCACCAGGAACCCCTTGTCGCCCATGCGATCGAGATCCTCGTAACCGCGGCGGAGCTCGGTCTCGGCAGCGATCGGATCGCCCGCGAGCATCTCGATCATCCCGGATACCTGCGGGCCCGCCGCAAGTGACAACTCCTGGCCGAGATCGACCTGGATCCCGTGTCCCCGTTTGAACAGATCGCGGGCTTTGTCGAAGTCGCCTCTCATGCCCTCCAGCCCCGCGAGGATCGTCAGCGTCTTTGCCTCGACGAGACGATCATCCTTGGCCGACTCGAGGATCTCCTCGCATCGCCGGATCGCCTCCTCGGTGTTGGTGGGGCCCCAGAACAGCGCGGCCACGAGCCAGCTGAGGATCTTTGACTTCTCCCGCGCGTTGTCGGCGTTGTCCGCGTGGATCAGTGCGCGCTCCAGCGCCTTCTCCGTCTCGACGAACTCACCTTGATCCCAGTGGACCTCGGCCTGTAGTTGATGCGCTTGCGAGAGGCCGAGCTCGTCACCCAGCTCCTCGAACACGCCGATCGCGGTCTGAGCCCGGCGCAGTGTCTCGCCCTCCGCCCCCTCGGCACGCCCTGTGTGAAGCTCCAGCACCGCCTCGAGGATCTCGAACCGAGCCTGGAGCCGCCGATCCGGTAGGGAGGCAAGCACTCTCGCGCCCTCGGCGCACACTTCCTCCGCTCGTGTGAGCTCACCCATGTCTTTGAGCGCGTCCGAAAGATCGAGCAATAGCTCGAGCCGGCGCGCGTCGTGGTCCGGAAGGAGATCGGCGGCCCTTTGCAGCAACTTCGCCGCGGCGGGCATGTCGGAGCGGGCGAGTGCCCGACGCCCCGCCCGCCCCAACCACAGCGAGGCGCGCTCCGCGATCGCGTCTGCCAGGGCCACAGGGGAGCCCAGCTCGTTGTGATAGCCGGCGGCCTGCTCGAGGTGATAGCCCAAGATCTCCTCGTACTCGACGACCCGGTCACCCATCTTTGCCTCGAGCCACGCTGCGAAGCGTTCGTGCAGTTGGGCTCGAACCATCTTCGCCAGACCGTCGTACGCCGAGTCGCGAATGAGGATGTGTCCGAACAAGAACGCGTCCTCTGCGGGGAACGTCGAGCGCTCGGGGAAGACGAGCTCCTTGCGCACCAGCGTCTGCAAGTGACTGCCGACCTGCGGTTTCAGGTCATCCGAGGTGAGATCCGTCACGGCCCCCCACCAGAACGTCTTTCCGATTACGGACGCGCTCTGTATCACGGACCGTTCCGGGTCCCGAAGCTTGTCCAGCCTCGCGGCCAGAAGTGCCTGGATGGTCGGCGGCACCGTCATGTCGTCTAGATCTGAGGTCAGCTGCCACCGGTCGTCGCGCTTCTCGAGTATGCCGTCGTCGATGAGGATGCGAACCATCTCCTCAACGAACAACGGGTTGCCCTCGGCAGACGCAACGATGTTGTCCACGACCTTGCTCGGTAACCCGGTCTGCCCCAAGAGGTTGGCGATCTGCTTTTCGGTGTCTTCCGCTTTGAGCGGGTCCAGCACCATGGTCGTCATGTTGGGCCGGCCCGACCCCCAGTCCGGCCGGGTCTCGAGCAGCTCCTTGCGACTGGGGCACAAGAGGAAGATCGGGGCATCCTGAGTCCAGTTGGCGAGGTACTCGAGCATCTCGAGGAAGGTGGGCTCGGCCCAGTGGATGTCGTCGAAGACGACGACCAGAGGCTGGGTGCGCGCGAGGCTCTCGAACATCTTTCGCACGGCCCACTGGATCTCGTGGCCGCCGATCGCTTCCTCCGTCAAGCCGATCGCTGCCGAGATGCGCTCGGAGATGACGCCGGCCTCCTCGTCGTCGCCGATCAGAGCTTCCATCTTCCGGCGAGCTTCGTGGACCGGATCCTCATCGGTGATCCCACTGGCGGACTTCACCGCCTCGGCCAGCGCCCAGAACGTGACGCCGGTCCCATAGGGCAGGGACCGTCCCTGCAGGACCTGAGCCGCAGGGCGTTGCTCGTCGCCCGTCGACACCCGAGCTAGGAACTCGGCGGTCAATCGAGACTTCCCGACCCCCGCGGGGCCGAAGACGGTCAACATGTGGCACGTGCGTTCCTGGGCCGCACGCCCGTACTTCTCCAGCATCGACTCGAGCTCCTCGTCGCGTCCCACGAGGATGGAGTTGAGCTTGCGGTCGATGGCCTGCGAGCCCTCCTCGACCGCGATCACTTTCCAGGCAGGAACCGCCTTGGACTTCCCCTTGAGGGCCAGGGGCTCGACTTCCTCGAGCTCCGCTGCGTGCGCGACGAGCTTGTAGGTGGCCTCGCCGATGAGGATCTCGCCGGGCGGCGCGTTCTGCTCGAGCCGGGCCGCCACGTTCATCGTGTCCCCGGTGGAGAAGGCGTCGCCCTGTGACGTATCGGTGGCGATGACCTCGCCGGTGTTCACCCCGGTCCTCACCAGGAGCTGAAAACCCCACCGCTGCCTGAACTCCGCGTTCATCTCCTCCATTGCCTGACGCATCTCGACCGTGGCGCGCACCGCGCGCAACGCGTCGTCCTCATGCACCACGGGCACGCCGAACACGGCGACGATGGCGTCGCCGATGAACTTCTCCACCGTTCCGCCGTGCGCCTGGAGGATCTCCGACATCTTGGCGAAGTAACGCGACATCACGGTCTGGACCGTCTCGGGATCGAGCTTCTCGCCCATGGCCGTCGAGCCGGTGAGGTCGGAGAAGACGGCGGTGACCGTCTTGCGGTCCTGTTTCTGAGGGGCGGGCGGAGGTGCCACGGCGGGGACGGCCGCGCGTGCGACCGCCGGCATCTGGGGCTGGGGCGCCGGCATGGGACCGACGGGGGC
>JALZBR010000375.1 GCA_030863485.1 Actinomycetota bacterium
CCCGTCTTCTCCCCCGATAACAGCGCCCTGAACGCCGAGCAAGGCGGCCGTTTCTCGCACCCGCTGAAGAAGCTTCGTTGCCTCGTCAAGGAGATCTTCGCGGCTGTAAGGATCGTGGGGGTCCAACGCCATTGCTACGAAGCCGTAGTCCTCCAATATCTCCAATAGAATCTGGAGGCCGTCCCCCTTCCACTTGCTAGCCAACCACTTATACAGGTCGTCTTTCTCTCTGGTGTCTCTCTGACTAGAGCTCATGAGACACAAGGTATCATAACTAAGCAGAACGTACACGAAAGCGCGGAGGTACAGATGCACCCAGACGAGCAGAGCTGGTTGACCGTTAAAGAAGCCTCGGAGTTACTCAGGATTCCACTCACGCGCACATACGAGCTGATCGCCGCTGGCGAACTGCCCGCCGTCCGCATTGGCGAGCGGAGCATCCGAGTGAATCGTCGGGAGCTGGAAACGTTTTTGTTGGAGACCCGACGTGTCGTCTCTCGGTAAAAGAACCCCGAGCGAATTGAGCAACGGATGCTTTTGGCTGAAACAAGCACAAAAAGGAGGATTTAGCCGGTGAAGAAAACACACCGTATGAGCGAGAAGCCGATGCGAGGTAAGGTCGTTGACGGAGACGAAGAGAAATCGCAGAAGCAGATGTTGGTCGACCTTGCCATGGAGGAGGTCGAACTCTTCCACACCCCCGACGAGAAGGCCTACGCCTCGGTCAAGCTGGAGGGCGGTCAAAGTGAGAACTGGCGCGTGGGCGGCAAGCGCTTCCAGCAATTTCTGATCGGCCGCTACTACAACGACGGCGGCGTGCCGCCCGACTCAAGGGCGCTCAAGGACGCGATCGCGACGTTGGAGGCCGTGGCCCTCTTCGACGGCGAGGAACACCCTGTCCACCTGCGGGTCGCCAAGCACGACGGCAAGCTCTACCTGGACCTGGCCAACGAGAAGCGGGAGGCTATCGAGATACAGGAGGACGGATGGAACAAGGTAGCCAATCCCCCCGACGCCGTAAAGTTTGTCCGCTCCGCCAACTCGGCACCGCTGCCTGACCCGGCCAGGAACGGAACCATCGACGAGCTGCGGACGTTTTTGAACCTGCGGAAGGCGGATGGTCCAGGCGGAGCGGACGACGATTTCTATCTCTCGGTCGGCTGGCTCATCAACTGCTTCAACCCCGACGGACCATTCATAATCCTCAACTTAGAGGGCGAACAGGGGTCGTCCAAGACCACGATGGCTAGGTTGCTCCGCTCTTTGGTCGACCCGGCCGTCGAGCCGATGCGTTCGCCGCCGCGGGAGCAGCGCGACCTCGCCATAGCCGCCGCCGGCAACTGGATAATCACCTTGGACAACCTCTCAGGCTTGAAGCGCGGGCTTTCCGATGCCTTGTGCCGCTTGGCGACCGGCGGGGGCAACGCCTACCGCACCCTGTACACAGACGAGGAAGAGACCCTCTTCTCGGCAAAGCGCCCGATGCTCCTCAACGGCATCGACTCCATCGCCACCAGGGGTGACCTCCAGGAGAGATCTATCATCCTGAATCTGCCAGCCATCCCGCCGCACGCGCGGAGGGCGGAGAGAGAGTTTTGGGCCGCCGTCGAGGAGGCCAAACCCCGAATACTCGGTGCGCTTCTCGACGCCGTGAGCTGCGCGCTCAGAAACCATGACTCGGTGCAGCTCGACGAGTCCCCCCGCATGATTGATGCTACCCGTTGGGTGACCGCCGCCGAGGGTGCTTTGGGCTGGCCGGAAGGGTCGTTCGCGAAGGCCTTCCTAGACAACCAGGAGCATATGGTCGAGATCGCGCTGGAGACGAACCTGGTGGCCGTAGCGCTGAAGGCGTTCATGCAGGACTACGAGGAGGGAGAGGAGTGGAGCGGAAGCCCGACCGAACTTCTTGATGACCTTAGACTCTTGGTGTCTGAGAAGGATCAACGCTCCTACAGCTGGCCGAAGGCGCCCAACGCTTTAGGTTTCTGGCTGCGGCGGCTCGCCCCCCAACTCCGGAGCATAGGGATCGAGTTCGAGGGCGAGGGCAGAGAACCCGACGCCGGCCGGGCAAGATTCTGGAAGGTGCGGAAAACGACAGCGGGATATGACCGTCCGGGCCGTCCGGGCCGTCCAGCTCTGGAC
>JALZBR010000383.1 GCA_030863485.1 Actinomycetota bacterium
GGGGTTTGGGCTGGTCCGGCTGGCAAGGTTCCCTGATCCACAATCAGCTACCCAATCAGGCCGCGGTGATAGAGAAGCGACGCCGTTGCGAGGACTCGCGCGTTCTCAGTTCTAAAGAAGCGAGGGCCCGAGCGACACGAGCTGGGCTCCCGCATCGGCGAGCGCCTCGGCTTCCTCGCGCTTCAATCCGCTTCGGCCACCGACCTCGACCCGCATGCGCGCCGCATGATGGAGGAGGTCAACGATCCAGAAGTTCGATCCCGGCCTGTTGTTACCGTTACCGGTGAGATTCCTCAGACCTCGCGTCGGAAACGGCCCCAAGAAACGGAGGTCGCGTGAGGGACCTAGACGACTTTCTTGCAGACTTCATCCCCGGCCAGATTTCGGCCGGGGCGCTCGCTAGCAGGGGAAGGTGTAGCTCCTGCCTGTTGCGTCGGGATGGCCTTCGTCTACGAAACGGGCGCGGATCTGGCATGTCCGGTCGCCCCTGACCTTCTGGAAGATTGCGTTGTAGATGTAGGGCGTGCTTCTTTGCCCCTCTTTACGTTGTACGAACTTCCATTCCCCTTGCACGCGCTTGACGAGCGTCAACTTCATCACGCCGTCGTGCGCGCGGCTAACGATCGCGCTACCCCCAGTGTGGTCATCGTAGCCCGCGCCATGGACCTCCTCGATCGACCGTTCGTGCGCCAGAGATGGGCCGCAGATGACCGATAGGCAGAGAGCTCCCGCCACGAGGATGAGACTTCTTTGTTTGGCGTTCATTCCTCCCCTCTCTTCTCGCAACGGTCTTAAACCTTAGGTCGCGACAAATCGATCATCCATACGCATAATTACGTATTGAGAGGCAGCTCAGACGAGATGACACTTGTTGGAGAGGCATTAGCTTCTTGGTCATTGAGTAGGGGGCGGTCTGTGAAGCGACTTCGTCGGATTGGACTAGGTGTTCTGGTTTCATGTTCCTTCCTACTGGGCCCGACAGCGTCGGCCGTTGCTCCCGACGCAGGGGCTTACCACGGAGTCGCTCACGGAGATGCGGTCGGGCCGTGTCTAGGAGCGGAAGGTGAGGGATTCTTCCGTCTCAGGAGGACCGATGCCGGAAAGAGGATCGTCCCCCCGGGCGATTTCAATTACACGAAGGGTCCGGCCGAGTGTCATTACCCTGGCCGCCTAGAACGCATTGTCGCGCCAGCTAATCATCATGACCCCAACTGGTGTCACCGCTACAACGCGGTTCTCGAAACGGACCGGATACCCGTGGAGGGAGGCAAGTTCAACTACAGAGGAAAGGCGAACATCGGCCCGGACCTCAAGCGGATGAACATCAGGTTCAAAGGTCATTGGGAAACCACAAAAAGGCTGGTGGGGAAGACGCGCATCTGGGACGCTAATTGCGACAGGACCCACGCCTGGACCATGACCAGGCTCTAGGTGTTTAGGGGCTATCTAGGCACTTCCCTAGCTCCAGATTCCCATCACTTGCGACCGATCATCGTGGGCAAACTCGGCGCGAGCACGAGCGATGGCTTATGCCAGAGCGCGCGACCACCACGTTGTTGATGAGGTACGTCGATTCGTGTGAGCTGCCTAGTTACTGACAGCAAGCGTGCTAGAAGGTAAGTATGGTTGAGTCCCATCTTGGGAAGGGCCGATTTGCTTTTCCGCTTGGGACTTAGGCGCGGCCTCCCGCGATGGCGTGGCCTCGGCTCGGATCGGGCCAGACCTCCGTCCAATCCCTTTGTGGAGTCGCACTCCCGACGTCAAGAAGGCCTTGCGGCACTTTAGATAGGGGATGCAGGTGCTCGATGCATTGCGATCGAGGCTCTTCCGCCGCGTTGCGGCGGCGTTCGGGATCTCGAACCTTGGGGACTGGCTGTACTTCCCGGCGGTGGTCGCTTACATCTACGAGCTGACGCAGTCGCATACCTGGATCGGGGTATCCAGCGCTCTGCGAACGCTTCCATTCATATTCTTAGCGAGTCTAGCCGGCGACCTTGTTGATCGGTTTGACAAACGAACTGTCATGGTCTCCTCGAATCTGTTGCGCTTTTGCGCTATGGCGGGACTCGTCGCTGCCGTCATAACCGGCGCGCCCTTCTGGGTTCTGCTGACGCTGATCGCCGCGGAGGCCCTTTTCAGTCTTCCGGATCGTCCGGCTTTGTCGGCCGCGACGCCTCGGCTCGTGCCTGAACCTGATCTTGCCAGCGCCAACACGACGATCAGCGTTCTCGATTCAGCTGCTCTCGTTTTGGGACCGTCTTTAGGAGGCGCGTTGCTGCTATTCACGCAGACATGGGCCGTCCTCAGCATAAATGCCATGACTTTCCTCGTGGCAGCCGCGCTTCTCTCCGGGCTGCCCAACCTCAAGATCGAAGGAGACGGTAGCGCTCACGTACCCCCTCGTATCCTTGAACGCTTTGCGGAGGGGATTCGCAGCATAGGTGAAGAAACACGCGTCAGAGCCCTCATCTATTTGTCCCCGCTGCTAACGCTCATCCCAGGAACAGCCTTCGTCTATCTCACACTCGTCGCCACCGAACACCTGAATAGAAGCTCTGAGAGTCTTGGTTTCTTGCTGGCGTCATGGGGCGGGGGATCGCTCCTCGCGGGAGGATTCGCGCCTCGGCTTGTGAACGCTGTCGCGCCGATGAAGCTGGTGTTGGGCACAACTTTCGTCGAGGCTTCTGCTTACACGGCTCTCGCTCTCCTACGCGCGGATGTTCCAGTCTTTGTCTTGGCGGCCCTGGTGGGCGGAGCCGGATTAGTATTGGAAGTAGCGACCGTGACCTATCTTCAGCGGCTTCTTCCCGAGGAACTCTCCGGTCGGGTCTTTGGGCTGTTCGAGGGGTTGCTGTACCTCGGTGTCTTCGCCGGGGCGCTCCTGGCCCCCCTTCTGCTTCGTATCACTGGCCTTCCCGGCGCCGTAGCGATCACGAGCGGCCTGACCATCCTCGTGTCAACGATCGTCGTCCGGGGGCTGGGGGGATGGCGGCTGGCTCACAGTCAGTCTTGAGACGAGGGGCGGGCTAGCTCAAAAAGAAAGGAATCAGATCTCGCACCAACTCATAGTCGGGTATCGACCTCATACATCAAAACAGGACTCATAGTCCCAGTCTCGCTACGCTCTGTTTGCCGCGTCCGACCCGTCCTATAACCTCGACCCATAGGCGAAGCCGCGAAGGGTGAGGGATGACAGATTGGTTCGCAGTGTGGCCGTGGCAGTTTTATGAGATAGCACCTCGATCGGATGGCTGGGGCGAGATAAGAGACCCGCAAGGAGA
>JALZBR010000396.1 GCA_030863485.1 Actinomycetota bacterium
CCCCAGTGAACTCCACGTTGTCGGAATCGTCGGAAGAAGTGCCCTGTGGGTCGCAGGGATCCACGGGGCCGACACAGGCGATCTGCTCCCCGGTGAACTTAAGATTCGACGTTTCGCTGTTGGTCGTGCCAGCAATCGTGCACGTGGTGGCCTGGGTGGTCTGTATGACATAGTCGGTGTTCACCCGCCGGTAGGTGGCAGAGACCTGGGTGCACCCCACGCCGCCCGTAACTGTAAGCTTGCCTAACACAGCTTTGGGCATCGTGCACAAGGGGTCGCTGAAGGTACCGGCCGGGCTGAAATAGTAGCTGTCGCTGCTCGAGAACGCGGCTACGGTGTCGAACGGCTGTGTGCTGTTATTGAAGGTGCCTTTGTTCCAGAGGTCTATTTTGAGATTGGCCGCAGCCTTCAGGCAGGGCGGAACATCTGTTGGACTGCCGGTTTGATTGACGTTTGAGGCACCGTTCGTTGTCACACCGCTCCCCGCGCCCCACGCCGGCGAAATTGGGAGCAGCAGGCTCGCAGCTGCGATCATCGCTGCGACGCGGGCCCGCCCGAAAGTCCTTTTCGAGGTCACGGTGTGTGCTTTCATCGACGAAGCTTCGGACACGCTCAAGTTCGTCCTCCTTCTGATCTTAAGTGGGTGGCTGTGATGTCTGGTCCTAACCCGTTGCTGCTGGTACCCGGCGACGACCCGCGCCTGTCCCGTGCTCAGACTGGGCCGAGTTCCTGTCTACCCCGTGGATATGACCCCTTCGCCGGACTCTCCCCCCGGGGGAGCCGTTCCGATTGGAGACTGTCGGGCGGGGGGGCCCTCACGCTACGCGACTGAAGCTTCGTCAAGAAAGTGTGAGAGACATAGTCTGAGCGCTTAGTCCCTTTTGTCCTGCCGCGTACGCGCACAGCGGCGCAAACAGCGCGCAGAGGGCGTGCGCCGCCTGACGTCGTAGTAAGTCGACGGCGCGATCGCCAGCGCCTCGCTGTCTGCTCGACCCCCAACTCGACCGCTTGTCGTCGATGAACGCGACCATCCACTTGGTGTGGCTGCGAGCTCCGGGCGGCTCCCAATCCGGTGGCTCCGAGCAGGACGGCGACTGGCGATGCCCGATGCGTCGGACCTAGCGGCTGGGGGCAATTTGGAGGCACGCGGTCGGAAAGCAACACGAGACGGCGACAGCACCCAGCGTAATCAGGCCACGTCAGACGCCCTTTCGCCTTCTCAATCCTTTGTGTCGAAATGAGACGAATTCGGACAGAAGCACCCTGCAAATCCCCTACGCGGCCCTCGTGGGGTGCCGGCCTTCATCACTGGATTCTATGGAGGCTCGGCGGCGAAGGTCGATTCACAACGGGCAGGCCGGGCGAGCAACGCCTCCGCCTCAGGAAGGAGCGGGGACCCGTTTGGGGTCCCAATCCAGCGGAATTCGTCGGCTCGCGGCGTACCCCTGCGGAAAGTCATCGGAGGTCAGAGACGTCTCCGGATGCCCGCGGACGAGTTGCGCCCGCCTACGGATCAGGCGGCCGGGGGTTCGAATCCCTCCCAGCGCGCACCTCAAATCCCCCAGATTCCCGAGAATTTGGGGGATTTGGCGATTCAGGACACCGAACGCGTGTTCTCCAACAGGCCGCTCTGGTCACACGTTGGTCACATCCCGGCAAGGACCGCTTCGCAAGGCTGGTCCGCACATCGCTCCAGCCCTCAGGTTCCGTAGCTCTCCGTAGCAAAAACCGCCAGCGCGGCCTCCGCCGTACCCCGCGATCTCATCTCCCGTCTGCACACCTGGAATCCAGGGGTGGTGCGGCGTGAGCGCCTCGTCGCCCCGACGCGTTGGCGAACCTGGCCCACGCGAGGCCCGCGACATTGTCGCCTTTGGGCAGGAGATCGGACGTGTTCTGTCCGATGGTCGGATAGTCGGGCGTGCCGAGCCCTTCGCGAAGGTCTTCCCGTCCAGCCGCGCGGTCAAGCGGGCCGTGGGGCCGACGGCGTGGGTCATCCTCGAGGACATCGCTCTCAGCGCACGGCTCGACCCCGAGGGTCGCCTGGTCGCGGACACCAACGTTCGGCGCATTGCCCGCAACCTGGGCCTGAGCAAGAACACCGTCGCCGAGGCCGAAGGTGTCCCGGCCGCAGCGCTGGAAGTGATCGAGCGCGAACCGGTCCGCCTTGAGGAGGGGTAGACAGATGAGCCAGCGTGCTTCAGCGCTGCCAGGCGGCGCAGTGTCCACTAAACGACCTGGTACATGTCGGAAGCACTATCAGCGCCGCCACGTCGGCTATCCGGGCTTGTCGACGTCCCTAAGCTCGATGAACGCCGTGGAGCCACAGGCGCCCTGCACGATCGCTCTCATCACCTTACCCTGAGGCACGCCAGCGCCAGGATCGTTGAGGTGCTCGCCGACCCAGTAAAGGGAGTTGTCAATCGGGCTTCTCATGGCATCCACCGCCGATCCCGCAGTCCCCTGGGTAGGAAGAGCTGACAGCGCACGCAGAAGTGGTGGTCAGGCCAGGGTTCACGCAGCCGGTGGCCGAGGATGCGGCACATCCCGCGCCGGAGGAGGTTGCGGTGTCTGGCCTGGTCCATTCCTGCCCTCCAGCCATCTCCGCGAACCTGGCCGACGCATCAGCCCCGCTGCGGGAGGACGCGAGCTTACGTGCTGGCCGCTAACGATTCGTTAGCCGGACTGAGTCGCCGAAACAGCACGCCTAGGCACGCCCCCTCGCCAACAGCAACATTCCCTACCCCCAGTTTGCACCTCTTGGCCAGTCTTGCCGATGACAAAGCCGGCCCCGGGCCCCCCAGCGGGTTGCGAGGCAGTCGAGGCGGATATTCGTCCAGCCGCGTATCGGAAGGCGTTACTGCACGCCGTGCTTCGCTATCCCAGACGTGCTTGCGCTCATCGCCCGCATCCTGATGCGACTGCGGCACGCCCGGAGATCATCCCCGAGCAATGCGCTGGGCCAACCGGCCGAGCAGGGGCAGCCGCACGTGGCGCAGCTGATAGCTCATGATCGCGAAGATAATCCGCACGAGGAAGAGAGCCAGAAACGCGAGGTAGAGCAGCGCCCAGCCGACGAAGAGTGCCGCCAACATTGGGAGTTCTGGTTGGTTACCAGAGGGCGGGAAGTGGGGCATCTGCAAGAAGAAGAACTCGAACGTCCCCACGTAGCCGATCACCCCTAAGAGGATCTTCAGCGCAGTGATGAAGGCGGACTGTAGCCCGTGGAAGCGGAGCTCGTGATCCTCCTTCTCGATGAAGAAGACAGCCAGACCGGCCACGAAGTTCGCGTACGCCAAGGCGGCGATCAACCCTCTGCGGCGCATCTCATCGGACTGTCGCCGCGCATGGTCGTCAAAGTCCGCGGTCATGCGCTGCAGCGTGACGCAGAGGACACCTGAAACACAGGGTGGGATGCCCCCGAAGGACTCCGCCTACCTCGGCGACCGCTCTCCGCCCGCGTGGCGCTGCGTCGGTGAGTTCGCCGTCGCGTGAGTTCGAACGCCTCCGTGCCGCGAACCTCACCGGTTAGTCCGCGATTAGGACGCATGGCGCTCTTGGGGCTTGCCGCCTAGGTCGGCCGGCAGCCGTGCGCCCTCCCCAAGAACGGCGGTGAGCGCATGGCTCCCTCGCGAGCGGACTGAGACCGTCGCTGCTGCAGTCTGAGACCGTCGCTGCTGCAGTCCCGCAATAACGTGCTCTGGTCGCCGTACTGCTACCCCGGTTCCGTCGGCCGCTATTACGCTGCGTGAGGACACCATGGAGGATGCTCGAGACCTTGCCTGGTCACACGATGGTCACATCCGCTCGTGCGACCTAGCAGCAACCAACGGCATCCACTGCCGGCACGAGGTGAAAAAGGGCCGGTCAGCGGCGGTAGATGCCGCTGGATGTCATCAGGCCGCACGGTTCCAATCGGACTACGGATCAGGCGGCCGGGGGTTCGAATCCCTCCCAGCGCGCTCAATTCCCCAGAATTGTGGGTTTTCGTTCTTGGGTGGTCACAGGTTGGTCACCAAAGAGTCGATCCCGGATGTCTGCGCGTCCACTCCAGCCGACCGGGCGCCCTTATTGCCCCTCACCCGGCGCCATGCGACAAGCAGGAACGCCGGGTCACACACGAGGTTGAACAGATCATCGAACCGACGGTCACGGTCGTCGGTCGCCCACCGATGCAGCTTGGCCTGCATCCCCAGTACCCGCCCCGTCGCCTCGTCGAGGCTCGGCTGCGGAGCGCCGACATTCACCGGCGGCCTCCTGGCCTTGCAGTTCCTCCACTGCGGTCCTGCTGCCTCCCTTCGCCATGTGGCCGGCTCTCCCGACCTCGGACTGCTACGGAGGCTCCGCCCCGTCCCGGCGCCATCGGCTGGCAACTCGCCTGCCCGCCACCGACCTGGTCAGTCGGCAGGGAGGGCAGCCCCGAGACGGTTCCCGTGTTCACCATCAACCGGTCGACGAGTGAGGCGCCCAGCTTTTCCCCTGCAGCCTCGCTACGGGTACGCCGCAGACCTTCCCCGCAGCCTCCACGCCCAGCGCGCTTAACCACCGGCGTGGAGGCCCCCGCCGAGGAACCGTCGGCGAGGACCTGCTGCTGCCCGACCCCAATCCGCCAGGTTCGAGTCGGTGTCCTTCGCTTGAGGGGGTTCCACCACTGGTTCCTACGCACGTACGCCTTCTCGTCTCGCTTGCCGGACCCGAACCGTCTGACGGTGCCAACCCGTCCCGTCGTTGTCAGGGCTGCTCCCACCCTCACCTGCGTTCCCAGGCTCAGGCTGCCCCCAGCTTCACCGGCCTGCTGCGACAGACCAGAGGTGGGTCCTTACATCCCACCCGGATTGATGGCGCCTCACGGCGCACGATCCCGTCGCCCCACAGGTACACGAAGTCGACCTCCGACAGGTCACGCTCCCCCCACGCCACCACCTCGGCACGCCACGACTCGGTCAGCCGCTGCACCGTCGAGGCCGACAGGCCCGCGTCGGTGCCGAAGAACCCCTCGAGCGCCGGCGCGAAGTCACCGGTCGACAGCCCCCGCAGATACAGGATCGGCAGCACCTCGGTCACCTTCGGCGAGGGGCGCATGTAGGGAGGCAGGATCGACGACGCGTAGCGTCGCCGCTCGCCTTCCGGCCGCTTGTCGTGCACCCGCGGGGCCTTGACCTCGACCTCCCCAGCGCCGGTCACGATCGTGCGCTCGCGGTTGTAGCCGTTGCCCACCGCCAGCCGCCGCCCGGTCGCGTCGACCAGCTCGGCGTGGGCTTCGAGCCACGCCCGGCGTTCGGCCTCAAGCGCGACGGCGAGCATCTGGCGTGCGGCCACCCTACAGATCTCGTCGAGATCCAGACTGTCGACCTTGGCCGCCACCTCGTGCTCGACCGCGTCGTCGTCACGGACTACTTTCAACATTGGCGTACCTTCCTGCCCGCACTCGCGGGCGTTGTTCCTGGCAGAACTGGAAGCTACGCCACCTATGCCTACATCTCGCCCATCCACAAAATCTGGTTATAGCTCCGCGCCCCGGCGTCCCGTATGGGCCGCGGCAGGCTACCGGCCCGCCGGCAGCGCGACCCAGCCCGGCGGCGCTCGCGGGGATCGCTCACCCCGGTTCGACTCCGGGCGCGTCTCCCAGGCGCTGGTGACGGAGCACGGTGAGCTCGGCCTCGACGCGAGCAGGGAAGAGTGACGATAACGGCGGCCTCCACTCTCGAGGTCTGGGTGCGCAGCTCACGGTCCGGGAGCTCACCCCGAGCAGGTCAGCGCGCCGACGCGCAGCGGTCGTCGATGCGGCCTTGGCTGGAAAACGGGCTCGACATCTTCCATGAGTCCTCGCGTGACTGAGAGTGCGGCCGGACGCGGCCTCACTTTCGCGAGGCTGGGTCCGGCCTGTAAAGGTCTGGACTTTCAGGATCGACCCGGATCAGATCTGCCGCTAGGCGAGAGAGCCTGCCTCATAATGACGTCTTCCGTCGCTTCGCCGTCATGCCGGAGAAATCACATATCGAAGGCATCTAGCGAGTCGACCTTGATGGCAGCGAGGGTTACGTTGGTCACAACGGCATCGCCTGCTGGAACACGTTCGCCCTCTATGGTCCGCTGCGAGAGGTAGCAATCGACCTCTGCCGTGAACGGGGCGCCCGGGTTGTCGATAGCCCCGGCGTCCCATGTGATGAGCGAGAACGACTCGCCTTGGCGGTCGAATGCATCCAACACGGTCTCCATCGATCTCACTCTGACGCCATTCCCCGATGTTGCTATCCAGCACTGAGCGAAGCTTCCCCTCGGGCCCGGGATCAGGTCCACGCTGGCCATGATGAGGTGCCGCTCGTCTGGCAGTGTCAACGACAGCAACGAGTTGCGTCCACCAGTTAAGGTCCGGCGGCTGCTGTCCTTCCTGTAGTACGCATTAGTGCCAGGGCCGGGTGGTCCCGTCAACCCAGGATCGCCCTTCGGGCCCGTAGGACCAGTCAGGCCCTGGGGCCCCGGTTCGCCCTGCGGCCCTTGGGGACCAGCGGGTCCAGCTGGCCCGGGAGGGCCGGCGGGCCCTTGAATCCCCTGTTCGTTCCAGTCAAGTGGAGTTTCACTTTTGTTGCATTCATCGTTGGCGCCGACGATCTTGACGGCGCCACTGCCGGAATTCACACAGGAGTGGATCCGGCTGGTGTCACCGCGGTGAGCACTGGCTACCGCCACCGAACTTATAATCAGGGCGGCACCTATCAGCGCCACGGTCTTGATGTCGCGAACGGATCGAATCGATCTGATGATCATGTCAGGGCTCCTTGTGTCGCCTCGTCGGCCGGGTGGGCCTTCTGGTGGCGGCCACAGTTGCACCTCCACGCCACCCGGGCAGCGGGGAACGCCTGGCCCGCAACCGAGGCGGGGAAGCTCGGCAACGGATGGACGGAGACGGCCGCCGACGCCGGCAACGCCAACAGCAGCAACCCGAGCACGGCCAAGGTCTTTTTCCTCGCTGGGTCTGTCAGACCAGATCCTCGACCCGCCATCCTTCATGGCGGGTCTCAGGCATGATCGGGGGAGGAGGTGGGCTTCGCGTCAGGGAAGTCCCTACGATTTCGTCCGGAAGCGTGCAGGGGAAACCGCCCAAGCCCGACATCCAGGCTTTCACACGCGCTCCTCGAGCTCGGCAACTCGGGGAACGCGTCCAAGGTCGCAGACGGTTTCCATCCCTCCCCTGGAAGGATGTGCGTTCACCGTTCCCGTCCTGACATATCGGGCTGAACGTTCGCCTCTCGCCTCAAAAAGGCTCAGGTAAAGGCGCGCAAACGACCGACGTCATGGCGGAAGGAATCGCGAGGGACAGGTACGGGCTGGCGTGGGGCATCGCGATGCGGCCCGTCGAGAGCTGGGCACTCCGGTGGTGGAC
>JALZBR010000409.1 GCA_030863485.1 Actinomycetota bacterium
TTCATCGCGTGCACGAAGCCGAGCTTGCCGAGCACCTCCTTCGCCCTCTCGGCATCCAAGGGGGACACGAGCAGATCCACGTCTCGGTAGGGCCGAGGGTGTCCGTCGTCGTAGAGCCAGGTGGCGATCGTCGCGCCCTTCAACAGGATGGACGGGACGCCGGCGGCCCGAAGGCGGTCGACGGTGATGCCGGCCACCCGGTCGAGGCGGAGGGCCCGGGCGGCCGCCACGAGGTCGGGATCGACGGCTGCACGCGGCCCTTCGCTCCCCGGGTGCCTCGCCGTCGTCATCTGATCCCCAGCGCAGAGTCCATGTCGGACCGACGCGGACGGTACCAGGCGCTCACGGCGGTAGCCTTGGAGCCGAACCAGGCGATGGAGAGCTGGGGAGAGCCGGACGCCGATGGCCTTGGATGACGTCGTCCTCTGTTCCGGGGGGTTGTACGTCGCCCAGCGCGGCGCAGACCTCTCCCATCGACATCCGGCCCTGCGCGTCGGCAGCGTTACCCCGCTTGCGCCACCGGGGGGGCCTCCCGTCGAGGCACGCCGGGCGGACAACGTGGTCTGGCGGCGCCACTGGCTGCAGGATGACCGGTTGGTCGTCGAGTTTGTCGACGTGGCCATCGTCGAGGTCCGGCGAGGAAGCGGCACGGTCGTCTTCGACCGCCAACTGGCGCCGGACGTCGAGCAGCACCTGCTGTTCGATCACGTTCTACCGCTCGTCCTGGCCCAACAGGGCGCTCTGGTTGTCCACGGGGGGCTCATCAGCCTGGCCGAGAGGGGGGTCGTCCTCATCGGCGCGTCGGGTGCGGGGAAGTCGACCCTCACCGCATTCGCCTCCCAGCACGGCTGGACCGTGGGAGGCGACGACGCGGTGGTGCTGCTGCCGACCGACCCGCCGAAGGCGGAGCCGACGTACGCCACCGTGCGCCTCAGCCCGACGAGCGCCGACCTCCTGGGCCTCGACCGACGAGGAGCCTCCTTTGTGGCGGGCAAGGTCCGCATGTCGGCCAACGGCGGGCGCGCCTTCCGCCAGGACCCCGTGGACGTTCGCTTGATCGTCACTCTCGAAAGGGCAGGGGCCGGCGAGAATCCGCGGTTCGACCCACTCGCCGCCGTCGACGCCCACGTGCGGCTGTTCGGCGCCACCTTTCACGCCGAGCTCTCGCGGCATCGCCTGCTCCCGGCAGTCGTCGCCGGTTTGGCGTCGGTCGTCGAGGCGACGCCGGTCGGGCGCCTCACCGTCCCCTGGGGCCTCGACGGCTTGGCTGCCGCCGAGAAGCTGCTTCGTGCCCGCCTCGACACGGCGGTGACGTGATGGTCGGGATCGCCAAGGGCCGGCTGGCCCACGCGCCGGGCGCTCGGGAGGCGCTGCGGTTCCTCGGGCACCTGCGCCGCCCCACCCGAGCCAGCGCCGTGCGCGCTGTCATCGACGGAGTCTTCGTCACGCTCACGCTCAATAGAAGGGGCGCCAGGCCCCTGCTGACCCCGGCAAGTGCCACGTCGCTCAGCCAAGACCCTCAACGCTCGATCCAGGTGTCGGCTGCAGTCGACGCGGGCTTCCACATGATCCCCGTCGCCCCGACCTGCCTGCGCCGGTCGGTGACCCTGATGAGAGAGCTCAACCGCTTGGGCCTAGCCGCCGCCGTGCACATCGGCGTACGGAACGTCGACGGCAATGTCGAGGCGCATGCATGGGTACAAGCGGGCGACGTCGTCCTCAACGACGACCCAAAGGTGACCGAGACATACGTGGAGTTAGCCGCCGGGGAGCTCGAGGGGCTGCTCCTCGAGCTCCGATGACGTTCGTCACCGCTGTCGCAGCTGGTATCAAGTCGATCGACAGCCTCCGCTCGCTGTCCCGGACCGCCACCGGCAGCGGCGAGGCCGTCCTGACCCAGCACCGCGACCTGGCGGTCGCCTGGGCAGCCGGTTGCCCTTGGCTCGCCGCCGTTGATGACGGCGACGTATTGGTCGTCCTCGACGGGCGGCTCCACAACCTCGCGTCTCCGTCGCTCGATCAGGCCGACGCGCTGCGCCGGCGCTACCGGTCCGTGGGAGCGAAGGTCGCCACAGATCTTCTTGGCGATTTCGTCATGGTCATCCTCGATCGCGGAGCCGAGATGCTGCTCGTGGCCCGAGACCCCGTCGGAGTACGCCCCTGGTACCAAGCGGCGGCCGGCTCGTGCCACGCCGGCGCGTCGGACGTGGCGACGCTCGCCGCGCTTCCCTGGGTGGACACCAGCGTCAACGAGCACATCGCCATCGAGTACCTCGCCGCCGTGGAGCAGAGCCGTGGTGAGACCCTCTACCGCGGTATCCGCACGTTGCCGCCCGGGCACACCTGGGTCCTCCACCACGGGCGAGCCAGGACCTTCGCCCACCACCGATGGGAGCTGCACCCGGAACTGGAGATCTCCTGGGAGGACGCCGCCGAGCGCTGTCGTGTGGTGTTGGAGGACGCCGTCCGCTGCCGCGTCGGGCCGGGTGCGGCGACCAGCGAGTTGAGCGGCGGCCTCGACTCGTCGACGGTGGTGGGCACGCTCGTCGTTCTCGGGTGCGAAGACCTTGTGGTCGGTCGGATGGTGTTCGACGGTCCTCGCGCCGACGAACGGGCGTATTCGGAGGCTGCCATCGAGCGCTGGGGACTCAGAGCGGTGTCGACGCCACCGTGGGTGCCGACCGAGGAGGAGAACCAGGAGCTGGGTGTCCGGCTGCGGCGGCCGTGCCCGGATGCCAACTTCACGATGTTCACGGGCTTGCACCGCGCTCTGTTGGATGCGGGCCGCACGGATGGGCTGACCGGTCTCGGCGGCGACGACGCCTTCGTCGCGTACGGCGTCGGCCCCCGGGTGATGAGCGCGATCAAGCTCCGGCAGTCGCATCTGCTCCACGACATGGCACGGCGCGCAGTGCGGGACCCCGTACGGGCGTGGTCGGAGGTGGTGAGGCCGACACTCGGGCACCTCGTGGCGCCGTGGCGGCGGAAGCGGCTCCCAACATGGGTGACGCCCACGGCGACGCGTAGAGCCGACTTGCGAAGGGTTCTCGGCCGCCGACCAGTACCGGTTACGGGCATCGACGCCATCGACGAACGGCTCGCCACCCTCACCTCCGGCTACCTGGCCTCCATCCTCGAGACGCGCGCCCTCGTCGGGGACTGGGCCGGCAGGCGGGACTCCCATCCCTTCCTCGACCCCCGCTTCGTGCATGCGACCTACGGCCTCGATCCCTCCTGGCCGACGAGGGGTGGTCACTATCGCGCCCTGCAGGTCGAGGCCTTCGCCGATCGGCTCCCGCCCGCAGTGGCCCGACGGCTGTCCAAAGCCGACTTCTCGGAGGTCTTCTGGCCCCAAGTGCTGAACGACCGCACGCTGGCGGGGGTGCGGGGCGGGCCACTCCATGCCCTCGGTTGGCTGGACCAGGACGGCTTCGACGCCTTGGTGACAAACGCGAAAAAGGGGATGGCGAACGCCGCCATCCCACTCTTCCGCTGCGTCGCGCTAGATCACTGGGTGGGTGCCCAGTGATCTAGCTGCCGGACATGTGTGCGGCTCGACCTCGAACAGGCGCCGCCGTCGCTTCGATTACTGGTCGGGCGGGCCGCAGGCAAGGGGGTCGAACTGGCCGCCGATGGACCCACCACCGACCTGTGTGTTGTTGCGTCCGCCCCCGTCAGGGCAGCTTCCACCAGTTCCCATCGTGAGCCCGGCGAAAGACCCGAGAACCCGCAACTCCGGAGTTTCGTACTCCATCTGCACCCTCCATGTTGTTTCCCCAGCCCGAGGGGCGGTCGTCCCCTCGATCGAGGGCGATGGGCAGAACGTACCGGACGGCTCGCGTGATGGCAAGGGTCGCTTCTGCCCGTGGCGTGACAAGCGTCACACCCGCTCCGAGCTCGTTCTCGGCATCCCGCCCGGCGCGCATCGGCACCGAACCGCCTTTTGCCAGGTCTGGCCCTCCTATACTCGACGCCGGCTCGACTCGTCCACACCGGTCGCGGGAGCGTGAGGTGCCCACATCTGGCCGACCTTCCTTCGAAATCCCGGCCCAAGTGCTCTACCGCCAAGTGGAGAAAGAGGTTGTCCTCCTAAACGTTGAGACAGAGCAGTATTTCGCCCTGAACGAGGTGGGGGCCAACATCCTCAGACATCTCATCGAAGAGCCGATGGACGAGGCGATCGACGCCCTCCTGGCCCTCTACGAGGTCGAGCCCGACGTCCTTCATCGCGACGTCCAGAACCTCGTCGATGCGCTCGTCCAGGCGAGACTGTTGCAACGGATCGGATCGTCGACTCACGGGTGACCCTGCTTGCCGATGAGCCGGCTACTCGCCACGGTTGCTGCCGCCCGTCGCGACGGTGTACTGCGCCGCGAGGAGATCTATGATGACGTTCTGACCTGAGGGTTGGGGGCATGGTGACGACGCTGGGAGGGCCGACGGAGCAGGAGCGGCCGGTTCGGTCGGCCGCCGCCATCGAGGCGTACTTCGACTCGCTCGGGCGTGGGGTCGAAGGGGCGTGGGCCGGCTACCACAACAACGAGGCTCACTTCCCCGAAGTCGCCACACGGGTCCTCGCCGAGACGCCCGTGCCCCCCGACGCCGACGCCGTCGGTGTGCTCCAGTTCCTCACCTCTCGCCATCGGCTGGTTCCCCAAGAGGTCTACGGCTTCGGCGAGCCTCCGGTCACCCTCTACCGCGGCCGCGACTTCCGCATCTCCGCCCTCTACTGGCTCGACGGGACAACGGCCATTCATCAGCACAGTTTCTCCGGGGCGTTCCGGGTGCTCGAGGGCTCGAGCATCCACGTTGTGTACGGCTTCTCAGGGGAGGAGGCGGTCACCAGCCGCCTTCTCTTAGGCGACCTCCGGTTCGGCGCTGCCGAGCTCCTGCGGCGGGGGGACGTGCGGGCGATCCTCGCCGGTGACGCTTTCATCCACGCCCTGTTCCACCTCGACCGGCCGTCGGTCACGATCGTCGTCCGGACCAACCATCAAGAGGAGACCGGGCCGCAGTTCCAGTACCTCCGGCCCGGTGTGGCGTTTGACCCCTTCTTCGAGGACGAGACGCTTGATCGCCAGCTCAGGGGGCTGACGACGCTCAACCAGTTCGCGCCCGAAGAGGCCCTCCGGTGCGCCCGCGAGATGATCTCGGCCGCTGATCTCTTCGCTGGGTTCTGGGTCACCCAACATTGGCTCACGCTCGACCGCTCCGGACGTGCCGACGAGGTCGTTGAACACCTCGTTCGGCGTCACGGCTCCATTGGCGACATCCTGCGGCGTGTGTTCGCCGAGAAGCGGCGACAGTACGGCATCATCATCCGGCGCCGACTAGTTCAAGACGCGATGCACCGCCTGTTCCTCGCGTTGATCCTGAACCTGCCTGACCGAGCCTCGGTCGACGCGATCCTCAAGTGCATGTTCCCCGCCGAGGACCCAGCAAGCCTCCTAGCCCGCTGGGTCGAGGAGCTCAACTCACCCGCGCTCAGAGGCATCTCGGGCCTGCGCCTCACCAACGAGGAACTCAGCGCCTTCCGCTCCGCCCTTCACAATGCCGGTAACGACCCATCGTCAGCCCCTCTCGAGACGCTGCGTTCGAAAATCCAGAGCACTCCGCTGCTCGAAGCCCTTCTCAGGTAAACAGCGGGCAGTTGGTTGGTTACCTGGCGCCCCGGACGGACGGTACGGGCACCACGGACGCAAGAGCCCCGGCTTACTCCGGGTTACGTCCTGTCGCTCGAGCCCGTCTGATCTGCTCCAGCAATCCTCTGGCCTCGAGCTCGCCCAACAAGGAGTCGACCTCATAAACCGCCTGGTGGCGGTCGACTCGGAAGCGGTCGGACACGAGCGTCGCCAGCTCCTCGCGGGTCGCCCCCTCCGCCAGGGCGGGCAACAGAACGGCTCCCGTCCACGTGACGGCCAAGTGGGTCGGGCCCTCGAGAGGCCGGTCGCCGGCCTCCTCGCCGGCCAGACGCAGAGCTGGAGGATCGGCGCCGTCACCCATGGCGGTCGCGGGCGCCTCCGGCGCCGCCTGGAGATAGACGGAGGCCTGCAGCGTGAAGAGCTCGCGGTAAATGCCTCCGGCTGCCATGAGCTCCTCATGGCGTCCCTGCTCCACCACCCTTCCCTGCTTGAGCACGTAGATCCGGTCGGCGGAACACACGCTCGAGAACCGATGGGAGATGAGGAGCACCGAACGTCCTTCGAACAGTGATCTGATGCGCTGGAAGAGGTCGTACTCCGCCCGAGGGTCGAGCGCCGCCGTCGGCTCGTCGAGGATGATGAACGGGGCGTCACGAAAGAAGGCCCGGGCCAACGCCACTCGCTGCCACTGACCGATGGAAAGGTCGAGCCCGCCGCTGAACTCCTTGCCCAGGGTCGTGTCATAGCCCTTCGGGAGCTGGGAGAGGAAGTCGTGGGCCCCCGACCACCGGGCGGCACGTACGATGGCGTCGAGGTCGTCGAACCGCTCGTGGCGCCCCGCCCCGATGTTCTCCCGGGCGGGAAGGAGGTAGCGCACGAAGTCCTGGAAGATGACCGCGATCGATTGGCGGACGGTGAGAGGGTCGCACGCCCGGGTGTCGAGATCGTCCCAGAGAATGCGCCCGGCGTCGGGTGCATAGAGGTGGGCGAGGAGCTTGGCCAGCGTGGTCTTGCCGGATCCGTTCTCGCCGACGAGCGCCACCACCTCGCCGGCGCGGACGTCGAGCGAGACGTCCTGCACCGCTGGGACGGCGGCTCCCGGGTAGGTGAAGGTGAGACCTTCCGCCCTCAAGCGTTCGAATCGCGGCAGCGGATCGCCCACCGGTTTGGCCTCGGGCAGTCGCGGCAGGAGAGCGAGGAACGACTCGTAGTCCTCGATAAACAGGGCCGACTCGTACAGGGTGCCTGCGCCATCGGCGACTCCTCCGAGGCGGCTCCCCAGCTGCAGAAGTGCGGCGACACTCGCTCCCATGGCGGAGATCGACATGTGACCCTCGACATAGAGGTATCCGAGCACGCCTAGTGAGGCGACGGTCAACCCCGACGTTCCCAAAGCGGCCACGAGCGAGCGGCTCAGGCGTTTACGGGCGACCTGGCGCAGCTGGGTGATGCGTTCGTCGTAGAGCCGGTCGTAGCGCTTCCGGAGCAGGGGCCCCAGCCCGAAGGCACGGATCTCCTTGGCCTCGTCGCGCCCCGACAGGACCCGTTGGAGGTACATGCGCTGGCGGTCGCCCTCGGTCATCCGCAGAACGAACTGGAACAGCGTCTGGCTGTTGCGAGTGCTGGCCAGCCAGAGCGGCGCGTAGCCGAGAACGACGAACGGCACGAGGAGGGGCTGGAGGGCGAGAAGGGCGACGGTGATGCCCACAAGCGCGATCACCGAGGTGATGAGCGTTCCCAGCGCGAGCACCATCTGCATCGGGCGCGTCAGGCTCCCGACCTGGGCCCGTTGGAGCCGGTCGAAGAACTGAGGCGACTCGTACGCCTCGAGGTCGACGGCGCCGGCGACGTCGAGCACCCGGTCGAAGGCGGTGCGGGCCACGAGCTCACCGAGCACCCGCGACTGCTCGACCTGGATCGCGCCGGCGAAGCTGAGCAGCACCGTGACCGCGACCAGCGCCGCCAACTCCGGGACGAAACCGGCGGAGCCCGGCCCACCTTCTTCGAGGATCGACTCGAGAACCTCTCTGCCGAGGAGCAACTGGGCCGTCAGTCCGAGCCCTTGGAACAGCTGGAGCGCGGTGATGACGGCAAGCTCTCGACGACCCGCAGACCAGACGATGCCCAAGGCCTTGAGGACGAGGCGCGGAAGCCGTCGGTACCGCTGACTGCGCGGCATGAGCACCAAGGAGTGCGTGGTCTTGACCACGCTGTCGTCTACGTCGGCGCTCCCGCTCGAGTCGCCACCGCGTGCGTCACTCGACCGTGGAGTCTGACCGGGCGACGAACCTCGACCGGTGGCAACCTCCTCGCCCATCAGCGGTCCAGTGTGCCGGAGGCGCGCGCCCGCGGTGACGACGGTCGCTCAGTTGCTTCTCCACAGCGAAGCTTCGTTAAAACCGCCTCATCCGGCGGGGGGCAAGCTACGAGGGGAATTTTGTCTCGAGTTCGGAGACGGTCGTGCCACTGATCTTGATCTTCACCGCGGCCCAGTTGTTCGAGTTGTTGGTTTCGTGGATCCGGTCCTGGAAGTCCGCCGACGACACTAGCCAGTAACGTCCGTCAGGCAAATTTGTGATGTCTATCGACTGCCCAGAGAGATTGTAAGCATACTTGTCGCCCCATCCCACGGTGAGGCCAGTAATGTCGTTCTGGCCACAGCTGGTGTAAGTCTGAGAGCCGGAATGCTCGAGGTTCGCGTTGACCTTGTCCGTGTCGATCACGCAGAACGTGGTCTTCTGGCTCGATCGCCTCACATTGTTGCCGATGGATCCGTCGGCATTCTCGTTTACGAGTGAGTAGTTTGCGAAACCTTCGAAGTGCCAGTGGTTATGGGATGCGTGAAACACGAACTCTCCCACCGGCACCTCCTCGACGAGGTACCACTTTCCGGCGGCATCATGCGACCAGATGCGTTGGTAGGCCGTCGTCTTACCAAGGACCGAGTTGTTTTGGGGTCGGAGTTCGAGCCGACCGTTCCCACCGTTCCAGACCGTGTTCGAGAACCGAAGCAGCCTTGTGCAGCTACCTAGCAGTATGAGTGTGCACTGACGAGTGATACTGAGGTCAGAGGGCTTGAGGGTACGCAGGTCCGGATAGTGCTTCGTGTCCGCAGTCGTCCCCTGGGCGGAAGGCCCGAACAGCGTACCGGCAGCTAGCGCACTCACGACAAGGACGGTCCGCAGTCTCTTCCTCTTCATCCTCACTGTCCCTTCTCCTGATCGCTCACGAAACTGCTCTCAACTCCATCGCACGGCACCGTCCTCCGACCGCACCGACGAGACGACTGGGGAACGCGCTGAAGATGTGGATGGAGGAGGGCCCGACCGAATGGCGGGCCCTCCTCGTACGTGTCGTCAGGACTGGGTCAGTAAGTGTCGACCCCGTCCTTGCCCTTGCACTTCATGCTCTTCTTTTCACCGGCCTTCACGGCGACGTTGGCGTTGACCTCCACCGCCACAGCAACAGTGAGACCAATCTTCCCCCGGATCTTTGCCGCGACCTTGACGTTGACATCGGCCTTCGCATCGATGTCAACACGGACGACGACCGTGTCCTTCTTCCCGTTCTTGTCTTCGTCAAGGACGGCCTCCAAGACGATGTTGATGTCGGCCTCGGCATCGACCTCCACGCACACGATCAAGTCCGCGTCGACGACGACGGCGACGACGACCTTGGCGGCCAGGAGGTTCCCCTTGTCGTCGTACATCTTGACTTCGGGGTTCTCGATGACCGTGTCTCCCGTCAGGTTCTTCATGTTGAACTTGTCGCAATGGACGTCGCCAGGCTTCTGGGGCATCTTGTGCGCCTGCGCCGGCAATGCGGAAATTCCCAACAGAAGCGACGTGAGTGCGAGGAGGACAACTGCTCGCTTGACGGCGCGGAACTGCATTACTTTCGGCATCTTCTTCACTCCTGACTGTATGGGGCGGTGACGCTTCGTACTCGATTCGGCGGGCGAGGTCGGTGTAGAGCGACCTGCCGCTGCAGAGACGACGGTGTGTGGCGCTACACCCTCGATGTTCGCTTGGTTACCTGCGCGGGTGTTACAGCTCCGATGAGCGTGAGGGGGGCCTCGACACGGGCACGAGGCGCGCCGCCCGACGGCGGGAACAGCAGCGAACGTAAAATCCCGCCGATTCGCCAATTAGTGCCCCCAGCACTCCCCAACCTCGCTAAACGGTCAGCTACTCAACCACCACGGGTGGCAGCTGTCAAGACCGACAGGGACATCAGCCACAGGAGTCCTGTCGGGCGGAGACGTCGCCCGGCCGCGCTGCCCCACATCCCTCCGTGACGAGTTGAGAGGAGGCAAGGGCTCGTGGAGCGTTCGACGTCTTCAGCGCCTACGGGAGCGCCGGGCGTCACACGTGCCTTGTGCTCGTGAGAGGATGAGTGCCTCCGTCGAGTCCGATCGTGAGACTTCAAGGAGGCAAAGGCGGACGGCTCGTGGGCGCCGCCAGGAGTGATGGAGCCACCATGTCGGAGCATGCTGCTTCCCGCCTGCCTGTTGCCGAGAGCCGCGATCTGGTCCTTGCATGCCTGGAGGAGGTGCTCACCGAAGGTGAGCGCCATTCCACGGTTGTCATCGGGCCGAGCACGCCGCTTGTGGGCCGCGAGTCCGTGCTCGACTCCCTCGGACTGGTGACGCTGATCGTCGACATCGAGGACCGCTTGAGGTCGCTCCACGGGATTTCCGCCAGCCTGGCTGACGACCGGGCGATGTCCCAGACACGCAGCCCGTTCCGGACGGTCCAGACACTCGCCGAGTACGTCAGCAGAGTGGTCAGCGATGACGGCTGAACGACCCGTCGTCCTGGTCACCGGCAGCCGCAAGGGCATTGGTCGCCATCTGGTCGAGCACTTCATCGGCCAAGGAGCCATCGTCGAGGGTTGCAGCCGCCAACCGTCGGACTGGGCGCTGCCGGAGTACACCCATCACTGCGTCGACGTGACGGACGAAGTCGCGGTGCGGGGCATGATGGACTCCATCCGTCAGCGACACGGGCGTCTGGATGTCACGATCAACAACGCCGGCGTCGCGTCGTTGAACCATTGCCTCCTCACCCCGCTCGACACGATGCGTCAGGTCATGTCGACGAACGCGCTGGGGACCTTCATCGTCTCCCGAGAGAGCGCGAAGCTCATGCGGCGTCGCTCTTTCGGGCGCATCATCAACTTCAGCACGGTCGCGGTTCCGATGCGGCTCGAGGGGGAAGCGGCATACGTGGCTTCGAAGAGCGCGGTCGTGGCACTCACGCGCGTGATGGCCCATGAGCTGGCTGCGTTCGGCATCACCTGCAACGTCGTAGGTCCCACGCCCATCGACACCGACCTCATACGGTCGGTTCCCCGAGAGAAGATCGACGATATCGTCAGTCGTCTCGCCTTCAAGCGGCTCGGCCAGTTTGTCGACGTGACGAACGTGGTGGACTTCTTCGTTCGGCCGGAGAGCAACTATGTTACCGGCCAGGTGCTCTATCTGGGGGGCGTTTGAGTGTCGCTGGGCTGGCTCTTCGAGCTGATGGGCACATGGCCGGAGAGAACGGCGATCGTCTGGGACGAGCGCCCGACGTCCTACTCACAGTTGCTCGATCGAGTCGAGGAGCTGAGTCGTTTTCTCGACGAGCAAGGGGTCCCGAGAGGACGAGTGGTTGCTCTCCAAGCCGACTTCTCGCCTACCACAGTGGCCCTCATGCTCGCGCTCATTGAGCGGGCGGCGATACTCGTGCCCCTCGGGCAGTCGGGCCTCGCTGGGTCGGCGAACCTCATGGGCATAGCCGAGGTGGAGACCGTTGTCACTGTGGACGAGCGGGACGAGTGCTCCATCGAGCACCGAGACGGTCGGGTGGAGAACCCTCTCACCAGGAAGCTCATCGAGGACGGAAGGCCGGGGCTGGTGCTGTTCACGTCTGGCTCGACGGGTACGAGCAAAGCCGCCCTCCATGACTTGGCCGCTCTCCTCGAGAAGTTCAGAGTGCAGCGCCACCGCCTCACGGTGATGACCTTCCTCCTGCTCGACCACATCGGCGGGATCAACACGTTGTTCTACGCCCTTTCGAACGGGGGCACCGTGGTGAGCATCCGCAGCCGTGACCCCGAAGCGGTCTGTGCCGCGGTGGAGCGTCACCGGGTGGAGC